>JAURUC010000001.1:1530000-1856250 GCA_030803735.1 Actinopolyspora lacussalsi | reverse complement strand
AATCAGGGGTTCTTGGCTTGGGGCTGCTGTGGCGGAACCTCGCGCACGACTCTCGCTGCGGGTGCCCCGACATCGGGTAGCGACCTACACAACGTCGGGGCCGTCCTCACGAGAGTCGCACGCGAGAACCCGCGGCGGTGCCGATTGCGTAAGTGGTCGGGGTTCGCCCCGCGGGGGTGGTGAGGTTCGCCACCGAGCCGAAGTGTCCCGGCGATTTCGTGGGAAATTGCTGGCAATTTCGTGGGAAATTGACAGAGCTGCGGCCACGCAGCCGTCGTGGACCGTCAATTTCTCGCGAAATCGCCGCCGCCGAGACCGCCGTCGGGAAGCGACTTTGAGCGAGGCGCCGACTCACGGGCCGGCTCCGCGACCATGCTGTACACGTGACCAGTAACCCGATCGAGAGGTTTCGCCACCCGTGCCCGCGTCGGGCGTCCCGACGGAGTCCTGCTTTCCTAGGCGAAGCCCTGTTGCCGCCATGCTTCGTACACCGCCACGGCCGCCGAGTTGGCCAGGTTCATCGAGCGGATTCCCGGCACCATCGGGATGCGTACCCGGCTCGTCTCGGGTTCGGACGGCAGCACCCCCTCGGGCAGACCGACCGATTCGGGGCCGAACAGCAGCACGTCGTCGGGACGGTAGTCGACCGTCTCGTACGATCGCTCGGCCTGGACGGTGAACGCGATGATCCTCCTCGGTCGGATCGCCCCCCACGCGGATTCCAGGTCAGGATGCACTCGCAGCACCGCCTTGTCGTGATAGTCCAGCCCGGCGCGTTTCAGATCCGCGTCGGTGACCCGGAACCCCAGCGGTTCGATCAGGTGCAGTGCGCTGCCCGTGCCCGCGACCATTCGGATCGCGTTCCCGGTGTTTCCGGGAATCTCGGGATGGTAGAAGACGACGTGGAACACTCGGCTTCCTTTCGGCCCGTCAGCGGGGTGAACCGTGGGAGGTGGCGCACGGACGTCGACCGAAACGTCCGAACCGGCGCGACCGTTCGCCCGTCAATACTAGAAGTGCTCCGGTGGCGGGATTCGTTCGGTGCTCGAGGTTCGGGTGTAGCCGGCCCGAAGCGTCGCCGTGTGTGCCGAACAGCACGTGCCGAAAACCGATAGAGTGGCTTGTCGGTCGGTAGCGGCGCCCCGCGACGGGCGCGTGTCGGGAGGTGGACGTGTCGGCAACCGGGGGTGAACGCGCCCGATCCAAGGGCGGTTCCGGTTCCGGATCCCGTGATCGGTCCACCGGGCCCGCCGTCGAACTTCCGGTCGCCCGGGTGCTCGTCGACGTGTCGCCGCATCATCTCGATCGGCCGTTCGACTACCTGGTGCCGAGTCGTTTCGACACCGACGCCGTGCCGGGCTGCCGGGTACGCGTGCGGTTCAACGGCCGGTTGCTGGACGGTTTCCTGCTGGAACGGGTCGCCGAGTCGGACTACGCGGGCAGGTTGGCCTGGCTGCAGCGGGTCGTCTCGTCCGAGCCGGTGCTGGTCGGGGAGCTGCTCGAACTGGTCCGCGCGGTCGCCCGTCGCTACGCGGGCACCCTGAACGACGTGGCGCGGTTGGCCGTACCACCGCGACACGCCAGGGTGGAGAACGAAGCCGTCGCGGCCAGGCCGAGTGAGTCACCGTCGCCGCCCGACAGTGCCGCCTGGTCCCGGTACGGTCACGGCGCGGCGTTCCTTCGGGCGGTACGGGAGGGTAAACCCGCTCGTGCCGTGTGGCAGTCACTGCCCGATGAGGACTGGTCGAACAGGCTGGCGGAACTCGCCGCCGCGGCGGCTTCCGAACGGCGCTCGGCGATCCTGGTGGTGCCCGACCACCGCGATCTGGCTCGGCTGACGAAGTCCTGTGCCGCGTTGCTGGGTGACCGGCGCGTGGTCTCGCTGTCCTCCGAACTGGGGCAGGCCGAGCGCTACCGCCGCTGGCTGGCCGTGCGGCGCGGTGACGTGCGGATCGTGGTGGGCACCCGCGCGGCGATGTTCGCACCGGTGGTGCCCCCGTTGGGGCTGGTGGTCGTCTGGGACGACGGCGACGACCAGCATCTCTACCCGACCGCGCCCTATCCGCACGTCCGGGACGTGTTGACCCATCGCGCCCACTCGACAGGGGCCGCGCTGTTGATCGGCGGCTTCGCGCGCACGGCGGAGGCGGAGATGCTGGTCGAGTCGGGCTGGGCGGGCGAGATAGTAGCGGGGCGGACCGAGGTGCGTTCCGCCGCGCCCCGGGTGACCGCCATCGGAGAGGACGACGCGCAACTCGCCAGGGACCCCACCATCCGTTCCGCGCGGCTTCCCTCGATCGCCTTCCAGGCGGCCAGGCAGGCGTTGCGGAACGGCACCCCGGTGCTGGTGCAGGTCCCGCGGCGGGGATACATGCCCGCGCTGGGCTGTGCCAGGTGCGGTGAACGAGCCACGTGCCGGAAGTGCGCCGGCCCGCTGGCGGTTCCCGTCGGGACGGGCGATACCGCGCGACCGCCCTCCTGCCGTTGGTGCGGCGCGATCGAGCACGCTTTTCGGTGTGTGAACTGCGGAACCGACCGGCTGCGCGCCATCGTGATCGGTGCGGCCCGTACCGCGGAGGAGCTGGGGAAGGCTTTCGGTGGGGTGACCGTGCGGACCTCGGGTGGTAACGAGGTGCTGGATCGTGTTCCCGAGGCTCCCGCGTTGGTGGTCGCCACCCCCGGGGTCGAGCCGGTGGCGGCGGGTGGCTACGGTGCGGCGTTGCTGCTGGACGCGCGAGCCATGCTGTCCCGTCCCGAGCTGCGAGCGGGTGAACAGGCACTTCGCCGTTGGTTCGCCGCCGCGACCCTGGTACGTCCCTCGGACAGCGGCGGACGTGTGGTGGTATTGGCCGAATCCGAGCTACCACCGGTGCAGGCCCTGGTGCGTTGGGACCCTTCCTGGTACGCGGCACGGGAACTCGCCGGGCGCGCCGAACTCGGTTATCCGCCCGCCAAGCGGGTGGCCTCCGTGGGCGGTTCTCCGGAAGCGGTCAACGAGCTGCTCGACGGTGTCGAGCTGCCCGGCAGCGGCGAGGTCCTGGGGCCGGTGCCGTTGGGTGAGGTCGACGCGGAGGGGGAGTCCGAACGCGAGCGGGCCCTGCTGCGGGTCGATCGCGCGCACGGCAGGCTGCTGGCCGACGCGCTGTACGAGGCGCAGGTGAGGCGGGGACGCGGGGGCAGTGGCCCCGTACGTGTGCAGTTGGATCCGCTCGAACCGATCTGACGTGGGGTTTCGGTGCTCGGGTGGTGGGCTGGTTCGTGGTCGCTTCACTCGCGTGGTTGATAGCTCTCGGCGCGCTCGGCGTACCGCTTCGACGGTTTCCGGGAGCTGTCCGAGGGGTAGGAGATCACGTCGGGATCACCGTCGGAGGTGTAGCGTGCGGAGGGGTTGGCCGCGAGTTTGTCCAACCACACCGTCGAGCCGAACTTCGCGGAGTCACCGCTGCCGCCCTGCGAGCGGATCCGGGGAACGTTGAGCGGGTCGAAACGCCGCGTGAACGGTGCCGGGGCGGGCCTGGCGCCGACCAGCAGCACCGCGTCGTGCTCGTACCGGACGCCTTCGGACTCACCGGAGCGGGCCAGTTCTTCCCGGTCGGGATGTACCCCGTGCGGTAACGCGATGGTGCTGACCTCCGCGTCGGGCGTCGCCTCGGTGATTCGCCGCCGCAGTCCGGCGATCTGGTGCCGCACCTCGGACGGTGACTCCGAGGAGAGCGTGGGGTGGTCCAGCGTGTGGTTGCCCAACTCGAAACCGTGTTCGTGCAACCAGCGCAGGCTCCGGGCGACGTCGTTGCCGCCGAAGGGCGGAGTGGTGATGTAGAACGAGGCGGTTGCTCGGAAACCCGGGTGCTGTGCGGCCACTTCGCGCATGATGGCCACGGCGGTGTTCGCCGCGGGTTCTCCCGAGGAGTCGAGCCGGAACTGGCTGGTCGAGGCGTCGTCGAAGGTCAGCACGACCGGATGGGTGCCCGCAGGTGTGTCGATCCGGCCCGTGGCGTAGTCGGCCGTGGTGATCGGAACGTAGTTCTCCTCGGCCAGCCGCCGTAGCTCGGCCCGGAACGCTTCGGGGGTGCGGTCGTAGACGCTCTTCGGGTCGGGCGTGATCCGGTGATACATCAGGATGGGGATCTTCCCCAGCTCGTTGGCTCCCACCTCGGCGGGCGGGGGCGGCTTCGAGCTGGGCGCCGCACTCGACGACGCGGCCGGTGTGGACGCGGTGGTTTCGGCGTCCGTCCCGGACGAAGCTCTCGAGGAGTCACCGGAGGCGCAGCCGCTCGCGGCCAGCAGTCCGAGCGCGACGGTCGAGACGAGCAGCGCACGCAGTCGGTTGGACACCAGATGTCTGGATGGCAAGCCCATGCCGTTTAATTCCCTCGTAAGTGCCATAGATTTCACACTGTAGAGAAAGGCAAGCCGGTTTTGGTTACTCCATGCCGGTCATTGCTCGAACCGGTATTACCTGCCACCGTGAATCACGACGTTTTGCCGCGATCTGCGAGCGGCACCGCGTCGGCCTACCGTGGTGGATCAGATGAGGTGACACGATGGTTGATCCGACGCCAGAAGACAGCGAAGAGACCGAGAACTCCGACGCCGGGAACCACGACGAGGATCCGCGATCCGACTCCGCCAAGGGGCGTGGCAGGCGGGCGTCCTGGATGAAGATCGCGCTGACCGTGGGCGGGCTGCTGCTCGTGGTCGGCGGTATCTGGATGGCGAACCTGCTCACCATGCAACGGCCCGAAGTGCGTGGACTGCCCGACCATCCGCTCACCCCGGCGGCGGTCGCCGACGGTGCGATCCGGGTGGAAACCGAGTCCCCGGACGAGGTCAAGGCCGATGTGGACGGAAAATCCGTCTCGGTCCGAGCGCGGGACGGTGCGGCTGTGCTGCGGCCGGATGAGTTGACCGAGGGGTCCCACCGGTTACGGGTGGAAGTCCCCTCCGGAGCGCTGCCCTGGGGCAGGACGCTGCGCGAGAACTTCGAAGTGGACGCCACTCCTCCCGAGATCCTGGTGCCGGAGAAGGTCAGCAGTGAGTCCTTTTCGGATCCGGTTGCCGTTTCCGGTAAGGCGATTGACGCCTCTCGGGTCACCGTCGCCGGGGAACGGGTCTCACTCGACGGTTCCGGAGAATTCAGTCGCGAACTCGGCGACGCCGCGTCGAGCGTGACCGTGAAAGCGACCGACCGGGCGGGCAACACCTCCTCGACAGAGGTCAGGATCGAGGTGGACCACCCCGGTATGCGTGCGGTGCACATGACCGGTCTGGCCTGGTCCAGCGAGCAACTCCGCGAGCCGGTGCTGCGCATGGCCCGCCAGGGGCTCATCGACACCGTGGAGCTGGACATAAAGGACGAGAGCGGGGAGATCCAGTACGACTCCGAGGTGCCGTTGGCCGAACGGATCGGCGCCGACAAGGGATACTTCGACGCCCGTGAGGCCATAGATCGGCTGCACGGGATGGGCGTGCGAGTGGTCGGCAGGCTGGTGGCCTTCAAAGACCCCGTCCTGGCCGAGTCCGCCTGGAAGTCCGGCAACCGCGACCGGGTGGTCCGCACCGCGGCGGGCGGACCCTACAACGGTGGCTACGGTGATTACTCGTTCACCAATTTCGCGAATCCCGCGGTGCGCGACTACAATATCGATATCGCCGTCGAAGCGGCCCGGCTCGGATTCGACGACATTCTTTACGATTACGTGCGCAGGCCGGACGGCGATCGCGGTGGAATGCGTTTCGCCGGGTTGGGAAAAACGCCCTCGGAAAGCATCGCCGGATTCCTGCGAGAGTCCCGCCAACGGCTGCGCGAACACGATGCCTACCTCGGTGCCTCGGTGTTCGGTATTACCGTGACCAGGCCGGAATCGGTGGGACAGAACATTCCGAAGATCGCGGAACACGTCGATTACGTGTCCCCGATGATCTATCCATCGCACTGGGGTCCCGGTGAGTACGATGTCGCCGATCCCAACAACGAACCCTACAAAATCGTGAACCGCTCGCTGCGGGACTGGCTCGGCACCACAGAGGGAACCGGATCCCAGGTGATTCCCTGGTTGCAGGACTTCAGCCTCGGGACGCACTACGGTCCCGGCAAGGTGTCGGCCCAGATCGATGCCACCAAGAACAACGACATCGATTCCTTCCTGCTGTGGTCGCCGACCTGTGACTACACCGCGGCGGCCCTTTCTGCCGGTCCCTGATTCGGGTTTTCCGATCGGGCTGTCCACGGCCGTCGCCGTGGCGAGATCGCGTCCGTCCGGGCGTGCCGAGGGCCGAGCACGGCTCCGGAAGCGCCCGGACGGTTCGGTCCCGTCGAACTCGACGGGTGGTCGTTAGACTGAACCCGGCATCCCACGACCCTGGAGAGCACGTGTGAGCGTCCGGCCGATCCGGCTGTTCGGGGACCCCGTGCTACGCGGGGGCTCCGCCGAGGTCGTCGACTTCGACAGCGGGCTGCGTGCGCTCGTGCGCGATCTCTGGGACACGATGGAGAGCCACGGTGGTGCCGGGCTGGCCGCCCCGCAACTGGGCGAACCGGTTCGGGTGTTCGCCTATCACTGCGCCGGTTACGCCGGACATCTGGTGAACCCCTCACTGCGTCCGCTCGACGAGCAGCCGCGAGTGGGACCCGAGGGGTGTCTGTCCGTCCCGGAGGTCGATCGGCTGTGCCCGCGGTACCGCACCGTGCTCGTTCGGGGCTGGAACATGCACGGCGAACCCGTCGAAGTCGTCGGTTCGGACCTGCTGGCGCGTTGTCTGCAGCACGAGACCGATCATCTCGACGGGTTGGTCTTCCTCGACCGACTCGACGAGAGTTCCGGCGGTCCGGCCCGACACGAACCGGCTCGACACGAACCGGCCCAGCACGATCAGGCTCGGAACGACCGGGGAGATCGTTCGTTCGATCGCGCCCGGCCTGCGACGGAGCAGGACCCCTACTCGTCCTTCGGAGGAGCACACTAGACATGCGCGTGGTATTCGCGGGCACTCCCGAACCAGCCGTGCCCGCACTTCGTCGACTGCTCGACTCGCAGCACGAGGTCGTGGCGGTGGTAACCAGGCCCGACGCTCCCGCCGGACGCGGGCGCAGGCTGGTCCCCTCACCGGTGCGCGAGTGCGCCGAGCAGCACGGTATCGAGGTGCTGACACCCTCGCGGGCCTCGGATCCGGATTTCCTGCGGCGGTTGTCCGAACTGGAGCCCGACTGCTGCCCTGTGGTGGCCTACGGAGCGCTGCTGCGGCAGGAGGCACTCGACATCCCCCGGCACGGCTGGATCAACCTGCACTTCTCGCTGCTGCCCGCCTGGCGCGGCGCGGCGCCGGTGCCCGCCTCGATCAGGTACGGCGACGACGTCACCGGTGCCAGCACGTTCCGGATCGTGCCCGAGCTCGATGCCGGACCGGTGTTCGGCGTGGTCACCGAGGGGGTCGGTTCCGACGACACCGCCGGTTCGCTGCTCGACAGGTTGGCCGTGTCCGGCGCCGAGCTGCTCGTGGCGACCCTCGACGCCGTCGAGGACGGGACCGCGCACGCCGAACCGCAACCGACCGACGGGATCACCTACGCCCCCAAGATCACTTCCGAACAGGCCAAGGTCGATTTCGGGATGCCCGCCCAGGCCGTGGAGCGGGTGATCCGCTCGGTGACCCCTGAACCGGGGGCCTGGGCATGGCTGGCGGAACACCGGCTCAAACTGGGACCGGTTACCGTGGTCGGGGCCGACTCCCCGGAACTGCGTGCGCTGCGACCGGGCGAGCTCCTCGTAGAGCGCAAGCGAGTGCTGGTGGGCACAGCCACCGATCCCGTCCGGCTCGGTGAGGTGCAGGCCATCGGCAAGAAGCGCATGCCCGCCACCGACTGGGCACGCGGTGTGCATATCGAACAAGGAACCGTGCTGAAGTGAACCGCAAGCGTCCTGGCGCCAACTCCCGTCCGAAGAACTCCCGGCCGCCGAACCGGCGCGCCGAGCGTGCGAAACCGCCGACCGACGATCCCGCCCGCACGGCGGCGCTGGAGACACTGCGTGCCGTGCGGGAACGCGACGCCTACGCCAATCTCGTGCTGCCCGGGCTGTTGCGGCAGTACCGGGTCAGCGGCAGGGACGCGGGACTGGCCACCGAACTCGCCTACGGCTCGGCCAGGGCGCGGGGACTGCTGGACGCGGTCATCGCCGAGTGCAGCGATCGCGCGCTGGACGAAGTGGATCCGCTGTTGCTGGACGCCCTTCGGCTCGGCACCTACCAGATGCTGCGTACCCGTATCCCCGGTCACGCGGCAGTCGCGTCGACGGTCGACCTGGTGCGCGGCAATCGTGGTTCCAGACTGGCCGGTTTCGCCAACGCGGTGCTGCGCCGGGTCGGGGAGCGCACGGAGTCGGAGTGGGTCGAACTGCTGGCTCCGGACGTGGAATCCGATCCCGTGGGCCACACGGCGTTCCGCAACGCCCATCCTCGCTGGATCGCGCAGGCGTTCGCCGAGGTGCTGGACGACACCGGTGCGGAACTCGACGCCGCGTTGGCCGCCGACGACGCCCGACCGGCCGTGCACCTGACGGCGCGCCCCGGCGAGATCAGCGCGGACGAGCTGGCCGCGATCACCGGCGGTGATCCCGCGCCCTACTCGCCCTACGGCGTCCATCTCGAAGCCGGTGCGGGCGACCCCGGGGAACTGGAGCCCGTCCAGGAGGGCTTCGCCGCGGTGCAGGACGAGGGCAGCCAGCTCGCGACGTTGGCGCTGACCGGTGTCGAACTGGACGGCCGGGACACCCGGTGGCTGGATCTGTGTGCCGGTCCCGGTGGCAAGGCGAATCTGCTGGGGGCGCTGGTCACCCTGGACGGTGGAGCGCTCGACGCCGTCGAGCAGGCCGAGCACCGTGCCGAACTCGTCAGATCGGCCACGCGGGGGCTGTCGGTGAACGTGCGCGTCGCTGACGGGCGTGCTCCCGGCCTGTCCGGGACCTACGACCGGGTCCTGGTGGACGCGCCCTGCACCGGGCTGGGGGCGCTGCGGCGCAGGCCCGAGGCACGTTGGCGCAGACAGCCCGAGGACGTCGCCGATCTCGTGCGGTTGCAGCGCGAACTGCTGTCCTCCGCTGTGCGCCTCACCAGGTCCGGTGGGGTGGTGGCCTACGTCGTCTGCTCCCCGCATCCGGCGGAGACGAGCGGTGTTGTCTCCGAGGTGGTCGCCGAAACCGGTGTGCGACAACTGGACGCTAGGCCGTTCTTTCCGGAGGTCCCCTCGTTGGGCGATGGGCCGTCCGTGCAGCTGTGGCCGCACCGGCACGGCACCGACGCGATGTTCTGCGCGCTGTTGCGGGTCTGACCGTCTCTCGTATTCGCAGCCGAGCAACCGCTACGGAAGGTGGTTATGTCCTCCAGTCCCGTCGAGGTCACCCGAACAGGTGCGTCCACGTTCACCGCGAGCAACGGTCGCGGCGGCACGGTCGAGATCGCGGCCGGTGGTATGCCGGACGCGTTCACGCCGGGGGAGCTGTTGTTGGCCGCCATCGCCGGCTGCGCCCAACTCACCGGGCAGAACCTGCTGGTGCGGCGACTCGGTGACGACGCGCCGATCACCGCCCGGGCGGAGCGCACGGTCGACGAACAGGATCCCGAGACCTTCGAGTCGGTGGGGGTTTCCTTCGAGGTGGATCTGTCGGCGATCACCGACGAGGCCGAGCGGACGAAACTGGTCGAAGCCGTGCGACGTGCCATCGGGCGTCACTGCACGGTCAGTCGCAGTGTCGAGCGCGGTACTCCGATAACCTTCACGTTGCCGAGCTGATCCGCCGGCGTCCGGCCGTCGATCGCTCCACCGGCCGGATACGGTTGGTGCGCCGGTGTGGTCCCGGCGGGACGACGTTCTTACCCGGGTGCGGAGCGGAAGACGGGCGATGGAGTCAGTGACGAGGTTGGAAGAGTACCGGAGCTGGTTGGCCGCCGCCGTGGAGCAGGCCCGTGCGGGCGAGGCGGCGGGTGGCGTACCGATCGGTGCGGCGTTGGTCGGCGAGCGAGGCGACATCCTGGGGCGCGGCCACAACCGGCGGGTGCAGGACGGTGACCCCACCGCCCACGCGGAGACCACGGCTTTTCGGGCGGCGGGCAGGCACCGGGGGTACGGCGCGACGACGATGGTGACCACTCTCTCGCCGTGCTGGTTCTGCAGTGGGTTGGTGCGGCAGTTCGGGATCGGCCGGGTCGTCATCGGCGAGGCGCGCAACTTCTACGGCGGGCATGAGTGGTTGGCCGAGTGCGGCGTCGAGGTCATCCTGCTCGACGACGGCGAGTGCGTGCGCATGATGGCCGATTTCATCGAACGGTCCCCTCGACTGTGGTACGAGGACGTGGGCAGCTGAGGTCCCATCGAAGTCGGGGTCCCACCGAACCCCTCCCGGCCCGGCGATTTCGCGAGAAATTGACGGCCCCTCGGGGGTACGTGGCTCCGGCCCGCCTCCGCGCGGCGATTTCGCGAGAAATTGACGCCGTGACGCCGTGACGCCGAACCCGAACGGGCAATCCGCATCCAACCGGCGGAACCGTTCGTGGGCTCCCTGCCTTAGATTGTGGACCGTTTGTTCCGCGGTTTCCGGACGATACGGGAGGAAAACGGAGTGCGGCAGCGAGCCGACGAGACCGAGACCGGGTTACGCAGGGATCTCAGCAGTCGACAGGTCGGGATGATCGCCGTTGGGGGAGCGATCGGTACCGGACTGTTCCTCGGCTCCGGGCTGGCGATCTCCATCGCCGGTCCTGCCGTGCTGCTCGCCTACGTGGTGGCCGCGCTGGCCGCGCTGGCGCTGGCCTACGCGCTGGCCGAGATGATGGTGGTACATCCCGAGGCCGGTGGTTTCGGAGCCATCGCGCATCGCTACCTCGGTGGAATGGCCGGATTCGTGCAGCGGTGGATCTACTGGGCCGCGCAGGTGGTCAACATCGGCAGCGAGGTCGTCGCTGCCGGGATCTACTTCCGGTTCTGGTACCCGGAAGTGCCGCTGTGGCTGCCGGTCGTCGCCTTCTCCGTGATCATGCTCGTGGTCAACGCGTCGGCCGTGCGCTACTTCGGCGAGTTCGAGTACTGGTTCGCCATGATCAAGGTGGTCACGATCGTGGTGTTCATCCTGCTCGGCGCCGTCTACATCGTTTTCGGCCTGCCGGGCGAGCCCGCGACCGGTGTGGGCGCGCTCACCGCGCACGGTGGTTTCCTGCCCAACGGCATCGGTGCGGTGTGGCTGGCATTGACCGTGGTCACCTTCTCCTATCTGGGGACCGAGGCCGTCTCGGTGACCGCCTCCGAATCGCGTGACCCCACCCGCGACGTCCCCCGCGCCGCCCGGGGCATGGTGCTGCGGCTCGCGCTGTTCTACGTGCTCGGCATGCTCGTGATCGTGTCCATCCTGCCGTGGAACAGCGCCTCCGGCGGTGACGAGCTGACGCAGAGCCCGTTCGTGCGACTGTTCGAGATAGCCGGGGTTCCCGCCGCGGCGGGCGTGATGAACTTCGTGATCCTGACCGCGGCGCTTTCGGCGATGAACACGAATCTCTACGTCACCGCCCGCATGACCTACTCGCTGGCCCGCGACGGCTACGCGCCCCGCTGGTTCGCCGGACTCAGTAGCCAGGGCACACCCCGTCGGGCGCTGCTGCTCTCGGCGGTCGGGCTGGCGCTGGCAGCCGCGGTGTCGGCGTTCGCGCCGAGTTCGGCGTTTCCGGTGCTGCTGGGAATCGCACTGTTCGGCGCGCTGTTGACCTGGCTGATCATCTTCGCCAGCCAGCTCGTCTTCCGCCGCAAACGTGCCGCGGCAGGCCTGCCGAGTTCGCCGGTGCGGCTGCCCGGAGCCCCGCTCACCACCGTGCTCGCCATGCTCTTCGTGCTCGCGGTGCTGCTGACGACACCGTTCACCGCCCAGTTCGGCATGGCCTGGAAGGCCGGACTGCCCTTCGTGGCGTTGCTGCTGCTGGCCTACTGGTTGATCAGGCGCCGGGAGAGTCGCCGAACCACCGAACAACGCGTGGATGTCTGAATCCCGCCCGGAGACTCGCTCGGCTCGCTCGGGCCGAGCGAGCCGGTCCGGAACACCGGATCGCGAACGGGCTTCGTGACCCCGGTGGTGCGACGCGGTGGTTCAGACCGAGCCGCTGTGGTCGCGCGGGGTGAACGAGATCGCGGGCAGTGTCCGCGCCAGTTCCGCGCGGCCCTCCTCGCTCAGCAGCGGCCAACCGGTCACCCTCGCCAGCACCCGCGCCACGTGGGGATGTCTGCGCACGTAACCGGCCAGCAGGTCGGCGGTTTCGGACTCGTCGAGCACGCGCTGCCGCGGGTACCGGTAGTGCTGTCTGCCGACCCGGATCTCCACGGCGGGTGACCTGGTGATGTTGCGGTACCACTGGGACCTGTCACCCCAGCCGGAGACCACCACCACCTCACCGGAGTCCGGTTGGTGTCGCACCACTTCGAGCACGGTCTCCCGCAGCACGCCGGTGTCGCGACCGCGGTGGACCAGGTACAGGAACCGGTGGCCGAGCAGCCAGCCTAGATCCCTGCGGTACAACCGGACGGGGGCGCGCAGCACCCCGCGCAGCAGCCCGCCGGGGCAGTGTTTCGTGATCGGCACTTCCCGCCTCCGTCCGTTCGGTTTCGCTCGTCGGGAGCGCTCCGCGGTGACTCGGAGAACAGCGCGGTCACCCGGACACTACGTGACTTTCCGGTTCGCGGCCGGTGTCTTCCACCGGGGAGCACCGCCCTCGTCTCACCCGAGGGCTATCATCCGATTGTGTCGAACCAGCCCATGATCGCGCCGTCCATCCTGTCCGCGGATTTCGCAAGGCTCTCCGAGGAGATGGCCGCTGTCGGCGGCCCCGGTCGTGGGGCCGACTGGCTGCACGTCGACGTTATGGACGCACACTTCGTTCCCAACCTCACACTCGGCCTGCCGGTTGTCGAGTCGCTGTTGCGCAGTACCGACACCCCGCTCGACTGCCACCTCATGATCGACGCCCCCGATCGCTGGGCACCCGGTTACGCCGAGGCCGGTGCGCACAACGTCACCGTGCATGCCGAAGCCGCCGAGGACCCGGTGGCGCTGGCCAAGAACCTTCGCGCCGCCGGTGCCAAGGCCGGGCTGTCCGTCAAACCCGACACCCCGCTGGAGTCCTACACCGACGTGCTCAAACACTACGACACCTTGCTGGTGATGTCGGTGGAACCGGGATTCGGCGGCCAGAAGTTCATCGAGCGGGTACTCGAGAAGGTCCGCGCGGCGCGCCGCATGGTCGACACCGGCCACCTCAATCTGCTCGTCGAGATCGACGGCGGCATCAACAGCGACACGATCGAACAGGCGGCTGAGGCGGGCGTGGACTGCTTCGTGGCCGGTTCGGCCGTATACGGGGCCGAGGATCCAGTCCGTGCGGTCGAGGGACTGCGTGCCCGGGCGCTGGACACCTCCGCGCACGGTTCCGCATGAGCGGTTCGGACTGGTCCCGTGACCCGGTGGTCCTCGACGCCATGCGTCGGGCCGCCGAGCTCGGGCAACGCGTACTCGGCAGCACCAGCCCCAACCCCGCGGTGGGCTGCGTGGTGCTGGACCGCCACGGGCACGTCGCCGGCACCGGGGCGACTCGCCCCGCCGGTCGGGAGCACGCCGAGGTCCTGGCGCTGCGAGAGGCCGGTGAGGCCGCCGTCGGTGGCACGGCCGTGGTCACGCTGGAGCCGTGCGTCCACACCGGCAGGACCGGGGCCTGCGCGGTGGCGCTGCGGGAAGCGGGCGTAGCCAGGGTGGCCTACGCGGTGGCCGACCCCAATCCGGCCGCTTCCGGTGGTGCCGCCCTGCTCCGCGAGGCCGGGGTGGACGTCGTCGGCGGCATCGACGAGCAGGAGGTCGCCACCGGGGCGCTGCGCCCCTGGCTGCACGCCACGCGAACCGGCCTTCCCCACGTGACCTGGAAGTACGCCGCGAGCCTCGACGGTCGTTCGGCCGCTTCCGACGGCACGAGCCAGTGGATAAGCTCCGAGCCCTCGCGCGCCGAGGTGCACCGCATCCGGGCACACCGCGACGCCGTGCTCGTCGGTACCGGCACCGTGTTGGCCGATGATCCCCGGCTGACCGCCAGGGACGAGCGTGGTGTCCCGCTGCCGGAACAACCGCTGCGGGTGGTCGTGGGTGATCGCGATCTCCCGGAGTCGGCCAAGGTTTTCGACGACTCCGCCCCCACGATCCGGCTCCCCGGTGGCGATCCGGATCACGTGCTGCGCTCGCTGGCCGAGCGGGGAGTGACCGCGGTACTGCTGGAGGGCGGTCCGACCCTGGCGGGTGCGTTCCTGGCGGCCGGACGGATCCATCTCGTAGAGGCCTTCGTGGCGCCGGCCCTGCTCGGGTCGGGCAGCGCCGCGCTCGGCGACGCGGGAGTGGCGAGTATCTCGCAGGCGTGGCGCTTTCACTTCGAACGGGTCAGGATGTGCGGGCGGGACGTGTGGATCAGCGCTGTTCCGTCCGAGGGCTAAAGTGGGGGCAGCGAACGCGGTTCGTTACGTCGTACGGGTAATGACTTCTCGCTCGGAACACGTTGGGTACGGTTACCTCGCGGGAGAACTCCCGACCGACGTCCCCCGAACGGCCGATTGGAACGCCCAAAGGAGGGTGCCACGTGTTCACCGGGATCGTGGAGGAACTCGGGGAGCTCGTCGCGGTCGAGCGATCCTCCGACGGCGCCCGACTCTCGCTGGCAGCCTCGGTGGTTACCGGTGACTCCTCGCCGGGCGATTCCATCGCCGTCAACGGAGTCTGCCTGACCGTGGTTCGGCTGACCGAGGACGGATTCGACGTCGACGTCGTCGACGAAACCCTGCGCCGTTCCACCCTGGGGGAGCTCGTCGCGGGCGACCGCGTGAACCTGGAACGTGCCATGGCGCTCGGCGATCGGCTCGGCGGGCACATCGTGCAGGGGCACGTCGACGACACCGCGACCCTCCTCGCGGCCGACGCCGACGGTCGCACCGAGTTCTCACTCCCGCCCCACCTGGCGCACTACCTGGTGGAGAAGGGCTCCATCACCGTGGACGGGATCTCGTTGACGGTGGCAGGTCTCACCGAGGGCGGTTTCAGCGTGGCCCTGATCCCCACCACCCGGGAAGTGACCACACTGGGGCTGCGCTCACCCGGCGATCGGGTCAACATCGAAGTCGACGCGCTCGCCAAACACGTGGAGCGGCTGATGGCCCCACAACTCGACCGGCTCACCCGCACGGGAGCACCGCGTGCGGCGGACAATGGTGACAGTAGGGAGCAGGCGCGGTGAGTTCGAAGGATTCCGTCCCGGACGGCCCCCCGGACAGCAGGGACGCCGAGCAGGTCGGCAACACGACTTTCGCCGATATCGAGCGGGCACTGGCCGACATCGCCGCGGGCAGGCCGGTGGTCGTGGTCGACGACGAGGACCGGGAGAACGAGGGTGACCTGATCTTCGCCGCGGAGCTGGCCAGCCCGGAGCTGCTCGCGTTCATGGTCCGCTACACCTCGGGATACGTCTGCGCCGCGCTGACCGGCGAGGACTGCGACCGCCTCAACCTGCCGCCGATGTACCACGCCAACCAGGACCTGCACGGTACCGCCT
Organism: Actinopolyspora lacussalsi; assembly: GCA_030803735.1. Lineage (NCBI taxonomy): Bacteria > Bacillati > Actinomycetota > Actinomycetes > Actinopolysporales > Actinopolysporaceae > Actinopolyspora > Actinopolyspora lacussalsi. The sequence goes on along the minus strand of JAURUC010000001.1, from coordinate 1,840,638 downwards.
ACACCGTCACCGTGGACGCCGCCTCCGGCGTGGGCACCGGCATATCGGCCTCCGACCGCGCCCACACCATCAACGTGCTGGCCGCGCCCGACTCCACGGCCGAGGACCTCAACCGGCCTGGGCACGTGGTGCCGCTGCGCGCTCGTGAGGGCGGGGTGCTGCGCCGCTCCGGCCACACCGAGGCCGCCGTCGACCTCGCACGACTGGCCGGGCTGCGGCCCGCCGGGGTGCTCTGCGAGATCGTCAGCGAAAAGGCCGAGGGCGAGATGGCCCAACGCGACGAGCTGGAGGTCTTCGCCGCCGACCACGAACTCGCGCTGATCACCATCGCCGACCTCATCGCCTACCGCAGGCGGTTCGAGAAGCAGGTGCAGCTGGTCGCCGAGGCACGCATCCCCACCGCGCACGGCACTTTCCGGACCTTCGGCTACGACAGCCTGCTGGACGGGATCGAGCACCTGGCGCTGGTGTACGGCGACATCGGCGACGGCGAGGACCTGCTGGTGCGCGTGCACTCCGAGTGCCTGACCGGTGACGTGCTCGGTTCGATGCGCTGCGACTGCGGTCCGCAGCTCGACGCCGCGTTGGCAAGGGTGGCAGAGGCGGGCCGGGGCGTGGTGCTCTACATGCGCGGCCACGAGGGCAGGGGCATCGGCCTGATGCACAAGCTGCAGGCGTACCAGCTGCAGGACGCGGGAGCCGACACCGTCGACGCGAACCTGGCGCTGGGCATGGCCGTGGACGGCCGTGACTACGGGCAGGGGGCCCAGATCCTGGCCGATCTCGGTGTCCGATCGATGCGGCTGCTGACCAACAATCCGGACAAGCGGGTCGGGCTGGAAAGCTACGGCCTGCGTATCGTCGGCCGCGAGCCGCTTCCCATCCGCCCCAACGCGGAGAACCTGCGCTATCTGCGCACCAAGCGGGACAGGATGGGACACGAACTGCAGTACCTGGATGAGGGGGAGGACTCCTCGATCGGCGGTGGCTCGGAGGTGACGGCATGAGCGGGGAAGGACGACCGCAGGTCTCGGTGCCGCACGCGCCCGACCTGCGAGTGGCGATCGTGGCCATTCGCTGGCACGCGGACATCGCCGAGCAGATGTTGCGACGTGCCCTGGAGGCGGCCGAACAGGCCGGCACCGCGGAGCCGAGAGTGGTTCGGGTGCCGGGCTCGATGGAACTTCCGGTGGTCTGCCAGCAGCTCACCCACGCCTACGACGCCGTGGTGGCGCTCGGAGTGGTGATTCGCGGTGGAACTCCGCACTTCGACTACGTGTGCGAGTCGGTGACCTCGGGGCTGACCCGGGTCACCCTTGATGAGTCCACCGCTGTCGGAAACGGTGTGCTGACCGTGGACAGTCGTGAACAGGCGACGCTGCGCGCCGGGTTCGACGATTCGATCGAGGACAAGGGGTTCGAGGCCACCGCGGCCGCGCTGGAGACCGCGCTGGTGCTGCGTGGGCTCCGCGGCGACTACAGCAGCGAGCGAGGCTTCCTGTGAGCGCCTCGACCGGTACCGACGGTTTCGTGCAGGTGCGCCCCAAGCGGGTGCGCAACGTGGCCGTGCCCGCGGCTGTCGTGGTGTTCGTGGTCTGCGGGGTGGCCGCGGTGATGCTGCGCAGAACCTCGAACGGGTTGCTGCTGACGGTCTCCGACCAGGTGGCCATGGTCGGCATCGGCGCGGTGTTGGCCGGGCTCATCCTGCTGTCGATCCGGCCGCGGCTGCGTGCCGACGAGAACGGCGTGGAAGTGCGCAACTCGATCCTGACCCGCCGCTACTCCTGGTCCGATGTGCGGGGAGTGAGCTTTCCCGAAGGGGCCAACTGCGCGCGGCTGGAACTGCCCGACGACGAGTACGAATCCATCTCGGCGATCCAGTCCTTCGACGGTGAGCACGCGGTCCGCGCCATGCGAGACCTCCGCGCCCTGCGGCGCGAGATCGGCCACATCGATGGGTGATTACTCCCCGTCCGGCCCGTAGGGGGTCGGGTGGCGGAACCTCTCGCACGGCTCTCGCTGCGGTTCCCCCCGACATCGGGTAGTTACTACACAACGTCGGGGGCGTCCTCGCGAGAGCCGCACGGGAGAACCCGTGAGTGCGGTGGGTGGTGTCGGCGCTTTCGCGCCGAGGAACGGTGCGCGACCTGGCGTTGCCGGAGCCGGGGCACACCGACAACTTGAACGGGAAATCCCTGTACACCCACCGCGTGTGCCGCCGCTCGCCGATGCGCGAGAATGAGCACGGTGACATCGAATCGGTCATCGCGCACACGGTGAGGGGAGAGATCGTGAGCTTGGCTCAGGAGCGCAACCTGCGGTTGGTCCGTGCCGACGAGACGGCGGGGCCGCACGTCCGGCTCGGGGACATCCGACTCCGCAACCGGTTGGTGACCTCTTCGAGCATACTCGGCTACGGCGTGGCCAATTCCAAGCTCATCCCCTACGGCATGAGCCCTGTCTCGCAGTTCGTGCCGCTGGACCGGTTCGGCGCCATAACCACCCGCACGGTCACCGTCGAGCCCCGCGAGGGGCACTTCACCACCCGCGACGTCTGGCCGCTGCGGGAACTGCCCGGTCTGCTGAAGCGCTACGGCAGGGCGCTGCAGCGGGTCGACGGCGGCTGGCTCAACGCCTTCGGCTGGTGCAACGTGGGAATCGACTCCTACCTGCGGGACTACTATCCGCGAACTCGCGGGCAGAACACGATCATCTCGGTCGGGGGATTCTCCACCGAGGAGTTCACCACGTTGGTGGATAAGATCAACAATGCCGTCCCGGCGGGCGACATCGCGGCTGTGGAGTTCAACGTCTCCTGTCACAACGTCAACTTCGACTTCAACGCGATCATCGAGTCGGTACTGGCCGAGGCGGTGCCGCGCAGCAACCACCCGGTGATCCTCAAGCTCTCCCCGGACTACGACTACCTGCAGCACGCCCGGCTGGCCGCGCGGCACGGAGTGTCGGCGCTGACCGCCATCAACACCGTCAAGGGGCTGCGGCTGGATCCGGAGACCGGGAATCCGCTGCTGGCCAACGGTTTCGGCGGGCTCTCCGGACGGGCGATCAAACCGGTCGGGCTGCGGGTGGTCTCGGAGCTGCGCGATGCCGGTGTGACCCTGCCGATCATCGCCACCGGCGGCATCCGCAGCTTCGACGACTGCCGGGAGTACTTCTGGGCCGGTGCCGACGCGGTGAGCCTCGGCAGTGCCGGTTGGTTCGCCAGTTACCCGGGCTACGCGCTGTCCCCGCTGTACGCGCTGCGCATCAGGGCGCTGCTGCGGCGGATCGAGAACTACCGTCCACCGCGCCGGTGAGTTTCCGAGGTAACCGGAGTGCCGGGTGAGTCGGGTGGGGTGTAGGTCGCTGCGGGGCACCACAGCGCGAGGTGCCCGCCCACTCCCTCAGAGCTTGATTTCGATTCCCGACCACCGCTCGTCGTAGACGATGTGTATCTCCTGGTCGTACCGGCCGATTTCCGGCCACCGGATTTCGTTGCAGTAGTGCTTCCTCGGGTTCCACGAGTGCGATCCGGGGCCGTTCTCGGCGATGTCGAGGAAGTACGTGCTCAGCTCTCGGAAAAGCGGGGCGTTCCCGGTGAGTAGCAGCGTTTCCGCGTGTACGTGCTGCCGCAGCGGGTATCGCTTTATCCAGTGGAATTCGAAGGGCTCACTCCCGAACTCCGGAGCATCGCTCGCGGGGATTTCTGCCGTCTCCGGCGTGCCGTCGTCCAACCGGGCACGCACCTCCTTCCATCGCGAAGGGCGGAACTGCAGGCTGTGATGCAGCAACAGCAGGTCCAGCGGCCTTTCCGCTGTGCTGTACGGGCACTCCTCCTGCCGGAAGCATTCCGGCTCGCACCTCGCCGAGGCCGGTGATCGGCTGTTTCGCAGCGGGAGGTGCACCAGCGATCGCGGTGATCGCGCGGCCAGCAGCCAGGCCACCCCGATCCGGTGGGCGGCGCGGGCGTCGAGCCGGATGTCGGGGTCTGGGGAAGCGGCGTGAGAAGTTGATCCGGTGGAACTGGCCCGATCTGCTGCGTGTGGCCGGCTCGCTGTCCATAGGGGCGATGAGGGCCTCGGAACTGATGCGTATCACCCGAGGCGCCGCATCCACACCCAAAGTCCCGCCACGCGCTGGCTCGGAGGAGCTTTCACGGCAAACGCGGCCAGCTGTATGACCCCTGTCGGAAAGGCCAGGAGAACCAGCTCGGCGCGCTCGGGCCGGTGCTGAACACGGTCGTGCTCGTCGAGCACCGTCTATCTCGACGCAGTTTCGCACGTCCAGTTTGCACGGGATCGTGACGTACCGTCGACGGTCCTTCGAACAGGAACAGCCGCTCGGCGATCTCGTTGTCGGACAGACCTTGGGCCCAGGAGGGTGGTGCCTCACGTTCACGGGTCGGCACGGTCGGCGATCTTCGGGCCGGAAGAGGGCCGGGTACGCATCGGTCAGTCCACGGCGTCTTCGATGGGCTACGCTCCCAGCTCGACGCGATGCTCCGCCAGGAACTCGTGAAACGAGCGGGCCGGCCGCCCTGTGACTCGTTCCACGCCGTCGGTGACGGCGTATACCCCGGCCTGTACCCGCTCGTACGTCGTGGCGAACTCCCAGCGCTCGAAGCCGTCGACGCCGGCCACGGCGTCCTCGATCGTTACCTCGAGGTGTTCGATGGGTCGTTCCAGCACCTCGGACAGGGCCGCGGCGGTCTGGGGCAGGGTGAGGGCCTGGCGCCCGGACAGTTCGTGGACCGTGCCGGCGAGCCCGTCGTCGAGCAGGGCTCGTTCGGCGACGGCTGCGATGTCACGGGTGTCGATCCAGGCCAGGGCGGCGCCGCCTGCCGGGAACGGCAGTCGCCCGACGGCCACGTCGGCGCGCAGATAGCGATCGTCGGTAAAGACCTGGGCGAACCAGCCCGGGCGGAGGATCGACCAGCTGCGGCCGCTTTCACGGACCGCCCGCTCGACCTCGGGCGCCCAAGTGCCGGGCGCGAACGAGTCGGCGTTCTGCTCCGAGAGCAGCACGACACGGGTGTGCGCCGCCGTCTTCCGCAGCAGATCGGCCACGAGTTGGGGCGCGTCCTCGCGATCGGGGCGGACGACGTAGATGGCGTCGACACCGTCGGTGGCTGCCGGCCAGCCGTCCTGGTCGTCCCACGAGAACGCCGTCGGGCGTACGCCGGGGAGGTCGACGGACGACGGGTCAGAGCTGCCGCCGAGCACCTCGACGTCGTCGTGAGCGGTGAGTAGCCGGGCGAGCGGAGCACCGGTCTTACCGCGGACGCCGGTGATGAGGACACGGGGCATGGTGGGACTCCCTGGTGCTTGAGCGAATAAAGGAACAACCGTGTCCATGTAAGCATCAAAGCATGAGGGAATCAAGCATCTTGCGTGATTGAATCAAGTACCCTGACGTAGTGGCGCTTGAGGACCAGCTTTACGACTTCGTGTACGCCTACGAGGCGGCGTTCGAGCGCGCCGCCCACCCCGCCGGACTCAGTGGACCGCAGGCATGCCTATTGGTACAGCTCAGGCGGGAGAGCCGCACGATGGGTGAGCTCGCGGTCGAGCTCGTCTGCGACGCGTCCAACGTCTCCCAGATGGTGGCTCGTCTTGAGTCGCGTTGTCTGGTTGTCCGGCAGCCCGACCCCGACGATCGCCGCACCCGCCGGGTGTCGATCACCGAAGCCGGTGTCGAGGTCATCCGGGACATCGAGGGGCGGTTCAGCCTGCCGTCCGAGGGGGTCGCCCGGCTGACCGAGGCCGAGTGCGAGCAGCTGTCGACGCTGCTGGCGAAGGCGTTCGGACCGTCTCGCGTCGACGCCGATCCCGTGGGCGGCTGAGCCTTAGGATAACCAGCCCATCCTTCTGGGATGCGCCGATAACGTGCGCGTTGGTCGACTGAGGGTCACGCGTCTGCTCTTCCTTCCTGGGCGGGGCAGTGTTCAGGACTGCCTCCTCACCCTCCCAAGAGTGGGCCGCCCTCGATCCAGGTTCGTGGGTCTCGACCGTCACGGCTCGTCCGAGAGCGGACCCCCCGAGACAGCGCCCCCGGGCCGACACGGACACGAGACGAAGTCACGAGCTGGCGTTCCTCTGACCAGGGCTGTCTCAGTAACCCAGTATGGTGACTCTCTGAGAGGGAGGTGGGTAGGCAACCGTCACGCTGCCGAGCATGTCCGGCGCTCTGGTCGGCTACGCCCGCTGCTCCACCGACGGACAAGAACTCACCGCCCAACGCGGTAAGGCGCCGACTCACGTGCCGGCCAACCGACCACGCGGCACGAGTACCGCTGTGGATTCTCCTACCGGCTTGGTCAAGAGGGTGGTGAGCGCACGTAGGCTGGGGGCGTGGCCGATCCGTCCACCTACCGACCAGCTCCCGGAACCATCCCGGACTCCCCGGGTGTGTACCGCTTCCACGACGGCGATGGCCGCGTGATCTACGTCGGCAAGGCGAAGAGTCTGCGCAGCAGGCTCTCCAACTACTTCGCCGATCTCTCCGCGCTGCATCCGCGCACCCGCCAGATGGTGACCACCGCCACCGGGGTGCACTGGACCGTGGTCAACACCGAGGTGGAGGCGCTGCAGCTGGAGTACTCCTGGATCAAGGAGTTCGACCCCCGCTTCAACGTCCGTTACCGCGACGACAAGTCCTACCCGGTGCTGGCGGTCACGCTGCACGAGGAGTTCCCCCGGCTGCACGTCTACCGCGGTCCCCGGCGCAAGGGCGTGCGCTACTTCGGGCCCTACGCGCACGCCTGGGCGATCCGCGACACCCTCGACACGCTGCTGCGGGTGTTTCCCGCCCGCACCTGCTCCAACAACGTGTTCAAGCGCCACGCCCAGATGGGCAGGCCCTGCCTGCTCGGCTACATCGACAAGTGCTCGGCTCCCTGCGTGGGCAGGGTGGAGGCCGATGAGCACCGCCGCATCGTGGACGAGTTCTGCGATTTCCTGTCCGGCCGCACCGACGCGATCACGCGCAGGCTGCGGGAGCGGATGGAGCAGGCATCCGAGCAGCTGGACTTCGAGCGTGCCGCCAGGCTGCGCGACGACCTGGAGGCGTTGCGCCGTGCGATGGAGAAGCAGGCCGTGGTGCTCGGGGACGGCACCGACGCCGATGTGGCGGCCTTCGCCGAGGACGAGCTCGCCGCCGCGGTGCAGGTCTTCCACGTGCGTGGCGGTCGGGTGCGCGGCCAGCGCGGCTGGGTCATCGACAAGGCGGAGCGCACCGAGACTCCCGAGTTGGTCGAACAGTTCCTCACCCAGTTCTACGGCGAGCAGGCCGCGCTGGCCGACCAGGCGGACGCGGGCGGGACCCCGGTGCCCCGCGAGGTGCTGGTCCCCGAGCTGCCGGAGGACTCCGAGGCGGTGGCGCAGTGGCTCGGCAGGCTGCGCGGCAGCAAGGTCGGACTGCGCGTCCCGCAGCGGGGTGACAAGCGAACGTTGTTGGAGACGGTGCGCGCCAACGCGCAGGAGGCGTTCAAGCAGTACAAGTTGCGCAGGGCGGGTGACATCAGCGCCCGATCGGCCGCGTTGCAGGAGCTGCAGGAGTCGCTCGGGCTGGACAGCGCGCCGCTGCGGATCGAGTGCGTGGACGTCAGCCACGTGCAGGGCAGCGATGTGGTCGCCTCACTGGTCGTCTTCGAGGACGGGGTGGCGCGCAAGTCCGAGTACCGTCGGTTCTCCGTGCGGGGTGGCGGAGACGGCGGGGACACCGCCGCCATGGCCGAGGTGGTTCGGCGCAGGTTCAACCGGTACCTGCGCGAGACCGGCGCCGAACAGTCCGAGCAGGGGCCCGGCTCCGCGGCGGAGGCCGTGGACGCGGGCCCTGTCGCGGACGCCGGCTCTCTCCCGGGCACCGGCTCGGTCGAGGCGAGCGACGGTGCCCAGGCCGGTCACGGCATCGGGGAGAGCGACGGCACGGGGGAGAGCGAGGAGCTCGATTCCGCCGGGAGCGAGCAGCCACCGGGAGTGGATTCCGAGACCGGCAGGCCGCGCAAGTTCGCCTACCCGCCCAACCTGCTGGTGGTCGACGGTGGGGCGCCGCAGGTCAACGCCGCCGCCGACGAGCTGGCCGAGCTCGGTATCACCGATGTCGCCGTCATCGGACTGGCCAAACGCCTGGAGGAGGTGTGGCTGCCCGCCGAACCGGAGCCGCTGGTCCTCTCCCGCACCAGCGAGGCGCTCTACCTGCTGCAGCGGGTCCGGGACGAGGCGCACCGCTTCGCGGTCGCCTACCACCGCAAGCAGCGCTCCAAGCGGATGACCGACTCCGAGCTGGACGCCGTGCCGGGGTTGGGGCAGGTCAAGAAGAAGGCGTTGCTCAAGCACTTCGGCTCGCTGCGCAAGATCCGGGCTGCCACGATCGAGGAGATCAGCGCCGTACCGGGTTTCGGCAGGCGAACGGCCGAGGCGGTGCACGGCGCGTTGTCCGGTGCGGCGGGGACCGGAGCCGCGTCGGACGCGGCGGGGGCGGATGTAGCGGGATCGGATGTATCGGGGGCCGAAACCGCGGTGAACGAAGCCACCGGAACCGGGTCCACGGGGAAGGTGGACGAGTCGTCGGATCTCGACGGCTCACAGGGAAGGAACATTTCCAGCACCGTCGCGGAACCGACGGACGGCGTCCGGAGATCCGGATCGGACGCCACGAGGGACGGCGACGGTACCGCAGGGGGTTGAACAGTGACCGAAGAACACGGCGGCATCGAGGTGGCGGTCGTCAGCGGCTTGTCCGGGGCGGGCCGCAGCACCGCCGCGAAGTGCCTGGAGGATCTGGGCTGGTTCGTGGTGGACAACCTGCCACCCGAACTGATCTCGACCATGGTCGAACTCGGTGCGCGTTCCAGCGACGCCATAACCCGGGTGGCCGTGGTCATGGACGTCCGCAGCCGGGCGTTCACCGAGGATCTCGGTTCGGTGATCAAGGATCTCGACGCGCGGGGCTACAAGCCGAAAGTGCTGTTCCTCGAAGCCACCGACGAGGTGCTGGTCCGCCGGTTCGAACAGGTCCGGCGCGGTCATCCGCTGCAGGGTCAGGGCAGACTCGCCGACGGCATCGCCGCCGAGCGTTCGCTGCTGTCCAAGCTCCGTGCCGAGGCCGATCTCGTGCTGGACACCACGGGGTTGTCGGTGCACCAGCTGCGGACCAAGATCGAGGACGCGTTCGGCACCGAGGCGGGGACCAGAACGCAGGTGACCGTGCTGTCCTTCGGTTACAAGTACGGCCTGCCGATGGACGCCGATCTGGTCATGGATTGCCGGTTCCTGCCCAACCCGTTCTGGATACCGGAGTTGCGTGAGTTCAACGGCAACGACGACGAGGTGCGCAACTACGTGCTGGGGCAGGAGGGGGCCGAGGAGTTCCTCGACAACTACCAGCGGTTGTTGCGGCTGGTGGGGACCGGCTACCAGCGCGAGGGCAAGCGCTACCTGACCCTGGCGATGGGCTGCACCGGCGGCAAGCACCGCAGCGTGGTGCTCACCGAGGAGCTGGCCCGACGACTTTCCGACGACGACGGGATGACCGTCAAGACGGTGCACCGTGATCTGGGACGCGAGTGAGCGTCCCACCGCGGTCGCCTCCCGGCTTCCCGGCCCGTTCGGGGCCGGGGACGTTTCGGGGATCGCCACGTCCCGGGCGATGAGCACGTCACACCTCACTGTCTCGTGTGTAGCTGTCTCGTGTGTCGCCCGATCGTGACCCGTGGTGAAGTGCTCGGCGTGGCCCGCGAACCCGGCGCGCTACCGGGTTCCCGATCGGTCCGCCCGAGTTTGTGAAGGGAGCAGCGTGGAGACCAGTGATACGACCACGTGGCCGGATCGGCCGCGAGCCGTCGCCCTCGGGGGAGGACGGGGGCTGCAGGTGAGCCTCGCCGCGTTGCGGCGGATAACCACCGACATCACTGCCGTGGTGACCGTCGCCGATGACGGTGGTTCCTCGGGAAGGTTGCGTCGTGAGCTCGGCATGCTGCCACCGGGTGATCTCCGCAAGGCGCTGTCGGCGCTGGCGGCCGACTCGGGGACGGGTCACACCTGGGCGCGGCTGTTCGAGCACCGCTTCGGTGGCAACGGCGCGCTGGCGGGGCACGCGGTCGGCAATCTGCTGTTCGCGGGGTTGTTGGACGTGCTGGGCGATCCGATAGCAGTGCTGGACGAGGCGTGCCGACTGCTGGATGTCCAGGGGCGCGTGCTGCCCATGTCCGCGGAGCCGTTGGACATGGAGGCGGATGTCACCGGGTTGGACGAGGATCTCACCGCGGTGCGCACGATCCGGGGGCAGGTGGCCATCGCCAGTACTCCGGGCCGGGTACGCCGGGTGCGGCTCAACGCGGTCAACGGGCAGCCGCACGAACCGCGTGCCGCTCCCGAGGCGGTTCGTGCGGTGCTGGACGCCGACGTGGTGCTGCTGGGACCCGGTTCCTGGTTCACCAGCGTGCTGCCGCACCTGCTGGTTCCCGAGCTGCGCGACGCCTTGGTCAACACTTCTGCTCAGCGGATCGTGGTACTCAATCTTGTCCCGCAACCGGGTGAAACAGCGGACTTCTCACCGGAACAACATCTGGACGTGATCTCCGAACACGAGCCAAAACTGCGGGTAGACGCGGTATTGGCCGATTCGGAAGCGGTACCGACGCCCGATCGGCTTCGTGCTGCGGCAACCGGACTTGGTGCGCAGACTTTGCTTGATCGAGTCGCTGCCGCACCCGGTTCGGCGAAACACGAACCGGATGCTCTCGCGGCGAGTCTGAAAGCCGCACTGGAGAGGAGGACGGACCGGTGGCTATGACCGCGGCGGTCAAAGACGAACTGAGCAGGTTGCCGACGACCAAGGCGTGCTGCCGCAGAGCCGAGGTGTCCTCGCTGCTGCGTTTCGCGGGCGGGCTGCACCTCGTCGGCGGGCGTGTGGTGGTGGAGGCCGAACTCGACTCCGGCTCCACCGCGCGCAGGTTGCGGCGCGAGCTGCACGAGCTCTACGGCTATCACTCCGATGTGCACGTGATCACCTCCGGTGGACTCCGCAAGGGAACCCGCTACGTGGTGCGTGTCGTTCGCGACGGTGAAGGACTGGCCCGGCAGACCGGGTTGCTCGACCCGCGCGGCCGCCCGGTGCGGGGACTGCCCTCGCACGTGGTCTCGGGCGGCGTGTGCGACGCGGAGTCCGCCTGGCGGGGTGCGTTCCTGGCGCACGGCTCGCTGACCGAGCCCGGCCGCTCCTCGGCGATGGAGGTCACCTGCCCCGGCCCGGAGGCCGCGTTGGCACTGGTCGGGGCGGCCCGTCGACTCGAGGTCCAGGCGCGCTCCCGCGAGGTGCGCGGCACCGACCGGGTCGTGGTCCGCGACGGCGACGCCATCGGGGCGCTGCTCACCCGACTCGGCGCGCACAACAGCGTGATGACCTGGGAGGAGCGGCGAGTGCGCCGCGAGGTGCGCGCCACGGCCAACCGACTGGCCAATTTCGACGACGCCAACCTGCGGCGCTCCGCGCGTGCCGCCGTGGCCTCGGCCGCGCGGGTGGAACGCGGCCTGGAGCTGCTCGGCAGCTCCGTTCCGGAACACCTGATGGTGGCGGGCAGGCTCCGGCTCGCGCACCGGCAGGCGTCGTTGGAGGAGCTCGGTCAGCTCGCCGATCCGCCGATGACCAAGGACGCCGTGGCCGGTCGGATCCGGCGACTGCTGGCGATGGCCGACAAACGGGCCAGGGAGCTGAACCTGCCCGACACCGAGTCGGCGGTGACCACCGAACTTTTGGAGTCCGGTGTGGACGGAATGCTGCGCGAGGAACAGCACGACTGACCGCGGTCGTTCGAGTCCGTCCGCTCCGAGAGTGCCGAGCGCGGTGATAACTCGGCCGAGGCGGCAGTGGGATAGGGGTGCTGCGAGACCGGAGAGCTACCGACAGGAGAGCGGCACCGAAGAGCTCGTCGATCGACTCCCGCGGCCGGTGAACCCTCTATTCGCCGGCCGCGATTCGTCGGAGTTCGGTTTCGTCCGCGCGAAGTCACGTCGTATGATGCTTTCGGGTGAGTACCGGTGGTGCGGGTGCTTTCCGGTACGGTTTTTCGTCACCCGTGGAAGTGATTTTCCACCGATGTTTGTGAATCGTTACAGTCGTGTTTCCCATCGGTTCCGTCCGGATCGGCCCGTCCCGTGGAGTGGGAAATTCGATGTCGGGCGGCCGTTCGTCCCGGGGTGACTCCGCGGCCCGTCGGCCCGCGAGCCGATGAGTGGCGCGGCGACGCCGTGGTGTGGCGTCTCCCGAGTTCGTAACCGGGGCGAGTCGGGCGATAGGGTCGATGACGAGTCCATATGACCGCCACCTGCCGACGACTCGGCAGGGTAAGTCGCGAGGAGAGATCGGCGTGACCGTTCGCGTAGGTATCAATGGCTTCGGCCGGATCGGACGCAACTTCTGGCGTGCGGCAGTTGCCAGCAAGCACGATATCGAGGTCGTGGCCGCCAATGACCTGGGCGACGTCGCAACCATGGCGCACCTGCTCAAGTACGACAGCGTGCTCGGCCAGGTCCCCGAAGAGGTCAGCGTGACCGACGAGGGGATCAGGGTCGGCGGCAAGACCATCAAGATCCTCGCCGAGAAGGATCCGGGCAAGCTGCCGTGGGGGGACCTCGGTGTCGACGTCGTGGTCGAGTCCACCGGACTGTTCACCCAGGCCGAGCAGGCCCGCAAGCACGTGGACGAGGGCGGCGCGAAGAAGGTCATCGTCTCGGCCCCGGCCAAGGGCGAGGACCTCACCGTCGTGCTCGGTGTGAACGACGACTCCTACGACGGCACCCAGACCGTGCTGTCCAACGCCTCGTGCACCACCAACTGCCTGGCCCCGATGGCGAAGGTCCTCAACGACAGCTTCGGCATCGAGCAGGGCATGATGACCACGGTGCACGCCTACACCGCCGACCAGAACCTGCAGGACGGTCCGCACAAGGATCTGCGCAGGGCGCGCGCGGCGGCCGTCAACGTGATCCCCACCAGCACCGGTGCGGCCAAGGCGATCGGCCTGGTGCTGCCCGAGCTCAACGGCAAGCTCGACGGTTACGCCATGCGCGTGCCGGTCCCGACCGGTTCGGTCACCGACCTGACCGCCAGCCTCAAGACCAACCCCACCGAGGAGCAGGTCAACGAGGCTTTCAAGGCGGCGGCCGCCGACGGCCAGCTCAAGGGCATCCTCCGCTACAGCGAGGACCCGATCGTGTCCAGCGACATCGAGGGCGACCCCGCCTCGACGATCTTCGACGCCCCGCTGACCAAGGTCATCGGCAACGAGGTCAAGATCGTCGGCTGGTACGACAACGAGTGGGGCTACTCCAACCGCCTGGTCGATCTGGCCGACCTCGTGGGTTCCAAGCTCTCCTGATCTCCAATCGGCCCCCGGGCGACCCGCCCGGGGGCCGAATTGTCCCATCACCCCTTGTGACCCCTCACATCTTGTGATTCCCGGCGAGGAGCAACAGGCTTGAAGAATCTCGACGACTTGCTCGGCGAGGGGGTTCGGGGCAGGTACGTCCTGGTGCGTGCCGACCTGAACGTCCCGCTGGACGGCGAAACCATCACCGACGACGGCCGGGTCCGGGCCGCCCTGCCGACGATCGAGAAGCTGACCGGCGCTGGCGCCCGCGTGGTGCTCACCGCGCACCTCGGCAGGCCGGACGGTGCCCCGGACTCCCGCTACACGCTCGCCCCGGTGGCGCGCAGGCTCGGTGAGCTGCTGGGATCCGAGGTCGCGCTGGCCGAGGACGTGGTCGGCACCTCGGCGCAGCAGGTGGTCGGCGGACTGGCCGACGGCGGCGTCGCGGTACTGCAGAACGTGCGCTTCGACCCGCGCGAGACCAGCAAGGACGACGCCGAGCGCGGTCAACTCGCCGACGCTCTGGTCGAGCTGGTCGGAACCGGCGCCGCCTTCGTCTCGGACGGTTTCGGAGTGGTGCACCGCAAGCAGGCCTCGGTCTACGACCTCGCCACCAGGCTGCCCTCCTACGCCGGTGGACTGGTGCTCAGCGAGGTCGAGGTGCTGCGCACCCTGACCGGCGACCCGCGCAGGCCCTACGTGGTGGTGCTCGGCGGCTCCAAGGTCTCCGACAAGCTCGGCGTCATCAACGCGCTGCTGCCCAAGGTGGACCAGTTGGTCATCGGCGGCGGCATGGCCTACACCTTCCTCGCAGCCATGGGCAATTCGGTGGGCGACTCGCTGCTGCAGCAGGACCAGATCGCCACGACGAAGCAGCTGCTCGACGAGCACGGTGACAAATTGGTGCTGCCGCTCGACATCGTGGCCGCCGACCGGTTCGCCGCCGACGCGAACACGCAGGTCGTGCCGTCCGACGCCATCCCGCAGGGCTGGCAGGGCCTGGACATCGGCCCGCGTACCGTGGAGCGCTACGCCGAGATCCTCGGCTCGGCCGCGACGGTGTTCTGGAACGGCCCCGCCGGTGTGTTCGAGTTCCCCGCCTTCGCCGAGGGAACCAGGGGCGTCGCGCGCGCCATCGCCGATTCCGACTCGTTCAGCGTCGTGGGTGGCGGCGACTCCGCCGCCGCGGTTCGCACGCTCGGACTGGACGAGCAGCGGTTCTCGCACATCTCCACCGGTGGTGGGGCTTCGCTGGAGTTCCTGGAGGGCAAGGACCTGCCGGGAGTGGCCGTACTGGAGGGCCGGGCATGAGCAAGTCCAGGCAGCCGCTGCTCGCGGGCAACTGGAAGATGAACCTCAACCACCTCGAAGCGATCGCGCTGGTGCAGAAGATCGCCTTCGCCCTGCCGGAGAAGTATTTCGACAAGGTCGAGGTGGCCGTGATCCCGCCGTTCACCGATCTGCGCAGTGTGCAGACGCTGATCGACGGTGACAAGCTGCTGCTGCGGCACGGCGCGCAGGACGTTTCGCAGCACGACTCCGGTGCCTACACCGGTGACGTGTCGGCCCCCATGCTGGCCAAGCTCGGCTGCGACTACGTCGTCGTCGGCCACTCGGAGCGCCGCGAGCACCACGGCGAGACCGACGAGCTGATCAACCGCAAGGTTCGCGCCGTCCTCAAGCACGAGATGTCGCCGATCCTGTGCGTCGGTGAGGGATCGGACGTGCGGGAGGCGGGCGATCACGTCTCGTACTGCACGAACCAGCTCATCGAGGGCCTCAAGGGGCTCAAGCAGGAGCAGGTGCGGCGTGCGGTGATCGCTTACGAGCCGGTCTGGGCGATCGGCACCGGCAAGGTGGCCACCGCCGAGGACGCCCAGGAGGTCTGCGGGGCGCTGCGGGCCGCGCTGACCGACAAGTACGGCGCCGAGATCGCCGAGGAGGTGCGCGTGCTCTACGGCGGTTCGGTCAAGTCCAGCAACATCGCCGATCTGGTCGGCCGGGACGACGTGGACGGCGCACTGGTCGGCGGTGCCAGCCTCAACGGTGACGAGTTCGCGAAGATGAGCGCGCTGGCCGCGGGCGGGCCGCTACCCTGACCCCGTTCCCGTGGAAATTCGTCCGGTCGGTTTTCGTGCGGGCTCGCCCGGCGGAATACCGAGCCGGCGGATGCAACTCGAGAGCCTACGATGCCAACGGTGGTCCACGGCGGCGAGTCGGTTCGGTAGGCTTGTCACGAACCGTGGTGCGAACGAGGACGTTATGACACTTTTGTTGCAGATCATGGTCCTGCTGACCAGCATCCTGCTGGTGCTGCTCGTGCTGCTGCACCGGGCCAAGGGCGGCGGGCTCTCCTCGCTGTTCGGCGGCGGAATGCAGTCGAGCCTGGCCGGGTCCAGCGTCGCGGAGAAGAACCTGGACAGGATGACGTTGTTCGTCATCGCGCTGTGGGTGATCTCCATAATCGGCACCGGCTTGCTGATCAAGATGGGTGCCTCCTGACGAGCACGCGCGGCCGGGGTGTGCCCCGGCCGCGTACTCGTGCGGTCTCGGTCCACACGATGTCTGCCCGAACGACGGTGAGACGGTGGGTGAAAGCGGATGACTGGTGGTAACGCGATACGCGGCATGCGCATCGGGTCGAGCCCGAGCGGTGCCGAGATCGAGCGCGGCGAGTCGGCTCCCCGGCAGCGGGTCGCCTACTGGTGTGACAAGGAGCACCTGACCGAGCCCTCGTTCGCGATGGACGCGCGGGTTCCGGACACGTGGGAGTGCTCGCACTGCGGGCTGCCGGCCGGGCGGGACCGGGAGAACCCACCGCCGCCGAAGCGCAACGAGCCCTACAAGAGCCATCTCGCCTACGTCAAGGAACGGCGCAGCGACGAGGACGGCATGGAACTGCTCGACGAGGCGCTGCGCAAGCTGCGGCAGCAACGCGGTCGCCCCGAGGAGTGAGCCGCCGACGCCCCGCCGTCACCACTTCCTGTTGATTCTTTCCGCCGCGGTTCGGGTGTCGCCACGGGGCCGTTTCCGGGGACTCGTTTCCCCTGGTGATGCCGTAGATGAGCCAACGACCTTCGTGCCGGGACGGGGTCAGTCGGCCTGTTCCCGATCGCGCAGCGTTTCGCGTACTTCCATGAGCGCGAAGCCGAGCAGGTTCAGTCCCGGCCACCGTTCCGGCTCGCCCGCCGCCGGCTCGTCGGCGGCTAGGCCGATGCCCCACACCCTGTCGCGCGGGCTGGCCTCGACCAGCACCCGGTCCCCGGTGTTGCGCAGGAAGTGGCGCGGTTCCTCGTGCTGGGCGAACTTCGCCACGTTGCCCGCCACCACGGCGGCGAACCGTTCCCGCTCCCACTGTTGTTGGTCGAAGCCGCGCACCTTTCGGCCCAATGTTTTCGCGCGGTGCGGGTGCTCGGCGGCCAGGATCCGCTCGGTCATTTCTTCGTCGCCGAACAGCCGCGCCTTGCGCCACATCATGTAGTGCTCGGCGGTGGCGAAGACACGATCGTGCGCGGTGAACGGCGCGGGCCACCACTGGCTCAGGCACCCGCGTCCCGGACTGCCGTCCCGCTCCGGACCATGTCCCCAGAAGAACACGAACTTCGTCCGCACGCCCAGCCGCATCCGCTCGACCAGCTCGGCGACGTCGCGCGGGCGGCGCGCCGAGTCGGTCGCTGCGTCGTTGTGCCCGTGCGTGGCGGGATCGTTGATGGACATGTGGATGATGCTACTTTCCCTCGTCCTCGGCAGGGGCGGTAGCGCTCTTGGCGTTCTCGGATTCCACTCCACCGTGCGGCGGGTTTTCGTCGTACAGCAATGGTGCGAACCGCCTGAGCTTCTTGATCGCTTTGCTCTCGATCTGGCGGATTCGTTCCCTGGTGACTCCGTACTCCTGCCCGATGGTGTCGAGCGTGGCCGGTTCCCCGAGGAAACCGTGCCGCCGCCGCAGGATGTCGCGCTCGCGCTCTTCGCACCATCCCAACGCCCGTTCCACGTCCTCGAACTCGAGGCCGAACAGATCCGGCTCGACCGCGTCCCGATTGCGCTCCGCCGCTTCGTGCAGCGTCACCGCGTCCAGCTTCTCCAGCAGTCCTTCCAACGAAGTACTGGTGGGCAGTTCGGTCAGCAGCCGCCGTACTTCCTCCTCGGAGGTTTCGAGCCGTTCGGCGACGGCTGAGTATTCGACCACCGCACCGGAGCCGCGGAGCGTCTCGATCGCTGCGAGTACCGGATTCAGCCGCTCGACGACGTGAACCGGATACCTGATCATGCGAGGCTGGTCGGCCAGCGCTCGGGTGATGGCCTGCCGGATCCACCAGGTCGCGTAGGTCGAGAATTTGTTGCCCTGCCGGTAGTCGAACTTCATCACCGCGCGTAGCAGCCCGAGATTACCCTCCTGCACCAAGTCGGCCAGATCCAGACCGTGCCCTTGGTACTTTTGGGCGTTGGAAAACACCAATCGCAGGTTGGCGTTGACGAATTCGTCGAATGCCTCCCTGCCTCGCCGAACCAGTGTTCGTAGTTCCCGCGCGTGTGAATCGTGCTCCGCCCGCTGCTCCAGACGTTGTTCGGCGAACAGCCCTACCTCGATCGTCTTCGCGAGTTCCACCTCCCGCTCGGCCGACAGCAGCTCGTGTTTCGAGATCTTCTCGCGGTACTGCCACACCGAATCCCTGGGGGAGTCAACGGGATCCGCGGGTTCCGAATGCTCCTGCTCACGCGTTTCGGGAGGCTCCTGTGCGGGGCTCGCGGGGTGGTGCATCTGTCCCCGGGCAGGAGGCGGGACGCTCGCTCGAGGTGATACCGACGCCGGTTTCGCCTCCTCCTCTTCTCGCTCCTCCGAGACGTCCCCGGACCGCTGTTCGATGGGAACGATTCCGAGATCGACGAGCGAGATCCGCGAGAGGTCCAGTACCTCGTCCCCGCGCAGTGCGAGCTCCGTACGCGGTTTCGGGACTCCCGCCCCGTTCCGGGCCGGGTCGTACGATCCGCTCCGCCGATCCGGATGGGGAGCGGTTTCCGGAGCGGAGGTCGATTCCGGTCGAGGAGTCGTTTCGGGACGGGGGCCAGCGGGGGCCGGTACTTCCTGTCCCGCCAGGCTCGCGGGCAGTCGTATCCCGGCCCGCGCCAGTTCGCTGAGCAGTAATCGGAATTCCGTTCGTGGGATTGCGTACTCGCGGAGCACTGACTGTACGTCGGGGAAGCCGAGCTCGCGTTGTGCGGCGAGTTCTCCCAAAGCGGTGACGGCGGCACCGCGGGATGTCGCGTTCGCATCCGATGTTACGGATTCGGTGCTTTGCATGGCGGTCTCACCTCGGCGTGGGGTGGTTCGGAGCGACGCTGTCCGGGAAGGTGCCGTTCGTGCCCGCGTCGTCGGACGCCGCGTTCTCCGAGGCAGCACCCTGCGAGGCAGCGTTTCCCGCGACGGGAACGAACTCGTGCAGCAGTTCCAGCGCTGCCCCGCGCGAGAGCAGTTCGTGGTAGCGCTGGTTGCGGAATCCCCGCAGGCAGCCGTAGCAGCTCGTTTCCGGTCCGCACTCGCAGTCGTGCATGCGTTTCGCGGCGGCGCGTACCACGTCGACGAGACCGTGGGCGATGCGCTGTGTGCTGCCCGCACCGCCCGGGGTGGTGTCGAACAGCACCAGCGAGGGCACACCGTCCTCACCGCGGTGCACCGTGCCGTCGATGTCGTCGCGGCTGATCTCCAGCGCTACGGCCGCTCCTTCCAGCAGTGCGTACAGCGCCGAGCGCAGCGTCTCCTGGTCGTGGTCCAGCAGCAACATCGGCGGGAAGCGCAGTTCCACGAAGTCGGTCTCGTAGCGGTGTGCCAGCGAGAATCTCTGCAGCGGACCCTCGCAGTCGCCGTCCTTGAGCAGGTGGCGGTGTGGTCTCGGCGGCTTTTCCGAGCCCACCGGCCGGCCCCAGCCGCACCGTTGGCACAGCTGGAAACCAGTGCGGTTCGGGCCTTCGTTGACGACCACGAACTGCCCGCGTGTCCCGGAACGCCACTCCAGCATCTCTCCCGTGGGAAAGGTGAGGCTGTTCTCCTCGACGTCCGCGTGCGAGTCGACGATGTAGGTGGCACCCGTCCACGAGCGTCGGGGAGCCTGACTCGCTTTCTGCTCGGTGTGTTCGGAGGCGACGAATCCGTAGGAGGGCTCGACGTACTGTTGCGTCTTGCGGGTGTTTTCCTGGTGGCAGGCGGGGCATTCGGTGTCCGGGACCTCGACGGATTCCCGGTAGTGCCCGCACGCTTCGCACACCGCGTAGTACCGGCTGACCAGGTCCCGCCCCGGCAGGCGGTACACCCCGCCCGACGTCCACCGCCTGCCACCGGCGATGACCTCGGATCCCGGCGCGTACTCGCTGATGGCCATGCTCAGATCTCTGGTCAGTTCCAGACCGGGGTTCCGCCCGCCTTTCGCGTGGTCGGTGCGCAGTTCGACGGTGTCCACCGGGAAGCCGTACTTGGGCAGCACGTTGTGGGTGGCCAGGAAGTTGATCAGGGGGCGCTTCCGAAGTGTTTCGAGTACTTTCTTGTACTGTTCGGCAGCCCGGTAGTTCTGCTGCCGTACGGCTTCTTCCCTGCGTTCCTCGAAAGCGGTCACATCCTGGACCAGTTCCTGGCGGGTGCTTTCCAGCAGTCGTTCGAGTTCGGCGACCCAGGAGTCGGTGGCTACTCCGAGCTCCCGGTGCACGCTTTCGGGCAGGATCTCGTCCATACTGGCACGCACCGGGTCCGGCACCGGACGGAGGAACTCCGAAAGCCTCGCGACGGGCAGCACGAAATCGGGCGGCGTGGGATCCGGTGGCAGGAAGAATTCGCCCGCCGTGCGCCAGCTCTCCCCGTATCGCTGCTTCATCGCGCGGAAGAACGCTGCCAGGGCCACCGAGTGGGCGTGCCTGCGGTCGATGCGTGCGTTCTCCAGCGGCACGACGGGTGGCCGGGTCTCACCCGCGATCATCTTCTCCGGTTCGCTGAACCGGAACAGATCGTGCGAACGCCGCTGGGCGTAGGTCAACGCCAGTGCCGCCGAGTCAGCACGTCGACCGGCGCGGCCCGCGCGTTGCACGTAGTTGGCCGTGGTCGGTGGCATGTTGCGCAGCACGACCGTTTGTAGCTCGCCGACGTCCACGCCGAGTTCGAACGTGGTGGAGCAGGACAGTGCGTTCAGCTCGCCCCGGACGAACTCGCCCTGGATCTCGGCGGCCTTCTCGTTGCTCCACTGCGCGGTGTGCTCCTGCACGCTCATGGGCACCGGATCGGACTTCTGGTACAGGTGTCGGTAGTGGTCACGCTCCTCGGCCTCGGCGGGGCGATACCAGGGTTCGAGGGTCCCGTCACAGCGCAGGGTGGGACAGACACCGCGTACGCCGAAGCCGAGAATCCGACGACAGCGGTCGCAGCGGAACAACCGTTCCGACTCCCGCACCGGGCGCAACCGCAGTTTGCGGTGGTCGATCCGGCGTACCGTTCCGAGCCGGGGCAAGGTCTCGGAGCACAACCAGCCGGCGGGACCGTCACCGCTCTTCGCCGGGGTGAGTTCCTGCCACAGCTCTTCCAGCAGCTTACGCGGGTCCGTATCGCTGCCCATCCGTCGTAGCACTCGGGTCAGGTAGTCCAGGCGCCGGTTGGTGCCGGACGTCGGCAGCCAGCTCAGCACTTTCCGCTTGGCGTCGGAACCCGACATACGCACGTGGATCGGCCCGCGTCGAGGTGCGAACGCCTCGTCGTCGGCGTCGACGTCCTCCGGCATGTCCACCGCACCCTGGGTGCGCAGTGTGCGCAGCAGTTCCTGCAGCAGGTTCCAGCTCTCCTCCTGGGTGAGCCCCAGCTCCAGCAACTGCTGTGGGGGCCGCCAGTGGGGTTTGCGTGCCAGTTCCACCCGGAGCAGCCCCACACCTTCCAGAGACTGGCGGTCGTGGTAGCTGATCACTTCCCGCATCGTCCACAGCGCGGCGTGACGTTCGCGGTTTCGGCGGGAGGTGTCCTCCTCGAATACCCGGGCGCGGTTGGCTGTCCGGGCGGTCTGGGGTACGAGGTCGTCGATCGTGGCGGGTTCGCCTTCCTCCTCTTCGTCCCAGCTACGTAGGCTTGACAGCAGCAGTCCGCGGTGCGCGAGGCTCTCGTGGGTGTCCTTGAGATAGGGGGCGAAGTAGGCGGCGGTCTGCCTGCTGTCGCTGAAGAACAGCAGCTTGCGTCCCTGCCCCGGCAGGTTCACGGTTTCGTCGCTGGTATCGGGTGGCAGTGCCTGGTACAGGGAGGTTGCCAGCACCGAGGTGGCCGCTTCGGCGCCGCTTTCCAGCAGCCTGATCAGCCCGCCGCCTCGCGCTCCGCAGGCCAGGCAGTGCTCCAGCACCCCGGACTGGGAGTGGATCAGTCGAGCCGGGCGCAGCTCGGTACCCGGGCACTCGTCGACCGGGCATTCGCTCGCGATGCTCTGGTGCAGCGATCCGCAACCGACACACAGGTGGTACGGACTGTCCTCGGTGGTCTTTCCTTCCTCCAGCAGCGCGTCGTCCTCGTCCACGTGCCGTGGATCCGCGCTGTCGTGGTCCTCCAGCAGCAGCCAGGCGTGCCGGTGGTCCACCCCCGCCCGCCAGGGGACGTGGCGCGGCAGCAGTCCAGTTTTGTCCATGGCACCGTGCAGGTGCACCGCTCCGCACCGCTGGCAACCTCCCAGCTCGAACACCACCCTGGGACAGCGTTCGCACCGCTCCCGGCGGTTCAGGCTCAGATGTTGCTCCTGGTCGGTTCCCAGACAGCTGAACGCGCCCTCGGTGGCGCGTACGAAGAAGTGGAACCTGGTGGAAAGCACCGGCGTCCGGTCCGAGTCGTGCACGCTCCCCGCGAGCGTGACCAGGGCGGTGGCGGTTTCGGTGGCCTCGTCGCCGTGTTGTTCCGGGACGAGTTCCGCGGCGATGTCCCGGATCGGTCGCGGGTGTTCGTCGAGCAGCTCGTGCAATCGTCGCAGCCGTGCCTCGCATCGCAGCGCTTCGGCGGCGTCGTCGCCCTCCCAGCCGTGTTCGCGCGCGGTGCGCAGCAGCTCGGTTCGGGGATTCTCCGTGGCCAGCAACTCGGCATAGCTCGACGGTGGCAACGGTCCCCATCCGGCCGTCGTCGTGATTCGCACCGGTTTCACAGCGGTGACCAGATCCTGCCGCTCCGAGTTGTCGGGATCCCAGTCGAAGGGCAGTCCGAACAGTCGGGTGGCGAAGTCGGTGACGGCCGTCGGATCGCGGTCGGCTCCCACGGTGGCGCTGGTGGCTATCGCACGCGGCTCCTCGGTCACACCGACCCGGTCCCGCAGTCTGCGCAGCAGCATCGCCAGCTCGCTGCCCTTGGCTCCGTCGTAGACGTGCGCCTCGTCTACGACCACGAAGCGCCAGTGGGAGGAATCGGTGTTGGCGAACAGTTCCGTGTCCTGCGGACGCAGCAGCAGGTATTCCAGCATCGCGTAGTTGGTCAGCAGCAGGTGCGGCGGTGCCGCGCGCATTTCCTCCCTGCTGAGCAGCTCGTTGGGCAGCCGCTGCTCGCCCGGGTTGAGTCGGTGGAAGGAGTCCTCGGCCTTGGACCTGCTTTCCTCGGTGTCGCCGGTGTAGCGGCCGAAGGTGACATCGGGAATCGCGGCCAACAGCCTGCGTAGCCGTTTCATCTGGTCGTTGGCCAGCGCGTTCATCGGGTACAGCAGCAGCGCTCGAACCCCCGGCCCGAGAGTTCCCGCCGCTCGCTGTTCGGCCAGGTGCGCCAGGATGGGCAGCAGGAAACTCTCGGTCTTTCCGGAGCCTGTCCCGGTGGCCACCACGAGATTGCGGCCCGCCCGTGCTTTCCGTACCGCGTTCTCCTGGTGCCGATGCAGTGGTCGATTCGCGGGCAGCTCCGGTCCGGTGAAATCCAGGAAGGACTCGGGCAGCACTCCTTCCGCGATCAGCTCGGTGATGTCCGCGCCTGCCTCGTAGCTCGGGTTCGCTTCCAGCAACGGGCCGTTGGACAGCAGCGGGCTGCTGGTAATGGCTTCGTCGAGTGCGCCTGCCAGCGCGGAGTCCCGCAGTGGGAGCAGCGAGCGCAGGTAGCGGCGGTATGCCTCGTTGATCTGTGCGCTGGCGTGCAGTGGGTTGAATCGGCTCACGAAGGATTCTTTCTGCTGTGTTGTGGTGTCGGGGAGGGCTCGTTCGACTGCTGTTCCTGCCCAGCCTGCTGCTCTTGCCTCGCCTGGTGCGCCACCGTCAGGAACTCGGCGAGCACCAGATCGGTGGCGACCCGGTCGGGGGCGAGTTCGGCGAGGTGGGTCCAGCCGGGGCGCACCAGTCGTTCGACCGCCGTCGCGTCGCGATCCCGTTGCGCGGCCAGTCGTGCCGTCAGGGCGAGTTCGAGGGACAGCCGTTCCAACGGAAAGTCGGGATGTGGAGCGGCGGTACGACGTCGCGAGGCGATCTCGAAGAGTTCGGGATATCGCTTGCGATAGATGAGCCGTTGCAGCTCGTTGCGGCAGTTCCGCAGTTCGTCGAGCGATTCCGCGGTCAGGGTCAGCTCGCCACTCGGGGTGGGGTGCTCGGGTGCCTGCTCGCCCAGCAGCGGGGGTGTGCTCTCGTCCGGATCGGTGCGGTCTCCGGTGAGCAGTTCGAGTGCTCGCGGCGCGCACCACTGATCAATCGTGTCCAGCAGTGCCGTTTCCGTCGTGTCCAGTTCGTCCTGTTCCCAGCCCGCCGATCCGGTGCGGTAGAACAGCAACGGGCCGGTCAGCAGCAGCGCGGGGAGCGGTCTGTTGGGCCAGATGGCACGGACCCGCTCGGGATCGGCCACCTGGCGCGAGGCGTGCGCGGCGATTCCGGACCGCACGATTACCGGTACGAGGTCGCGCGCGCTCGTTCCGCTGCCGGAACTGGCCAGCAACGCGGCCACGGGATCGTCCCCCAGCTTTATGGCGCATTCCTGTGCCGTGGCGCGGCCCGACGACGGTTCGAGTAGCTGTTCGGCGTGCGCGGCCGAGGCCCACAGCAGCGGTAACGCAGTGGTGGTGCGGGGCAGCGATCCTTGCCCTGCGAGATAGCCCGCCGTTTCTTGTTCGACCGGTTCGGCGAGTTCCGGAATACGGCGCTCGTCGCCCAGGCGGAAGACGCTGCCCGCTCCTGGGGGTGTGACTCCGCCGGTCCGGTTCGGTCGCGCCCAGGAGTGGTGCACCGTGACCAGTAGTGGTGCTTCGGTATCGAACCGGGGCGGCAGTTGGACGGTGTCCTCGGAGTCGGCCAGCTCGACGGTATGTGTGGGTTGCCAGGGTGTGTACGGGCAGTCCACCCGGACCCGCAGCCGTTCCCGAACCGCCCGCTCGGTGATCAGCAGCCGGGCTCCCTGCTTCCGTACCCCACTCGCCGGTTTCGGGAGTCGTACGGTGGCGAGCTCTGCCCCCTGCCGTGGCAGGTCCAGTCGGAGCCGCAACGAGCCGTGCGCGCGTACGGTGTCGATCAGTCCGGCGAGTTTGTAGCGGATCACATCGTTGGCGGGCAGCTGCTGTCCACGCAGCTGTTGCAGCGTTCCGGTCCCGTCGTGGGCCAGCAGTACGGGAGCCCTGTCGTGCGCCTCGCGCGCCACCTCGGGTAACGCGAGGTCCAGGCACGCGTTCTCGGACAGCTGCCCCAGGGTGTAGTGCAGCCGATTGATTCCCCAGTCCTGGTTGTGCGTGCCCAGCCGTTTCCGCACCGCGGCGTGCTCGGGCTCGACGCGCAGCGTCAGCCGTCGCGTGTCGTCGGCCGCGCGCAGCTCCACTTCGGCGCTGCGAGTGCTTTCGCTCAGCTGTACGGTTTCCGGAACCGCCCGGACGTGCTCCGGGGTGCGGATCGAAACTCGTGCCCGGTAGAGCTGCCCCGTTTCCCGGAACATCCGCACCCGTGGGGTGGGAGTGGCCACGATGCCTTTCACGAGGGTGAACGTGGTGCTGTTCGCCTGCCTGTCGGAGTTGACCGCTCGGATCCGGAACCGCCCCATGGCGAGGTGGGGCATCAGTTCGTTCAGCTCCACCGGGCCGTCAGCCGCGTTCACCTCCCACGAGGCGCTTTGCTCGGGTGTCTCACCTGTGATCTCCACCGTCCACGGCTGGGTGTCGCTGCCGGTGAGGTGCAGGACCGGCGCGGCGGAATAAACCGAGTCCCCATCCCGGTCGCGTAGCGTCGGAACCGGGGCGTCGAAGGCGAACTCGGCGTGTGCCGCCAGGTTCACGGCACGCCAGTCACCGAACCGCGTGCCGGTCGTGCCGTCGCCGATCCTGGGACGCACGCCTCGGGTCTCGTCGAGCAGTACCCGTCCCAGCCACCAACCGGTCCAGCCGTTCGGCGGTACGAGCTCCTCCAGCACTTGCCGCTTCCCGTCGAAGCACCCCGGCCCCGGTTCGCCGCGATGCAGCAGCCACACCTCCCCTGCGGGGATCGGTTCTCCCGCCGGGATGAGCGCCCCCTCGGCGTCGAAGACCAACAGCGGGTCGTCGGGATTGACCAGCGGCACCCACTGCGACTCTCCGAAAGGATCGTGGCACTCCACCGTCTCGGCGGGTCGTGTCACCAACCAGTGGTTCTCGACCAATGGGCACACGGCGCTTCCGGCTCGAACGCGCCACAGTCGCGGCAATGCGACCTCGGAGGCCAGCACCACCGTCCTCCGATCCGGATCGAGCCCCGCCTCGAAAGTCGCCGCCTGTGGTTCACCGATGCCAGCGGTAGAGAGCAGCGCGGTCAGAGCGGTGGTGTGCCGCTCGCCGCGGTGTGCCGTGAGTTCGTTCCGGTCTCGTTCGGTCAGGGTGTGCCAGGCGGAGGCGAATGCGCGCAGCCAGGTGTCGGCATCGATCGTGACGGGTGTCTCCGCTGCGGGACCCAGTGCCGCTTCGACGGCCGGTGGGGATAGCGCGTCACGTGGCTCCCCGGGCTCGGGCGAGTCGGCGACCAGCCGCACCAGCGTGACCACGGTGCAGCACGGCCAGCGCCGGAACACGGTGTCCGGATCGGATTCGGGGGCGTACTCGGCGCGAAGCCGCTCGTAGGCTTGCAGTGCTACAAGCACCAGATTCCGGCGATGTTTTCCGGCCGTGGGATTTTCCGCTGCTCGCGCCGCGTGCGGGGTGTTCCGCCAGCGACGCTCGCTGTCCTCGAGCAGTTTCAGTGCGGGCAGGGTCGGTGCCGGTTCTTCCGCTGGTGCGATGCCCGTGGTCGTCGGTGTCTCGTCAGCTGTCTCCGGTAAGGGGATTACCCCTCGCAGGGTGTACCGCCGCACCGACGGTTCGGCATCGGTCTCGGCTGGCGTTGGGACCGTTTCCGGAGAGGTAACCGGAGGACCGATGGGAATCGGAACCGTTTCCGGGTCGAGGAGTGAATGCTCGCTGGGTGGGTGGGGCTCGCTGGGCGGGCGGGGCGTTTCGGGAAGTGGTTTGCTGTGCATCGGCTGCCGGGACGGTGGTCGGGGGTCGATGACCGCTGCGGGAATCGGTTGGGTGGGATACGAGTCCGGTGGATCGGAGAAAGGGGCGTGCTCGTCGGTTCGATCCTCGTCATGGGAATTCGGCGACTGTCCTTGGCGCGGTTCCGTTCCGGGCGATTCTTCGTCTCCAGTGGTTCGGAACAGTTGCCGGAGGGTCGTCACGAGTTCGCTGAGTCGATCCCTGAATCGCAAGGTTTTCCCGGATGGTTACGTCGGTGTGTGCCGGAGCGATCCCGCTGGTTTCGTGATGGCTCGGGATCCGAGATTCGGGAACGCGTTTCCCGAGCCGGTGACGAAAGTGATTATCCGGCGTGGCCGCTTTGCGGCAGTCTAGTTCACTGTCCGTTCCGTGCGGGTTGTTTTCGGATAACAACGGTGGTTCGCACCGGTCACACCTTGCCCGTGAAGTAGACCGTGTTCGCGGCGAACACGTTCGGCTGCACGCTGACCTGCAGCTCGCCCGGTTCCTCGGAGACCGTGAAGACCATGGTGTAGGTGACGTCGCCGCCCGGTGGCAGTTGGGTGTTCGGGAGCTGGTCACCGGCGGCGTAGTTCTGCTGGGCGACCTTGCCGGCGTGCTGTGCGGTGATGTCCACCGAAGCGACGTTGTACTCGGCGTCGCCGTTGTTGACCACGTGGACGTCGAACTGGACGTATCGCTTGCCCGTCTCCGGCTGGAGGAACTGGTTGCTCTCGGTGTAGGGGCTCGGTTTCGAGACGGAGATCGTTTCGCCACCACCCCAGGTGTGCTTGTCGCCGAACCCGAGTTTCTCGGATGAGTCGGACGAGCCCGACTCCGTTGAATCGGCCTGGGACGAGCCGGACTGTGAATCGGACGAACCGTTCGAGCTCGGGGCGGGCTGTACGGATATCTCCGGTTCGTTGTTGGCGGAGCCCGCGGCTTCTCCACCGCTTTCGAGGGTGCTGACCAGCGCTGCTTGGACCACCACGGTGATCACGATCGCCAGTACGCCCAGCCCCGTGCCGATACCGGCCATCACTTTCCTGGTGCCGAACAGGGCGATGGCGCCCAGGACGATCCCCACGAAAGCTGCTACGGCGGTCAGGTTGTTCAGAATCGGGATTATCGAGCCGCATGCGCCGATGATTCCCAATATCAGGCTCGCCAGTGCGAGTCCGCTGAATTTACCGTTTCGTTGCTGCGGTGGTACCGGTGTGTAAGTCATTTGGTTTTCCTTTCGTCCACTGCGGACCGTCGGTCAGAGGGGGCGTCGATTTCTCGCGAAATCGCCGCGCCCTTGGGATGAGGTGGCTTTGTGCTCGTCGATTTCTCGCGAAATCGTCGTCGCACCGGTGCCGCTGTCGAAGCGCAACCATGCGGCTGAACAGCGCGGGTATCCCAGCTGCGTGAGTCGGATGCGCTGCCGTGTGGCGGTCCTTTGGCGCGTCGGCGCCGAAACGACCACCTACGCAGC
The DNA here is from genome assembly GCA_030803735.1 of Actinopolyspora lacussalsi. Lineage (NCBI taxonomy): Bacteria > Bacillati > Actinomycetota > Actinomycetes > Actinopolysporales > Actinopolysporaceae > Actinopolyspora > Actinopolyspora lacussalsi. The sequence continues at coordinate 1,812,371 of JAURUC010000001.1, read as the reverse complement.
CCGCACCGCTGCGGGTTCGAACCGCCACTGCTCCGGTATCGCGACGATGAGCGGCACCATGCCCGTGTCCCCGGTGCGTGAGTCGGATGCATTGCAAGGCCGGGCCGCTCGCCGCGTAGGTCGCTACTCAAGAGCCGGCCCAACACAGCAAGGCGCCGACTCACGTGCCGGCTACCCGGCCACGTGATCAAGCTCCACCGTGTGCTGCTTCCCGTTCATCGGCCGCGGATCCTTCGTCCGTACTGGCTCTCTGGGTGGATGACGGCGTCGGCCACGCGCCCCCCGGCGTCCTTGGCGCCGCCCGCGAAGTTCAGCGTGCCCTTGGCGTTGGCGCTGGCCGCCACGCCGTGCCAGTACCTGGCTTCGCGTTCCCAGCACACTGTGGACAGCAGGTGGAGCAGTTCGTCCTCGGTTAGCGTGCTGCCGGTGGTGGCCCAGCCGGTCGCCTGGTGTGCCGCGATGCCGATTCCCGCCAGCACCGCCGGGGCGGACACGGCCGAGCGCGCGAGGAAGTGCTCCCGCAGCGTCGAGATGACCGTCGACAGCAGCGGCACGAGCCTGCGGGTGGCCTGCTCGGCGGTGACTCCCTCGGGTAGTTCCTCGTCTCGCAGGGTCGATCCCGAACGAGTGAGCCCAGCCCGGCCGAACAGCGTGCACACCACCAGCACGCGCAGCGCCGAGAGGGTGACGACCTCGGGCGAGGAAGCCTTGAGCTGCCTGCCACGGGTCTCGACGAACTTGCCGAACGGCACGGACTCGCCGTCGCGTTCGATCCGCACGGCGTCGATCACCAGATGCGCTAGCCGGGTGCCGAAGTCGCGCTGGTCCATCGACATGGCCAGGTTCTTGGCGACCGTGATGCCCTCGACGTTGCGGTCGTAGAAGATCTGCCGCGCCTCCTTGACCTCCAGTCCCCAGAACAGTTCGAAGGGCACCCGTATCCGGGTCAGCGCGTCGATGGTGAGTCCGTAGCGCTCGGGTGAGTCGTAGAGTTCGTGCCAGGCCGCGACCTGCGTCTCGCCGTCGATGGCCACCACGGGCGAGCCGGGGGCGATGGACACCGTTCGCATGCCGGTTCCCGCGACGAGTTCCTCGCCGATCGAGGCGAGCTGCGAACCCAGCCAGAGCGTGACCGGTGGTGTCGACCACGCGGCCCCCAGATCGCCTTTCACTCCGGCTGCCATGTACCCGGCGTACGACGCGACGTTGCGGCCCTTGCTGGTGGATCGCAGCATCCGCTGCACCAGCCCGCGTACCTCGGCGTGCCTGCGCAGCGTGCCGGAGGCGTGTTTGAGCGCCTGCTGGTTCTCCTGCGACTTCGGGGAGGGGACCAGCTGCAGCAGGGTGGGCAGGCCGAGCGCGCCGATCACCGCTTCCGGGCGGAACGGGGTGACGTGCAGCCGGATGCCCTCCGTTTCGCTGGTGGGCATGGGGATGGACATGGTTTTCCTCTCTCGTGGAGCGGGTCTGGACTCTCTCGGTGAAGGGCTCTGGCTTCTCTCGTAAAGCAGGTCTGGGGTGCGATCGCCTGACACCCCGCCGCGTTGAAAGCGTGATCATAAAACCATAAGCTGAAAGCACTGTCAAACGTGTTTACAGATTTGATCGATGTTGTAGGCTGTTTACGGCTCGGCTCCCGGAACAGGACAGGACCTCGCGATGCCCCAATCAGCCGCGCAGCTGACCGCTGCCGAAATCTCCCGCATCGCGGGGGTGACGCGGGCGACGGTCAGCAACTGGCGCCGACGCCACCCGGACTTTCCGGCGCCGGTGGGTGGAACCGACAGCAGTCCCGCCTACGACGCCGAACAGGTGCGGAGCTGGCTGTCGGAGCGGGGCCAGCTCCCGCGACGAACACCACGGGAGGAACTGCGCGACACGCTGCGCACAACCGGGGACGAGATCGGCGGCCCGGCCGTCCGATTGCTGCCGCTGCTGTCGGCGTTGGCCGGGCTTGACGACTCCGAACGCGCCCTGATCGCGGGTTCGCCCGAACCGAGGCAGTGGGAGCTGCTGGACCGGGCGATGACCGAAAACCTCACCGAGAGCTCGGGGGTACGCGGGCCGCTTCCGGACGAGGTTCCGGCGACGGTGCTGCGCTCGCTGCTGGAGTGCGTGGCCGCCGAGGGCGTGCTCGCCGCGCTGGACGTGCTCACCGAGCTGATCACCGAGGACCCGGAGACCGGCACCACCCCGACCCCTCGGCCGTTGGCCGAGCTGATGGTCTCGCTATTGGCTCCCGGCGAGGAGCGGTTCCCGAAGTCAGTCTTCGACCCGGCCTGCGGGGCGGGCGGGTTGCTGCTCGCGGCGGCCGAAGCCGGTGCCGCCGAGGTGTCCGGCCAGGACGCGCACGACCCGCTGGCGGCGTTGAGCTCGGTTCGGCTGGATCTCGCGACTTCGGCCGAGCGGTTGATCCGCACTGGGGACAGCCTCCGCGCGGACGCCTTCCCGCGGCTGCGTGCCGGGGGAGTGGTCTGTGGCCCGCCGTACGGCGTGCGGGACTGGGGCCACGAGGACGTCGCCTACGACCCCCGCTGGGTCTACGGGCTGCCGCCGAAGTCGGAGTCCGAACTGGCCTGGGTGCAGCACTGCCTGGCCCACCTCGAACCGGGCGGCCGGGCGGTGCTGCTGCTGCCTCCCGGCGTGGCGGAGCGGGCCTCCGGGCGTCGGATCCGTTCCCAGCTGGTGCGTTCCGGCGCGCTGCGGGCGGTGATCGGGTTGCCGCCGGGCGCGGCGGTGCCCTCGCACCTCGGGCTGCACCTGTGGCTGCTGGCCGCGCCCGACCCCGAGCACCGCGAGGTCGCCCCCGTGCTGTTCCTGCAGCCACCGGCCGAGGAAACGGCGTTGCCCCCGGACTCCTCGGGCGAGCAGCGCGTCTCGGGGCGTGCCGCGTTGTCCTGGGAGGCGCTGCGGGAGCGGGTGTTGCCAGCTTGGCGCGACTTCCTGGCCGACCCGGAGGGTTTCGAGGCAGTGCCGGGAGTCGCCTGCGCCCGCCCGGCCGTGGACGTGCTCGACGAGAACGTCGATCTCACGCCGCGACGCCAGGTGCACACCGGTGCGGGTGCGGTCGATCCGGCGCGCAGGCACGATCAGGTGCTGCGGTCGTGGCAGCGGCTGCACCGCGCCGGTTCGGAACTGCTCGACTCGCTCGACGTTCCGGAGTGGCGTTCCGCCGGTTCGGAGCCGGTCGCCTGGCAGTCGGCCACTGTGGCCGATCTGCTGCGGGGCGGGGCGCTGGAGTTGCACCGGATCTCGACCTCCGGTGCGGCGGAGGAGACCGCCGGTGCCGAAGTGGCGCGGCGGGTGCTCACCTCCGCCGACGTCTGGGAGCACGCGGTGCCTTCCGGCTCGACCGGGCAGCCGCCCTCGGAGACGGTGGAGATCGCCGAGGGCGACGTGATCCTGCCGGACACGCTCAAGGGGTTGCGGCGGGTGCCGGTGCGCGTGGCAACGGCCGAGGACGTGGGGGCGTTGCTGGGCCGGCAGTTGTATCTGCTGCGGCCGGATCCGGAACGGTTCGACGCGTGGTTTTTGGCCGGTTTCCTCGGTTCGGAGGAGAACACGCACAGCGCCACCACCGGCAGTTCGATCCTGCGGCTGGACGCCAAGCGGTTGCGGGTACCGCTGGTGCCGCCGGAGCGGCAGCGCGGCTACGGCGATGCCTTCCGGCGGCTGCACGAGATGCGGGAGTCGGCCCGCGCGGTGGACCGGATCGCGGCCGAGGCGCTCCGCGAGACCACCGCCGGACTCACCGAGGGCGCGCTGCTGCCGCCGACCGACGACTCCGAAACGGAATCCGATGTGGACTCCCGATGACCACCGGCGACCCCGCGATGCCGGGCGCGACATCGTCCCGGCTTCGTCGTTGCGAATCCGATACCCGAACACCTGTCAGTGAATGATCATTCGTCAGTAGTATTTCCGCAGGTCGCGTTCGTGCGACGACTGCGGGGAAACCGATCCGGCCGGGGGAAAGCCGATGACAACGACCAGTGAGGGACTGGAGACCGGTGCGCTGGTCTCGGTCCGTGGGCAGAAGTGGGTCGTCAGCGAGGTCGACCAGGGCGAGACCAGCACCCTGGTGGGGCTGCAGAGCGTGGAGGACGGCCGTTACGGCGAGATGCTGGAGGTGCTCTGGGAACTCGAACCGGGCAGGCAGGTGCTGCCCGCCGGTTCGTTGCCGGAGCTGCCCGAACAGGACTTCGATCCGCCGGAACGCCTGGCCGCGTTCCTGGACGCGGTGCGCTGGTCGGCGGTGACCTCGGCCGACGTGAAGACGCTGCAGGCGCCGTTCCGCTCGGGCGTGGCGATCGAGGACTACCAGCTCGAACCGGTCGCCCGCGCCATGGACTCCCCGCGCGTGAACCTGCTGCTGGCCGACGACGTGGGCCTGGGCAAGACCGTCGAGGCCGGTCTGGTGGCCCAGGAGCTGCTGCTGCGCCAGCGCGGCAAGCGCATCATGATCGTCTGCCCGGCCGGGTTGACCGCCAAGTGGCGCGACGAGATGGCCGAGAAGTTCGGCCTGGACTTCACGGTCATCGACTCCGAGTGCTGCGCGCGGGTGCGCCGCGAGTACGGCAGCGCGGCCAACCCGTTCAACATCTTCCCCAAGGCCATCGTCAGCCTGCCCTGGCTGCGTGGCGCCAAGGCGCAGCGGCTGCTTAACGAGGTGCTGCCCGCCGGAGGACCGACCTACCCGCGCACCTTCGACCTGCTCATCCTGGACGAGGCCCACCACGCGGCCCCGGCCGCGCCGAAGCAGGTCTACGCCGTGGACTCGCAGCAGACCAAGCTGATCCGCACGCTGGCCCCGCACTTCACGCACCGGCTGTTCCTCTCGGCCACCCCGCACAACGGCTACCAGGCGTCGTTCACCGCGCTGCTGGAGATCCTCGACGACCAGCGGTTCGCCCGCGGCGTGGAGCCGGATCGGGCGGCGGTGGACGAGACCGTGGTGCGGCGGCTCAAGACCGAGATCACCGACGCCGAGGGCAATCCGCGCTTCGCCCGCCGCCACGCGATGGCGATCCCGGTGGAGTACCCGGACAGCGAGCGCGAGATCCACGGCCTGCTGACCCGGTTCGCCGCCGCTCGCCGCGACAAGCTCGCCTCCCGCCGGGGCCGCAAGGCCACCGACCTGGTGACGCTGCTGCTGAAGAAGCGGCTGTTCTCCAGCCCCGCAGCGTTCGAGCACACCGTGGGGGTGTATCTGGACACGCTGCGCTCGCGGTCCGGCTCGGCTCAGCTCGACGACGACGTTCCGGAGTGGATGGACGAGTTCTTCGACGAGCTCGCCACCTACGACGACGAGCACATGGCCGACGCCGAGGACGACGCGCTGGACCGCACCCGCCCGATGCAGCCGGACCCGGCCGAGGACGAGATCGGGCTGCTGGAGCGGATGCGGGAGTGGGCGCGCTCGCACGAGGCCCAGCCCGACGCCAAGGCCCGCGAGCTGATCAAGCACCTCCAGTACGTGTGCAAACCGGACCGGGACTGGACCGACGAGCGCGTCGTGGTGTTCACCGAGTACCGCGACACCCAGCAGTGGCTGGCCAACCTGCTGCGGCAGGAGGGCCTCGGCGGTGACAAGCTGGCCGAGCTGCACGGCGGCATGAGCACCGAGGAGCGCGAGCGGCTGCGGCTGGCCTTCCAGAAGCACCCGAGCGAGCACCCGCTGCGCATCCTGCTCGCCACCGACGCGGCCAGCGAGGGCATCGACCTGCAGAAGCACTGCCACCGGCTGGTCAACTACGACATCCCGTTCAACCCGAACAAGCTGGAACAGCGCATCGGCCGCATCGACCGCTACGGCCAGAGCCGGGTTCCCGAGGTCCGGCACTTCGTCGGCACGGGCTGGGACGGCGCCGTGGACTCCTACGAGGCGGATCTGGAGTTCCTCGCCCGGGTGGCCGACAAGGTCGCCCGCATGGCCGAGGACCTGGGGTCGGTCAACGCGGTGCTCTCGGACAAGGTGCAGCGCCGGATGCTCGGCCAGACCGTTCGCGACGACGAGGTGGACAGCGCGGGCAGCACGAAGGACCGGCTCGTGGTGGAGTCGAACGTGCGCGAGCAGGTCCGCAAGCTGCGGCAGAACCTCGACCGCACGGTCAGCGAACTGGGAACCACCCCGCGGCGCGTCAAACGCGTGGTCGACACCGCGCTGGAACTGGCCGGGCAGCAGCCGCTGCGCGAGCACGTCGACGACCGCGAGGCCCCCGTGCCCGGGACGCTGTACGACGTGCCCGCACTGACCGGCTCCTGGACCCGCGCCACCGAGGGGCTGACCGAGAAACCGGTCGAAACCGACCGGTCGCGAACCGCCGAGCAACCGCGCCAGCTGCCGGTGACCTTCGACCCGGCCGTGGCCGAGGGCCGCGACGACGTGGTGCTGGCTCACCTCAACCACCCGCTGGTGTCGATGTCGACCGGCCTGCTGCGCTCGGCGGTGTCCAACGAGAACTCGGAGCTGCACCGGGTGACCGCGGTGGTCAGCGACGATCCCGAACTGGAGGACGTGCTCGTCGGCGCGTACTCGCGGTTCGTGCTGGTCGGCGCCGACGGGGTGCGGCTGCACGAGGAGGTCATCCACGCGGGCGGCTGGGCACCGGCCAACGGGCGGTTCCGCAGGCTGGAGAACCTCAGCACGCTCGGCGGCATCCTGGACCGCGCGCTGACCGACGGCACCCCCGCGCCCCCGCCGGTGTGGAACCGGATCGTGGGCCGCTGGCCGAAGGTCCGGGACGGTCTGCTCTCGGCCATCGACTGGCGCACCAACACCCGGCGGGACTCGCTGCGGCGCACGCTGGCCCAGCGCGAGGAGGCCGAGCGGGAGCGCATCAACACCGTCATCGACCAGTTCGCGAGCACGCTGCGCGCCAAGCTGGCCGAGGACGAGGACCAGGCGGAGGAGGCGCTGTTCAGCCGCGCCGACGTCAGCCGCAGCCGGGAGGAGCGCGCCCAGTACCGCCGCGACCGGCAGAAGTGGCAGCAGCGGCTGGATCAGCTCGCCACCGAGCGGGACCGCGAGCTCGGCGTGATCGCCGAGCGCTACCGCGAGCAGGAACCGCACCGTTTCCCCGTAGCCGTGATCGTTGTCGTGCCGAAGCGAGAGGCGACCCGATGAGCCCGAAACCGTTCCACCGCAAGGCACCGGACGCAGCCGAGCAGCACCGCGAGTGGCTGGACCTGGTCGAGGTGAGCGGCCCGTTCCTCTCGCTGCCGGTGCTCAAGCGGCACTGGCCGAGCGGGCCGGACGCGCTGGACAAGCCCACCAGGCAGCGGCTGCGTCGCGCGCACTCGGCCTGGCAGGCCGACGTGGCCGCGGGGCAGCGGGACTGGATCGACTACGTGCTCGGCGAGCTGCTCGGCTGGGGCGAGCGGCTGCGCCGCGAGGGGCTGGAGGGGCTCTCGCTCGACGTGGCCGAGCACGACACCCGGCTGGCGCCCTCCTTCGCGCTGGTCGAACCCGACGAGCACGTCGAGCAGGGCGGGCGGGCCGAGCCGGGCGAGCGGTCCGAATCGGACGAGCGAGTCGAGCCAGCAGAGTGGGTCGAGCCAGCCGAGTCGGTCGAGCCAGGCGAGCCGGACGAGTCGGCCGAGCAGGTCAAGCCGGACGCGGTGCGGCTGCTCGGCATGGTCTGCGAGCCGGGCCAGCAGCCCACCGCCCGCCTCGCCGGTTCCAGCTGGGCCGCCACGCCCGCCGATCGGCTGGCCCAGCTGTGCCGCCACCACGGCGTCGAGCTCGGCCTGGTCACCGACGGCCGCTGGTGGGCGCTGGTGCGCGCCCCGCGCACCGGGGTGACCACCACGGCCGTGTTCGACGCGGTGCCGTGGCCGGAGGCCGCCGAACGCGACGTGGTGCGCGCCTTCGTCTCGCTGCTGGGGCGCAAGCGGTTCTTCGCGGTGCCGGCGGGCGAGCGGTTGCCCGAGCTGCTCCAGGCCAGCGAGGACTCGCAGGAGGAGATCACCGAGGCCCTGGGCGTGCAGGTGCGTGAGGCGGTGGAGCTGCTGGTGGCGGCGTTCGGCCGGGCCAGCACCGAGCAGCGCCGCCGTGGCGAGTCCGAACTGGACTCGGTGGCCGCGCACGAGGTCTACCGCGGCACGGTGTCAGTGATGATGCGCGTGGTGTTCCTGCTGTTCGCCGAGGAGCGCAGGCTGCTGCCCTCGGACAACGAGCTGTATGCCACCACCTACTCGGCGGGGCGGCTCTACGACGAGTTGGAGCGGCGCGAGCTGGAGTCCAGCGAGGAGGACCTGCAGCAGACCTACACCGGCTGGTACCGGCTGCTGGCGCTGTTCGAGGCGGTCTACCGGGGCGTGACCCATCCCAGGCTGACGATGCACCCGCACGACGGTTCGCTGTTCGACCCGGACGCGTTCCCGTGGCTGCCGCTGAACATCGACGACCGCACCGTGCTGCACATGCTGCGCTCGGTGCAGCACGTCTGGGTGGGCAGCGGCAAGTCGCGCGAGCGGCGCACCCTGTCGTTCCGCACGCTGGACGTGGAGCAGATCGGCTACGTCTACGAGGGCCTGCTCTCCTACGACGGGTTCCGCGCCGAGGACACCACCGTGGGGCTGGTCGGCAAGCAGGGCAGGGAGGCCGAGGTGCCGCTGCGGCGGCTGGAGGAGCTCGCCGCCGCCAGCGCCGACACCACTGAGCTGGCCGAGACGCTGGCGGCCGAGTTCAAGGACTCCGGCATCGGCACGGCCAAGCAGCTGGCCAAGCGGCTCGCCCCGCCGGACGCGGTGGAGCGGGAGGAGCGGCGCAAGAAGCTGCTCGGCGTCACCAGGGGCGATGCCGCGCTGACCGAGCGGCTGCTGCCGTTCCGGGGCGTGATCCGCGACGATCTGCGCGAGCTGCCGGTGGTGGTGCTGGGCGGGGAGCTGTTCGTCACCGAGTCGCCGCTGCGCGCCAACACCGGCACGCACTACACGCCGCGGTTCCTGGCCGAGGACGTGGTGCGCCACGCGCTGGAGCCGCTGGTCTACGAGCCGGGGCCGTTGACCACGGCCGAGCAGCGCGAGTGGCGGCTCAAGCCCAGCGGCGAGATCCTCAAGCTGCGGGTGGCCGACATCGCGATGGGCTCGGCCGCGTTCCTGGTGGCCGCGGCGCGGTATCTGGGCGGCAGGCTGCTGGAGGCCTGGATCGCCGAGGACGACGAGCGGGTGCGCGAGTACCAGCCGCAGGAGCACGCCGGGGACAGCGAGGAGGACCCGGCGGTGGTGGAGGCGCGCAGGCAGGTGATCGAGCACTGCCTGTACGGCGCGGACATCAACCCGATGGCGGTGGAGATGGCCAAGCTCTCGCTGTGGTTGGTGTCGATGGATTCCCAGCGGCCGTTCACCTTCCTGGATGACCGGTTGGTGGCGGGGGACTCGTTGTTGGGGATCACCTCGCTGGAGCAGCTGGAGTACATGCACCTGGACGCCAAGAAGGGCAGGGCGATCCACGAGCGGTCCCCCGTGGACTTCACCGCCGATGTTCGTTCGCTGGTGTCCGAGGTGGCCGAGCAGCGTCGCGAGCTGCGCGAGATCGACGGCACCACCCTGGAGGGTTTGAACCGCAAGCGGGCGCTGCTGGCCGAGGCCAACCTCAAGGGCAGGCGGGCCGAGCTGGCCGCGGATCTCACCGTCGGCGCCGCGCTGGCGCACGCCGGGCGTGGCGAGAAGGGGCTGCGTGACGGCTCCATCGCCGCCGCCGACCACGCGCGGCGGATGCACACCGACGAGGCCCGCGCACGCGAGCAGGCCCGCGAGTGGCTGGACACCGACCTGCCCGCGGGCAACTTCGGCCGCGACACGCTGCACTGGCCGCTGGTCTTCCCCGAGGTCTTCGAGGACGGTGGTTTCGATGCGGTGGTGGGGAACCCGCCGTTCTTGGGTGGGCTGAAGCTACAGACCGCATTGGGAGACAGCTACCGGGATTATCTGGTTAACCACCTGGGGCGTGGCGTACGAGGAGTTCGTGGCACCGGTGATCTAGTTGCTTATTTCGCACTCCGACTTCATCAGTTGCTCAACGAATGCGGTCAATCCGGCATCATCGCCACAAACACGCTGGCTCAAGGTGACAGTAGACGTGTCGGGCTGGATCAGATCGTTGGTGACGGAAACACAATCAGGCGTTCTGTGAAGTCTAAGCCGTGGCCATCGAGGTCGGCGATGCTGGAGTACTGTGCCGTTTGGATAACTAGTTACACTGTTCCTGGTTCAGCAAGTATTATTTCTGACGAAATTCCGGTTTCTGGGATTGAATCTTCGCTCGATCCTAAATCTAGAGCTCAAGGAAACCCTGAAAGGCTCGTTTCAAATCAAGGCATCGCTTTTCAAGGGAGTAACATACTTGGCACTGGTTTTACGATGGATGTCAGTAGTGCGAGAGATCTTATTGAGAAAGATCACAAAAATAACGATGTTTTGTTTCCGTATCTCAATGGAAGCGATCTAAATTCGAATCCTGATACTTCCCCCAGTCGTTGGGTTATAAACTTCCATGATTGGCCTGAGTGGAAAGCTAAAGAGTACAAGGACTGCTATAATCAAGTTGCACGGCTAGTGCGTCCAGAGCGCGAAAATAATAAATACAGCTCTAGTGCACGTGAGCGATGGTGGCAGTTCCTTGCTACAAGGCCCAATCTTCATTCGGCTATCGCTGATTTAGAGCGAGTGGTGGCGATTGCTCAGACAAGCCGGACAGCAATGCCTGTTATGGTTCCTGAAGGGCAAGTATTTTCTCATATGTTGATTGTATTTGCTTTCGATGATCCTGGAAGATTGGCGATATTGTCAAGCGCGCAACACTACTTGTGGGCAAAGGCGTACGGCTCGAAGATGAAGGCTGATTTTCGCTATATTCCTTCTAACGTATTTGAAACATTCCCGCTGCCGGAACTCACTCAGGAACTCCGGGATCTCGGTGACGAGTTGGATCGCTATCGCCGGGACGTGATGCTCACGCGGGATTCTGGGCTTACCAAGACCTACAACCTGGTGTTCGATCCGGAGTGCACGGATTCGGACGTTCGAGAGCTGCGACGGATTCATCGCGAGATCGACGAGGCCACGGTGCGCGCCTACGGCTGGCAGGATCGCATCGACGCGGTCGGCGGCCTGGACCACGGCTTCCACCCGGTCGGCCGCGAGACCCGCTACACCATCGGCCCCGCGGCCCAGCGCGAGATCCTGGACAGCCTGCTCGAACTCAACCACGAGCGCTACCAACAGGAAGTCGCCCAGGGCCTGCACGACAAGAAAAAGGGCACCACCAAAAAAGCCACGGCTAAAAAACCCACCAACCAGGATGACGAGCCGAAGCTGTTCGAGTGACCCGAATCCCCTTGCCAAACCGGAACGGAGGCCCGGTTGTGTTCACTTTCGCTTATACCAAACTCACCCGCAAGCAGGGGGTGGACCCGCGTGGTCTGACTTTCGCGGTGCTCGATTTCGAAACCACCGGGCTCCATCCGAACAAGGGATCTCGGGTCTGCGAGGTCGGCGTCGTCCGAATGCGTGGCGACGGCACGGTGCTGGACGAGTACTCGACCCTGGTGAATCCGGGTGTGCGGATCAACAACGAGGAACACCACGGCATCACCAACACCGAGGTGAAAACCGCGCCCACGTTCGAGCAGATAGCCGGAGATCTGCTGGCTTTTCTCAGCGACGCGGTGGTGGTCAGCCACAACCTGCCGTACGAGGAAAAGTTCCTCTCCGCCGAGTTCGGCCGCCTCGGTATGGACATTCGGAAAGTGCCGGGATTGTGCAGTCTTGTTCTGGCGCGGTCCCAGCTCGACCGCTACGGTTACCGACTGGAGAACGTCGTCAACCTCGTGACCGGCGAGTGGCCCAGCGCCTGGCATTCCGCGCTGGGGGATGCTCGTTCTCTCGCCGCCACCCTGGCGCGTCTCATCAACGAAGCACCGCAGCAACTTTCGTGGGATGGGAAATCGCCGGTCACGTTACCGGAGCATCCCCGGACCGGAAGTATCGCTCCGCGCGCTGCCGGACTGCGCAAAGGCACCGAAGGATGGCTTGCCACACTGACAGCGCGCCTGCCGTACATGACAAACCCACCCGTACCCAGAGCCGAACAACTGGCCGATTACCGCTCGATGCTCGGCCACGCACTCAGCGACGGTCGTGTGGTGGGGGAGGAAGCCACTCAGCTCGCCGTGTTCGCTGCTCGTGCGGGGCTCACCCAGAGTACGGCTCGGCAGGTACACGAGGATTTCCTGACAGAAGCCCGTGCGCAGGCGGAAGCGGACGGAAAAGTTACCGCTACGGAACTCAAGGAACTCACTCGCGCTGGTAAGGAACTCGCTGCCAGTCATCTGATCAGCGATCTTGAGGCGGCGGCGGCCGCTGACAAGGCCAGACGCAACGGTCCGCTCAAAGGGTGGCGAATCCTTCCGGTTGGCGAGTCGGAGCGGATCAGCGCCGTCATGGACATGGCGGCATCCCACGGGGCCGCTGTTGCGATCAATCCCACCAAGACTGTCCGGATGGTCATCGCCGACGAGGTATCAGGTGATGATTCCCGCCTGGCCAAAGCGCGCGATCAGGGCATCGAGGTACTTTCTCCTGATGAGGGGGAACGGAAGCTGCGGGATGTGATCGAGCAATCCGCGGGTTCCCTGTTCAACGATTCCGATGGTCAGCAGGCAGCCGAACGGTTGAACGCCGAAAAAGCAGCTGAAACGCAGCAGGGACCTCCAGAGTGGCACCAGTTCTGGCGTCGCCGGGAGCTCAACGGAGGGCAGTACTACAGCATGTTCCTCCAGCCCTACGAGCGGCGTGGCGGTGCAAGCGATTCCGAGAAAGCAGCCGCCGGTGGCGGCGGATGCGCAAGCGCGGCCGTGCTCGCCGGGGCTGTCACTCTCGCCGTGGCTGAGGCTATTCGCCAGATCGTCGCATGAGAGTGCGGTCACGCTCGGGTTCACTGATTGCGGGCCAACGTGGGGGCTGGTTCGGCTAGGGTGATCGTGAGTGAGTGGGGTCGTGCACGGTGAGCGTGCCTGTGATGTGAAGGGAGCCGTGATGGCGGAGCAGAGCGCCGATGCGTCCGGTTTCGTGGGTGCTGGGGCGGCGTTGCAGTCGATCCGGGACGAGAACTCCTGGATCCAGCAGCAGATCTCGGGCGGCGGCCTGAGCATGGAACCCCAAGCCGCCGACCACGCGGCCAAGGTGTACAGGCGTGAGGCCAAAGTAGCCGATGAGCTCGCTGTTTCAGCCGGTAGGTTGCAGCAGGTTCCAGGTCTGGGGGCTTACACCTCTGGACAGCAGTTGGCGGCCAAATTCGGAAACAAGGCTCAAAACGGTTCGAGTGGTGCGGCGGATTTGTTGGGGCAGTTCGCTGAAGAGCTGCGGCGCAAGGCGAATCTGTTCGAGCAGGCAAAGAAGAACTATCAGGCTACCGATGAGCAGGTTGCCGACGATCTGCGGAGGGGTGCACAGTGAGGTTGTGGACGCGATCGTTGTTGGCGGCTGTTGCCGGAATGGCGCTGATCGGAGCCACTGCGTGTTCGCCGAGCGAAGGTGCTGGTAACGGCTCTTCAGAGACGACTGGGAGTTCACCGTCAGGTGAAGCATTGGCGACTGTGAAGCCGTGCGAAATGTTGTCTTCGGAGGCTCTGAAGTCATTCGGTCTGGAAGTGCCGGGGGAACCTAAGGACCAGCTACCTTGGGCACCGGGATGCTACTACTCTGGTGAACCGGTTTCAGTGAGGATGGAAAAAAATACGCGTGAGACAGTCTCTTCTTCAGAGGAGAAATCTGTTTGGGTTGAGTTCGAGCGCCTTGAGGTAAACGGCCGTACCGGAGCTCGGGCTATTAACCAGGGGACTACGAAGGCTCGACTGTGCAATGTGATGTTTGACGCCGGTCAGGGATTAATCCAGGTTCAGGCTCGCGAAAATCAACTGCCTGACGATGTGAACGAATGTCAGAAGGCGTTGGAGATCGCGAAGAAGATCGAGCCGAATGTTCCTGAGCCCGCGTGAGCGGGTGTCGTCGACACGCCGCGCTGATAGGCGTGCTTCGGTCTCGATGTGAGTGAGGGCGCGGGTAGCGCCTCCGGTGTTGGCGGAGGCGCTGCGTCGCCGAAACTGTCTCAGCTGAACCGGTCGGTTTTGACCGCGTGTAGGAACGTTTGCCACTGCGCGCTTGTGGTGGTGAAGTAGCCGAGCGAGCGGTCCTTGGTGTCGCGGACCGCCGCGCCGTCGCCGACCCGGCCGACCTCGACGCAGGCGGTGTGCTTGCTTGACCGACTGGACTTACGCCAGCGCGTAACAGTTTCCGTCACGATGCCTTCTCCTCGTTGCTGCTTGTCCGGTCCGCGATGAAGTCCTTCGTCTCCTCCGGGCGCATCGCCGCATCGAAAAGGCTACCCAGTGACTGGCGGTGCTTTTCAACTCGAAGAGGGCGAACTCGCTTGAGTGAGTGAATTTCCAGTGGTTCGCTTGGGGGAATATTTGTCGGACCAGCAATTGACTACCAAGTTTAGAAGAAGGAGAGCAACGGTTCGACTGGCGCGGCGGATCTCTTGAAACAGTTCGCTGATGAATTGCGTCGCATGGCGGATCTGTTCAAGCAGGCAAAGAAGAACTATCAGGCTACCGATGAACAGGCTGCCGATGATCTGCGAAGGGGTGCGCAGTGAAATTGTGGACACGCTCGTTGTTGACCGCTGTTGCTGGGGCGGCGTTGATTGCGGCTTCCGCATGTTCGCCGAGTGAAGGTGCTGGTGACGGCTCGTCAGAGACGAGTGGGAACTCGCCTTCCAGTGAGGCATTAGTGAGTGTTAAACCGTGCGAAATGCTTTCCTTGGATACCCTAAGATCATTCGGGCTGGAAGTGCCGGGAAAGACCAAAAGTGAACTACCATGGAAGCCGGGTTGCTACTACGAAGGTGATCCGTTCACTGTGAGGATGGAGAAAAACACCCGTCAAACGGTGGATTCATCCGCGCAGAAATCAGTTTGGGCTGAGTTCGAGCGTCTTGAGGTCAATGGTCGCTCCGGAGCCCGAGTGATCACCAAAGGAGCAACACAGACGCGGGCTTGCGGCGTTATGTTCGACGTGGGAGAAGGAATCGTCCAAGTCCGAGCCCGTGAGATCCGTTTGCCTGACGACGAGGATGAGTGCGCTGAGGCTTTGAAGATCGCGAAGAAGATCGAGCCGAATGTTCCTGAGCCCGCGTGAGCGGGTGTCGTCGACACGCCGCGCTGATAGGCGTGCTTCGGTCTTGGCAGGAGTGGGGACGCGGGTAGCGCCTCCGGTGGTGTCGGAGGCGCTGTGGCGCCGGGGTTGTCTCAGTGGAACCGGTGGGTTTTGACCGCGTTCAGGAATGTTTGCCACTGGGCGCTCGTGGTGGTGAAGTAGCCGAGCGAGCGGTCCTTGGTGTCGCGGACCGCAGCGCCGTCGCTGACCCGGCCGACCTCGACGCAGCTGCTGTTCGGTCCAGACCGGCTCGACTTCCGCCATCCGCTTGGTGTGGTCCTCATTGGGAACTCCCTTCGAACTGGTCAGCTATGGAGACCATGAGTTCGTCCGAGTCCTCTTGGCTCATGGCCGCTTTCATGAGCGTATCCGTCTCCTCGCGATATGCTTTCACATCCTGCACGTCATACAGGAAAGCTGGCCCACGGAAGTGCTCCAGATGCACGATCGGATCAGCTTTGGCGAATTCGTAGAACACAAACGCGCCGTCATGGGCCAGAGTCCAGCGCCGTAGCTTGCTCGGTAGGACGCGTACCTCGATGTTCTCCTGTTGCGACAGAGCGAGTACGTGACGTACCTGCTCTGCCATCAGCGCATCACTGCCGAACGGTTCGCGTAGTGCTCGTTCGGCCAAGATCACCCCTACCTGGCACGGCGTATTCAGGACGGCTGCTCGTGCCATTCGCAGTTCGACACGGACGTCCTGCTCATCGGGCGGAAGGCTGATCATCATCTCGCGGGCATAGGACCGGGTCTGCATCGGACCGGGAATCAGCATCGGAGCCACGTGCAGGACCCGCTCGGCAGTCCTGTCGAACTCCGACAGCTCGATCAGATGTCGATGAAGCCCTTTGGATCCATCCACGATCATGTTTGGTGTGGTGGCCGTGGTTGCGAACTCCACCAGTTCGTCATACCTGGATCCAGTGACTCCAAGAGTTCCGGCAACACGAGCCACGTATTCCGGTTTCGGCGAGCGTTCGCCCCGTTCGTAGCGAGACACGGTTCCCTGCGAGACCTCAAGCAGTTTCGCGAGGTCACGAACCGTCATATCAGCTTGTTCGCGCAGCTCACGTAGTTCAGCGCCGAGCAATCTCGCTTTGGGAGTGTGTCCGTCTCTGACTCCGGCCATGAGCCAAATCCTAGGTGATCACAACTTCGCACAACTACACACGAACGAGGCATTGTCTCTTTGGATCCGGTGTCAGATTCTGGATCCGGCAACAACATAGGCCATCATCGGGAGGCAACGCCATGTTCACGAGAGGCAGATCTCCGTACATCCCGCCTCGGGAAGTGTCCGTTGTGGTGGGTGCGAGTCGTGCGCCTGCTCGCGTCGCGTCACGCGGCGATGGTTGGACAGTGGTGATCTCGGGCGGGCGAGTCGGGCTGAGGGCGCTTCGTCCTGCGGTTGACGGGAAGCTCTCGTGACTCCGTCGCCGAGTGCTTGGTACGACCTGGCGTTGCATTGGCACGCCCATGTGGATCTGCGGGCCAGTTGCTCCAGGTCTCGTCGTAGGCGGCGGCCGGTGGCGGTGTTGTTCACGCCGCAGGCCGCGGCGGCCTGGCTGGCCGGAACCGTGCAGCGCTACCGCAGCGAGGCGGTGACCGTGCGGCACAACCCCGCCACCGGCCCTGCCCCAGTCGACTCGAAGTCTCGGGACAGCTGCGGCGACCACCACCTGCTGGCGCTGGGCTACCCCCTCGACGCGCTGATCCTCACCACCAGCGGGGAGCTGTACCTACACCTCGACCCGCTCGGCCCCCGCGAATGCCCCTACCACCGACCCGAACGATCCGAACGCCACAACTCAGGAGGCAACCATGTTCTCTAACGCCATGACGCTGTACCGGGTGGTCAACCCCGACTCGCTGGGTTCTTACACCGAACTGCTGCACCACCAGCCCACCGAGGACCGCGTCGACGACGCCGAAGCCCTGCCCCGGCTGCGCGAATGGGCACTGGCCGTGCTCTACCGCACCGAAGAGCGGTTCGGGATGTACCAGATCGCGATCATGCCGCTGGACCAGCACCACAGACCCGACGAGAACGCCTTCCACGACCTCATCGCCGACGACACCGAGGTCATCGAGGACTACCTCTGCTGGTCCGGATGCTCCGAACTCGTCCCCGCATCGGGCAGGTGAATCTCCGGCTGGTCTGCTTGGGTGGTTACTTGGCGGAACCTCCGGCACGGCTCTCGCTCTGGCCAAGCCCGACATCGAGTAGCCACCTACCCCACGTCGGGCCTTCCTCGCGAGAGCCGCACCAGAGAACCCGCGTCAGCGCCGATTGCCAGGGCAGTAGTAAGCAACTGCGCCGCTTCGGCTGGGAGGGCACTTGCCGGAGGCCGCTTGCGGTTTCGTGGCGAAACCTCCGGTTTTACTGATGGCCACGTGAGCGGTGGTGTTGCTCAGTGCGTGCTGACGGTGGTCGCTTCGATCCACAACACTCGAAGGAGGCAGTAGCCAGACTTACGAGTACTGCGCGGCGACGAAGTTCGGTCTACGTGTTCCAGTCCTGACACTGCAGCGCCCTACACCACACGGCTACAGAGCCCCAGTATTCGCCATTGCGAATGAGTACGTGCATCCTGGCCCAACAGGAACACTCGTGATGATCTTATTGTGTGGGAGTAGCCATCCTCGTCGGCCGTACCCTTCAGCGGCAACGCCACAACTGAGTACCGAAAGGAACGTATGACTACAGCGGGTGATGTGTCACGCAGTGCGACAACATTCAGCGTGGCAGAGCTGGTCAGCAAGGCATGGGAGGGTGAGATCCGTGTCCCGCACTTCCAACGGGCTTTCAGATGGAAACGGGAGGATGCGTTCAAGCTCTTCGACAGTATCCTGAAGAACTATCCCATCGGAAGCTTGTTGCTGTGGTCCCGCCCGGCTCCCCCGGCGCGACAGCTCCAGTTCGGTGCGCTTCACATCGATGCTGCTGCCGCTGACAACGCACTTTGGGTGGTGGACGGTCAGCAGCGCATCACCACTCTTGCCAATGTAGTCCATTCGCAATCCCAGTCTGATCCTCGTTTTGCACTCGCTTACCACCTGGAGAACAAGCGTTTCGTTAAACCTGCCTCTGGGAACTCACCTCTGGTTATTCCGCTTCCTGTATTGTTTGACCCTCAGCAGGTCATGAAATGGTTCTGGCAGTACCCGGAGATCAATGAATACTTTGATGAAGCAAGTGCGGCCACTCAGAAGATTCGGCAGTACTCTGTGCCCGCATACCGAGTGGAGCACAATGATGAGCAAGTATTGCAGGATATCTTCGACCGTATGAACAATTACGGAAAGCGACTTACCAAGGCAGAAGTTTTCTCTGCGCTTAATGCCGGTGACGAGAATACGGCCCAAGAGCGGTTGAGTTTTCCGGTTATCGCAGCGCATCTTGACGAGGAACGTCGTTTCGGTCAACTCGACGAGGACACCGTGCTGCAGGCAGTGCTCGTCCGACGTCACCCCGATACCCAGCGTGAGATTCGCAACGAATTCAGTGTGGCCGATAGCGAAGGAAGGGACGCTGCTTATCGAGCAGCCGAGGATTCCCTGATGCGTGCCGTAGCGTTCTTGCAGGATGAAGTGGGTGTACCGCACGTGGCTCTGCTGCCGTTCCGCTATCTACTTATCGTTTTGTCGCGATTTTTCGCTTGCCATCCCGAACCTGCAGCTCGTAACCGTAAGTTGCTGCGTCGTTGCTACTGGCGAGCCGCTGCCATCGGACCGGGTATATTCCCGGGAGGAACCACTGGTGCTACTCGAATTCTCGGGCAGCGGATTAATTCGGAAGATGAAACCGGGTCCGTCCAGGGCATGTTGAACGCGTTGGGAGAAAAGCCCGTCGAACTTCCAGTGCCAGATGTTCGCAAGTTTCGGGCAAACTCTGCAGCAAGTAAGATTATCTTGTGTAGCTGGTGGGAAAACGATATCCGAGACCCGGAAAGTGGGGAGGTATTCGACCGTACCGAGCTGGCTGAAAGTTTGACCGGCCAGTGGACAGCCTCTGACGCGGTTTATACCCTCATTTTTCCCAAGCAAATTCCTGATGAGATTCGCACAAGTGCGGCAAATCGGATACTGCTCCCGGTGTTGCGACATGATCGTGGAGAGGTTCAGGAGCTGCTGCTGCGCAACATCAACCAGCTGGAGGAACAGCAGTGGCGTGATATCCAACGTTCCCACCTAATAACTCCCGAGTTGTCGGGTTTGTGGGCTACGGGCGAGATTACTCGGTTTATCGAACAGAGGCAGCAACTGTTGCACGAAACAGTCGCCGATTTTCTGCGTCGCAACTGTGAATGGGACTACGAAGATACTCCACCGTTGAGCGAGTTGGTTATTGACGGGGAAGACGAACTGTCCCCCTCAGAGCCGTACATCGATACCATGCGGGAAGGCTGACATGACCGAGACCCAACGCAGGTACGGCGTCTGGCTACAGCAGCACTACGTGGGATCGCTCAATCAGCGCGGTGATTACACCTGGTTCAGCCCGGACCCGAACTATCTCGCCGACTTCGAGCGTCCGGTGCTCGGACTCGTGTTCGAGGAAAACCCCGGTGCCAGACACAGCAGCTCGTTGCGGTTGCCACCCTGGTTCTCTAACCTGTTGCCTGAGGGGCTGTTGCGCGAGTGGATTGCCGAACAACGGCACGTCTCCGCCGATCGTGAGATGGAGCTGCTCGCCCAGGTCGGCCATGACCTGCCCGGTGCGGTGCGGGTGCTTCCAGAGGACGGTTCTCCAGAAGAGCCCGATACGAACGCTGCGGACGGTGATCCTTACCGCGGTCGCTCGAAACAACGTCCGGATGGCAAGTTCGGCTTCTCGCTAGCGGGGGTGGCGTTGAAGTTCTCCATGCTCCGTGAGCAGGATCGGCTCACCATGCCCGCCCATGGCCAAGGCGGTGACTGGATCGTCAAACTTCCCGACCCGTTGCACCCCGATGTCCCCCGTAACGAATACACCATGATGCGGCTGGGCGCCGAAGCAGGGATCGATGTTCCCGAGGTCCTGCTCGTTCAGCGCGAAGAGATCGCGGGTTTGCCGTCTAATGCCTGGAAAAGCGGGGAAAACCTTGCCTACGCGGTACGTCGTTTCGACCGCGACGAGCAGCGTCGGCTCGTCCACATCGAGGACTTTGCCCAACTCCGCAACACTTATCCGCGCCAGAAGTATGAAGGAAGTTACGAGACTGTCGCCTTCCTTGCCTACCGCTACCGCGATCTTGAGGCGCTGCGTGAGTTCGCCCGCCGGGTTGCATTCAATGCGCTCATCTCCAACGGCGACGCGCACCTAAAGAACTGGTCGCTGATATACCGGAACACTCGTATCCCGAATCTGGCTCCAGCCTATGATCTAGTCGCCACGGAGTACTACAAAGAATCGGGTGAATATGAGGATATGGCGCTCAAATTCGGCAAGACCAGGCGGTTCGATCGAATTACCCTTGACACATTCGAGCGATTGCAACGACGTCTGCAAGCGCCACGCGCGGGTCTTCCCGAAGTAGTGGCCGAGACCGTGGAAAAGGTCCGCCGGGAATGGCCGCGACTCGCACCACTGCTCGACCCCAATCCCGAACTGCGGGACAGCATCGACGTAAGCATCACGCGACGCAGCACCACTTTACTCAAGAAGACCACAACTTGAGCGAGCACTGCTCGGACGGACTGTTCATTAACCCCAACGGTGAACAGGGCAACCTCGACATGCCCACGGGCACGGCGCGCCGCTCGGGCGGCAAAGGGGATCGCTTGCGGCACTCAGCTTCCGGGGTGTGAGCAGGCCAGCCTCGTGGCTGGACGTGGCGACCACCTTGAATGTGATCACAGAGCGGATCGCCGCGACGAGCTCGCGGGGCAGTGGTTGACCTCAGCGCGCTGTTTCGTTTTTTGTAACTGGTTGCGAAAATCGAATCAGTTGACTGGGCACCGAAAGGAGCGAAGATGACCGACCAGGCACGACAGGCTCTGGAGAGCGTCCGCCGTGCCCCGTCGTTGTACCGGCGACCACGTGTCGTGGAGATCGCACTGGCGGTGCTCAGCCTCGGTGCGCTGAGTGCCGGGGCGAGCTGGTTGATCCAATCCGATCCGTCGCTGGTGTGGTCGCTGTTGGCGGCCCTAGTGATCCTGGCTGTTCCGTTCTCGTGGCACTGGGCGGCGTTGCGCGCTCCGGGGCGCGCACCGTGGCGGCGTATCGACACGCTCCTGGCAGGCGCGGCGCTGCTCGCGGGCACGTTTCCCGTATACGAATTGCTCTGGTCCGATGGCTCCAGTGGGACATCCGCCTGGGTCGCTTCGGCGGTAGCGACTGTGATGCTGGCGGTTTTCATCGGTGCGCGGTGGCGCCGATGAGCACGGCCCGAGACCCCCGCGAAGCACTTCCGACCATCCTGCACTCACCGGTGCGACTGGCGATCCTCGGAGCGCTGCGGCACGTGCAGGCCGCCGATTTCGGCGACCTGCAACGCAGCCTGGAAATCACCACTGCCGAACTGTCACGCCAGCTCGGCGTGTTGCATCGCGAGGAGCTGATCGAGATCAAAAAGGTGCAGCGCCACCGCCACACCATCACCAGAGCCCGGTTGTCCGAGCAAGGGCGGTCCCGCTTCGAGGACTACCTCGCCGAGCTGCACCGGGTGGCCTTCGGGCCGTGAGCGGCGGTTCCACACGTGCCCTGTCGGCGAAAGCGCTCGCGAGCACGCCGGACGCGTACTGGCACGCCGTACGCGCTCGGTCAGGTCCGTTGAACGATCGGTATCCGATGTATGCGAATTCCGGGCCAACTCCGCCGTGAGCTGGTTTATCCTCTGCCACTGGTGGGACGACGATCCTCGCGCCCGGCGGACAGGACTTCGAGGAAGTCCGCCGTTGGACACCTTGTTCGAGGAGTCTCCGGGCGAGCCGCCCGGCGCGGCAACCGGTGTCGGACCCGTGTGAGAGAAATCGAGATGATCACCGAACCGCGTGATCCCCGTACCGGCCGGGGCGCGTGCGCGAAGCGGTGCCGCGCGGCACCGCCGGACCGGCGCGGCGCGGCGGTGTACCGGCTTCCCGGTCCGTGGAGCTGTCTCCCCCGACCGACCCCGGACGAGCCACCGACAGCGAGCCACCGCCCCAGAAGAGCCACCGAGAGGGAGCACAACCGTAAATGACCACCCCGGACAGCTCGGACGGACTGTTCATGAACCCCAACGGTGAACAGGGCAGCCTCGACATGCCCACCGGCACGGCGCGCCGCTCGGGCGGCACCGGCTTGGGCGGTAAAGGCGGCACCCGCGACACCGGCGCGGGCGGAGAGGACGCCGACGCGCGGCCGGACCCGACCCGGCTGCTGGACACCGAGCAGCGGTTCCCCGATACCAGCGGCGCCGAAGTGCGCGACGGATTGCAGGAACTCATCGTGCGCGACCTGCTCGGCCCGTGGGACGGCGACGCCGAGCAGCTGCCCTACGGCTCCAGCGGCCCCCGCGAGCGCTACCTCGTCGGGATGCTCGGCCCCAAACAGGACGCCCGCCCCACCGCCGACGCCGAACCCGCGCCGGACACCGGGGCCGAGACCGGCGGCGAGGCCAACGGCGAAGGCGGCGGCGCTCCCCCCGAAGTGCTCAGCCCGCAGAGCCTCGGCCGCATCTGGGCCTCCTCGATGGGGCTGAGCTGCACCGTCGCGCGGGACACCACCGCGCTGCACGTCACCGTCGAATGGGGCCGCTACGCCAAGGAGGACACCGAGACCGCCGAAGGCGCCAAGCGCAGGCTCTGGACCCGCGAACCCGTCACGGTCAGCCGCGAGGTCCGGCTCGACGGCACCCGCTCGCACCGCCTGCCGCTGACCGCCGACACCGCCGAGGAACCCGGCGTGCTGCTGGCCGTGACCGCCCGCGACCGCGACGGCAAACGCGTCGTGGAACTCACCCTGGTCAACGCGCAACGGGAGGGCACCCCGCAGGAGGAGTCCTGGATGTTCCAGACCCGGCTGCGCGTCACCGCCCTCGACGGCGCGTCGCCGGTGTTCCTGCCCGCCGACGACCCGCTGCACGACAGCGCCGCCGAGGACGACCCGGAGGAACAGCACCTGCGGCTGCTCTACCGCGGCCAGCTGCGCTACGCCTCCGGCCACAACGTCGCCGTGCACCCACACACCACCCCCGGCGCCCGCCGCGCCCACCAGCTCGAAACCACCTGGCTGCCCACCTACGAGGTCCCCGCCACCGTCGCGCCCGGCAACCAGCAGGGCAGCCCGCTGGCGGGCACCGAACTCGCCATGGACACCCTCGCCACCGCAGCGTCGTTCGAACTGCGCGCCGGGCTGGCACCACTGTCCGAGGGGTACCGCCGCTGGCTCGACCAGCGCGAGTCCGAAGCGCGGGAACTGCCCGACTCGCTGCGTGAGACCGCCGAATCCGCCGTCTTCCAGGCACGCCGCGCCGCCGACCGGGTACAGGCGGGCATCGACCTGCTCACCGACCCCGAACACCCCGGGCACGCCGACGCGCTGGCCGCGTTCCGGTTCGCCAACCGCGCCATGGCCGCCCAACGCCGCCACACCGACCTCGCGCGGCTGCGCGAGACCACCGAGATCGGCTACCCCGAGGCCAAGCAGCGGGTACAGGCCAACGGCGCGGCCGGGGCCTCCTGGCGGCCGTTCCAGCTCGCCTTCGTGCTGCTGAACCTGCCCTCGCTGGTCGACCCGGACCACGCCGAACGCGCAGCCGACTCGAACGCCGTGCTCGACCTGCTGTTCTTCCCAACCGGCGGCGGCAAGACCGAGGCCTACCTCGGGCTGACCGCGTTCACCTTCGCCATCCGCCGGTTGCAGGGCACCTTCGGCAGCGGCGAGGACGCCCGCGACGGCGGGGCCGGGGTGGCGGTGCTGATGCGCTACACCCTGCGGCTGCTGACCGCGCAGCAGTTCCAGCGCGCCGCGGCGCTGGTGTGCGCGGCGGAGATGATCCGGCGCGAGGACGAGGCCACCTGGGGCGCCGAACCGTTCCGCATCGGACTGTGGGTCGGCGGCAGCGTCTCACCCAACTGGTTCGGCCAGGCCGAGCAGCAGATCCGGGACGCCCGCGAGGCCGGCGACGGCAAACGCGCCAACGTGCTGCAGACCCTGGCCTGCCCCTGGTGCGGCTCCGCGCTGCTCGCCCACCGCGACGCCGAGGTCGACACCGCCACCCGCCGGGTGCTGCTGCACTGCCCCAACGCCGAGGGCAGCGACGCCTGCCCGTTCTCCAAACCGCACTCGCCCGAGGGCCTGCCCATCCTCACCGTCGACGAGGAGATCTACCGGCTGCTGCCCAGCCTCGTCATCGCCACCGTGGACAAGCTCGCCCAGCTGCCCTGGAAGGGCTACGCCGGGATGCTGTTCGGCCGGGTGCGCCGCTGGTGCCCCCGGCACGGCTACCGCCACGCCGACCTCGACGCCGAGACCGGCTGCGCCGACAAGCACCAGAAGAAGAGCGGCCACCCGAACGTGAGCAGCAAGCCCGTGGCGCGGCTGCGCGCGCCCGACCTGATCATCCAGGACGAGCTGCACCTGATCTCCGGGGCGCTGGGCACCACCGTCGGGCTGTTCGAGTCCGCGGTGGACGAGCTGTGCTGCTGGCGCACACCCGGCGGCAACGAGGCCGGGCCGAAGATCATCGCCTCCACCGCCACCACCAAACGCTCCGG
Organism: Actinopolyspora lacussalsi; assembly: GCA_030803735.1. NCBI lineage: Bacteria > Bacillati > Actinomycetota > Actinomycetes > Actinopolysporales > Actinopolysporaceae > Actinopolyspora > Actinopolyspora lacussalsi. The sequence goes on along the minus strand of JAURUC010000001.1, from coordinate 1,787,465 downwards.
CGAGCAGGTGCGCGGGGTGTTCAACCGCGATCTGGCGGTGTTCCCGCCGCAGGTCACCGAGGTCTCCGACACGTTCTTCTCACACCAGGTGTCCACCGCGGACAAACCCGGCAGGCGCTACCTCGGGATCTGCGCCCACGGGGTGCGGCTGAAATCCGCCGAGATCCGCGTCGCCGAGATACTGCTGCTGGCCGGGCAGACCCTGTTCGACCAGCACGGCGCGGCGGCCGACCCGTACATGACGCTGGTCGGCTACTTCAACGCCACCAGGGAACTCGCCGGGATGCGGCGCTCCCTCGACGACGACGTGGCCACCCGCGTCCGCACCCACGGCCGCAGGCGCGGCATCTCCGACCGGCTGCCCAGCCGCGCCGCGATGCTCAACATCCAGGAGCTGACCTCCCGCATCTCCTCGGCCGACATCAGCGAGGTGCTCACCCACCTGGAGAACGGTTTCGACGCCGAGATCGACACCACCACGCGGCGCCACGCCATCCGCGCGAACCTGCGAGAGATCTACGAGCAGCGGCGCAAGTCCTCCCGCGGCAAGGACACCCCCGAGCCGCATCCGCTCAGCGCACGCCGCGAACAGCGCCGCAAGGACGGCCGCGACCCGGTGGACGTGGTGCTGGCCACCTCGATGCTGCAGGTCGGCGTGGACGTCTCCCGGTTCGGGTTGATGATGGTCACCGGCCAGCCCAAGAACACCGCCGAGTACATCCAGGCGTCCTCCCGCGTGGGCCGCACCGACAGCGGGCCGGGGCTGGTCGTCACCCTCTACAACTGGACCAGGCCCCGCGATTTGGCCCACTACGAGGACTTCGAGCACTACCACGCCACCTTCTACCGGCAGGTCGAGGCGCTCTCGGTCACCCCCTACACCCGCCGCGCGCTGGACCGGGGAGTCACCGCCGCGTTCGTGGCGGCGGTGCGCAACGCCGCCGAGCCGCACTCCGGGGAGAACGACGCGCAGGAAGTGGCGCTGGACTCCCCGCTGGTGGAGCGCATCACCGAACGGATGCTCGACCGCGCCGAAGCCGTGCGGGGGCAGCGGGGGCGCGACTACCTGGCGGAACGGCTCGGCCGCACCAAGGACCTCTGGAGCGGCGAGCAGGACGGCGAGCACTCGGTCGGCTACGTCGGTCGCTCCGCCGGACGGGGGGAGCAGCCCCGCCGCGCGCTGCTGACCAAGCCCGGCGACCACGCCTGGCGGGACAGCACCGTGGCGCAGTCGATGCGCGAGACCGAGAACGAGATCAACCTGCTCGTGCCCGGCGGGGAGGAGCTGTTCCAGACCCTCTACAACGCTCCCGCCTGGACCTTCGCGCCCGCCCCGGACGGCGAGCCCGACGCCGAGGACGAGGAGATCCCCGAGGGCGACGAACTCGGCGACACCGCACTGCCCACCACCAAACGCAAACCGTGACAGCGTTCCACCCTCGCTCGGCTCTCCCAGGTGTTGGCGGTGCCGCACGCACTGGAATATCCGGCACAGCGGCGTCAATTTCTCGCGAAATCGCGGCGCCCTCGGCGCGGTGCCGAGCACCTACCGCCCCCGCGGGGCGCACTCCTACCACTCACGCAGCCCAACCACCCGCGGGTTCTCCCGTGCGGCTCTCGCGAGGACGTCGGAGACGTTGTGTAGTACCTACCCGATGTCTCCGGCACCGCAGCGAGAGCCGTGCGAGAGGTTCCGCCAAGCGAGCAGCCACCCAAAGCCGTACGACATGCCGCTCCGGAAAGGAGCTTTATGACCACTAATCATCGCCGTCGCGTGGGCTCGGTCCGCCCGAGCCACCTCATGTTCACCAGCGGGGTCGGCGCGCTGGTCGACATGCCCAACTTCTCCGTGCTGGTGCGCGGGCTCGACGACTGGAACTACAACGACGTCCGTGACCGACACGACTGGAAACCGATCGCCGAACCCCGACTGCTCTCCGCGGTGCAGGGCATCTTCGGCAAGAACGTCAAGGAGCTGTTGCCCGCGCCCTGGCTGGACGGCCTCGACCAGGACCCGCGGGGTCCGGCGTCCAGGGTGGGCGTGCCGACCGTGCCGTTTCCCTCCTGGTTGCGCTGCACCGCCTGCAACGAGCTCGCCCCGGTGGACTCGCGGGTGTTCGGCTTCGAGAACGAGGTGCCCCGCAGGCCGCAGGACGCCCGGTTCTTCCACCAGGGCTGCGGCGTCAAGAAGAGCGGAGCCCCGCCGCTGGCGATCTCCTCCCGGTTCCTGATCTCCTGCACCGCCGGGCACCTGGACGACTTCCCCTACCCGGAGTTCGTCCACCACGGAGCCGAGTGCCCCAAGGTGAAACAGCCCCGGCTGCGGATGGAGGACCGCGGCGGCAACCGCGGCGTCAACGTCGAGATCAAATGCGTCAGCTGCGGCGAGCACCGAAACATGGGTCAGGCCATGGGCCAGCGCGGCGAGCAGAATCTGCCGCGCTGCCGGGGCAGGCACCCGCACCTGAACCGGTTCGACCCGCAGGGCTGCGGGTGCGCGCCCAAGGTCCTCACGGTCGGTGCCTCCAACCAGTGGTTCCCGCAGAACCTCTCGGTGCTGGCGGTGCCCCGCACCGAGGCGAGCGAGCTGGAGACCAAGGTCGAGCAGCACTGGAACGCGGTGTCCACGCTGCCCGCCGCGATGTATCCCTACGCGCGGGAGAACGTGCCCGCCTTCCACGAACTCACCGGCTGGAGCGACGCCGAGATCGAGGCGGCGGTCGAGCGAGTGCGGGCCAGGATGGAGCAGGAGAGCGAGGAGGACAGCGAGACCGAACAGCCCGACCTGCGCACCCCCGAATGGGAGGTGTTCGCCGCGTCCGAGCTGCCCGCACCCACCGACGACTTCACGCTGCGGCGCATCGGAGCCCCGCCCGAACTGGCGGGCTACTACGCCGACGTGGTGCAGGCCGAACGGCTGCGCGAGGTCCGCGCGCTGACCGGGTTCACCCGACTCGACGCGCCCGATCCGGAGGACCCCAAGCTGGTCACCCGCGCCCCGCTGGCCCGGTCTACGCCGCAGTGGGTGCCCGCCAGCGAGGTGCGCGGCGAGGGGATCTTCCTGCGCGTGCCCGAGGACCTGCTGTTCGGCTGGGAGGGCCGCGCCGCCGAGTCGCAGGCGATGCACCGCCACCGACGGGCCTACGCGGAGTTCCGCAAGAACCGCTACTCCGACCGCATCCCCGGCGAGTTCGACGAGATGCGCAACTGGCCCGGCCCGCGCTATCTCGCGCTGCACACCCTCTCGCACCTGCTGATCCGCACCATCGCCCTGGAGTGCGGCTACAGCTCGGCCAACCTGTCCGAACGCATCTACGCCGGCACCGAGGACGACCCGCGCAGCGGCATCCTGCTCTACACCGCGGTGCCCGACGCCGAGGGCACCCTCGGCGGGCTGGTCTCGCAGGCCGAACCCGACCGGCTGGTGCGGCTGACCCGGCGCGCGCTGAGCGAGGCGCGGCGCTGTTCCTCCGACCCGCTGTGCGCCGAGCGGCTCCCGCAGCCACCCGCCGACCACCTGCACGGCGCCGCCTGCCACGTCTGCCTGTTCGTCTCCGAGACCACCTGCGAACGCGGCAACCGGTTCCTGGATCGCAGGTTCGTGGTTCCCGTCGACGAGCACGAGGACCTGGCGCTGTACCGCGAGCGGCCGTGAGGGTGTGGGCATGACCGGCGAACCGTCCGAGCTGGAAAGCGTCGCTGCCGAGGCGTTACCCCGCCTCGGGGCGAGCGCGCTGCGCACGCTGGCCGACCGCATCCAGGCGGGCTGGCCGGAACAGGCCGTGCTGGCCGGGCCGGGGGAGGAGTACACCGAGACCGCGCGGGCCGTCCTCGACGCCCAGGTGACGGAGGGGCGCTCGGCCGAGGAGACCGCGGGATTCCTGCGCGGACTGACCGCCGGATACAACCGCCGTGCCGCCGAGATCGCGGTCGAACCGGTCTGGAGCGGCCCCGGCACCCACCCCGTGCCGGTGCGGGCCACCGCGCGGGTGCTGGTCGAACTCATCGAGCGGGCGAACCACGAGCTGATGCTGATGACCTACTCGGCACGGCCGCACGAGCAGCTGCGGCGGGCGCTGCGCGCGGCGGTCGAGCGGGGAGTGGCCGTCACCGTGGTCGTGGAGACCCTGCGGGGCGCGCGGGGTGCGCTCGGTGGCCCCGAACCGGTCGATGCCTTCGCCGGGATCGGCGGCATCGAGTTGTGGCACTGGCCGCCGCGGCAGCGCACCGAGCGCAACTCCAGGACCCACGCCAAGATCGCGGTCGCCGACCGGCGCGAACTGCTGGTCTCCAGCGCCAACCTCACCCAGTCCGGAGTGGACCGCAACATCGAGGCGGGGCTGCGGGTGCGCGGCGGGACCGCCCCGCAGCGCGCCGCCGAGCACCTCACCGAACTCAAGACCAGGGGAATCCTCGAACGGCTGGCGGAGACGCGGCAGCAAGAGCGCGGGTGAAGCCCGGGCGGATGAAGCCGGGGCGGGTTCCGGGAACGCCCCGGAATCCCCGGCTTCGGCGACCGCGCGGGAAAGTCGCGAGTACCGCCGGGCGTTCCCTGAATCCGACGGATCAGGTGCTACCGGTCGGTGTCACCGGACCGGTTCGATGCTTTCCTCGATGTCGTTGAGGATCGCCTGCACCGGGCCCCAACACAGTGCCACGCTGCCCTTGTCGAACCTTGGCTGCTTCTCCAGCTCGGCACGCGGGTGGATGAAGTTCCGGTACTTGCGAACGTTGTCCATGAAGTCCTTCGCGTCGAGTTGGATCCACTCCTTCTCGTGTGCGGTGTCGAGCATGAGCTCCAACCCAGCGCGGTTGGCGGGGGTGTTCCTGCCGTTCCTCCCGACGAAACCGTTCTTCCGGATTTTCTCGTCCCGTTCGGTCAGCAACGCGTACAGCAGTCCCTCGACGAAACTCCCGATACCGATGATCGCCATGGTGTGGGCACCGCTGTCCTGGCACAACCGGGTCTCGTTCACCCGGTTGACCAGCAGGTCGACCGCTTCCTCCTCCTCAATCAACAGCCGCAGTCGTCGGTCCAGGTCCTCGGGTGCGGAGAAGACCGCCTGCTCCCCGTCGGAGTCCAGCGTGCCGAGCACCGGACGGCCTCCCGTCTGGGAGACCACCAGCCGCTCCGCCGCCAGCCTGGTGTTGATCGCCTCGCGGAACTCCTCGGCGGAACTTTCGCCGTCCTCGTACTCCCGGGGATCGCAGACCCGGCACAGTAACCGTTCGATGTCGGAACGGTTCTCCTTGCGGTCGATCAGTTGCTCGGACAGCCACTCGATCCGAGGTGATCCGTCGTACTCGGGCGGAGCCGACCAGCCCGCGTGCCGCAGCAGCTTCTCCAGCTGATACGTCTTGCGCTCGTAGGGACCTCCGATGTCGACGATCACCTCGGCGATTCGTTCGGCGGTCCGATCGTCCAGCGGAAACGTCAACTCTGCTCCTTGTCGGCCTGTTGCTGCGCGGTGTCGACGGCTCTGGTCAGTCGCTCCACGATGCGTGACCCCTTGCGTTTGAAACCGAGTTCACGCATCGCCTGCTCGATCCGCTCCTGCCGGTCGAGGGGCAACCGGTCGGTCAGCAGCCAGCCGCACAACTCGACCAGCTCCTCCTCGCCGTAATCCGCTATCCGCAACCCGGGGGTGATCGCGGGACGCGGGCCACGGGTGATGGTGACCTCGGGCGGCGCGGTGCCCCCGGTGTCCCTGGTATCTCTGGTGTCCCCGGTGTCCCTGGTGTCCCCGATGTTCCCGGGACTCTCGGGTTTGTCGGGAACGGCGGGCGCGGGCTCGCGTTCGGCATCGATCATGGCCTGTTCCCAGGCCTTGACGATGCGTTCGGTCTCGCCCTCCCGGTCGGCGAACCAGGCCGAGGCCCACACCCGGTGGAACCGCCAGCCGAGGTTCTCCAAATGGGCCTGCCGCAACCGGTCCCGGTCCCGCACGCTGTACGAGTTGTGATAGCTGTCGCCGTCGGCTTCCACGGCCAGGATCATCCGACCCGGTTCGTCGCGGTGAGCCAGCGCGAAGTCGATGCGGTACTGGGAATACCCCCACTGCGGGTAGACCTCGATTCCGCGTTCGCGCAGCGCGTCGTGGATGTCCCGCTCCAGCCCGTTCAACTCGACCGGCTGTTGTCTTCCGACCTGGTCGATCCGCGTCTGGTTCTGGGCGAACTCCAGGTAGCGGCGGAGCAGCTCGGTACCGGTTCGTTCCTCACGAGGTGCCAGATCGTGGGGTCCGAAGGAACTGACCACCGTCATTCTCGTCTTGGCGCGGCTGACCGCCACGTTCAGTCGGCGCGGCCCTCCCTCGTTGTTGAGCGGACCGAAGCCGGTGCGCGCCACGGTGCCGTTGGCCCGCTTGGCCACCCCCAGCGTCAGGATGATCGCGTCACGCTCGTCACCCTGGACGCGTTCGAGGTTCTTGACGAAGAAGCGCCTGCTGGGTTCGGCGTTCTCGTCGAAGAAGTCCTGCAGCTCCGGCCGGTCCCGCAGTGCCTTTCGGATGGCGTCGTCCACACGGCTCATGTGCTTCTGCCCCATGGTGATCACCCCGAGGCTTTCGTGCGGGCGGAACTCGGCGTGCTCTAACACCCGTTCGACGACACGCTCGACCTCCTCCGGGGCCGAGCCGTCCTGACCGGGCGAGGCGACCCCGTCGACAACGTCGAGCGTGACCGGGGTGTCCCACCGGGCGCCCGGAAAGGTCACCAGCTCGTTGTTGTAGATCTCCTCGTTGGAGAAGGCGATGAGCCGTTCGTCCCGACTCCGGTAGTGCCACCGCAGCGTCCGCCGGATCGGGATCAGCGAACGCATCGTCGTCAGGATGGACTCGTAGTCCCGCAGATCGCCGTCGTCGTCATCCTCGTCCGCTGCCTCGGAGGGCTCTTCGAGCATCCGGCTGAAGAAGTTCGTCGGCGGCAACTGCTTGTCGTCCCCGGCGACCACGAGCCTGCGCCCACGGGCGAGCGAGGTGACCGCGTCGTGCGGTTCGATCTGGCTCGCCTCGTCGAACACGACCAGATCGAACAGCCGCTCGGGAGGCAGCGTGCTGCTGACCACCAGCGGCGACATCGCCCAGCACGGCCGTAGCGCCAGCAGCACGTGCGGGGCACGTTCCACAAGTCGCCGGATCGGCAGATGCCGGGACTTCTTGTTCGCCTGCTTCCGCAGTAGGTCGGTCTCATCCGGGAACTCGTCGCGCACCCGGCGCAGCGCGTCGGCCACCGCCCACCGCACCCGCTGCGCCGAGGTTCCCCGGTGTTCCCGGTCGGCCTCCTGGAACTCGTCGACGGTCCTGTTCCGCTGCTCGCCGTTGACCTCCCGCAGCGCCGGTATCCGGAACTTGAACTCGTCGAACAGGCATCGCAGCCAGCAGTGCCGGAACAGTAGCCAGGTCTGTTCTCCCGTGGCGTCGCGGCGGGCCGCTTCGCCGAGCAGCTCCGTCAAGCCCAGGCGCCGGAACTCGTCCAGCAGCTCGTTGATCCGGGGCATCTGCCACATCGTGTTCTTGTCGGCGGCGAGTTCGCGCAGTTCCTCCTGGACCTGCTCGGTGGGGCGGGACTCGTAGTCGGTGAGCCGCGCGCACATCGCCACCGAGGTGAGCTGGTTTCGCAGTGTGTGGAAGGTCTCCATGGTCTGTCGCAGGTCCACGACCTCGGCCGGTTGCACCTGGCCGCCGCCCAGCTCACTCCAGCGGTCACGCTGTCGCACGATCTCGTTCAACTTCGCGTGCAGCGCCCACTTCTTGGTGATGCCGTCCGTCGAGGCCCGCCTGACCTCCTTCAGCAGTGTCCGGCGCTGCCGCCAACCGAGCTTCCGGCCGTCTCTCGCACGCTGCTTACGACTCGCCGTGGCGAGCCACCAGTCGTCCAGTTGGGTGCCGAAGACGTCCGAGCCGAAAGCCTCGACGCTGTCGCGCACCTCGTCGAGCAGTTCCAGCACGTGCTGCCAACCCTCGAGATCGGTGGGCGGTGTGAGACCGGTCTGGCGCAGCAGGGCGTGCATTCCCTGCTGACCGTCCCGCAGGGTCCTGGTGGTCAGCTCGTCGAGCTCGGCCGTCACCCGTCTGAGATCCGCTTCGGTCCGGATGTCGGCCTGCCACCACGGTGACTCCTTGCGCAGGATTCGCAGTCCTCCCGCATCGACGAACTGGTGCAGTTCCTGCTCCAGCCGACGCACCGTCGCCGCGTCCAGCGCGCGCAGCGTCGAATCACGGAAGAAGTGATCCGTCCGATGCTGTTCCCCGAGCTTGAGCAGCTCCAGCTGCACCTCGTAAGCGCTCTTCTCCCAGGGATCACGTCGAGCGTGCAGCTCGTCGGACGAAACGCGCAGCGAATCGCGCCGCTCCGCCAACCGTTGGTGCAGTTCCCCGGTCTCCGCCGGTTGTTGCCTGCTGGTGGCCTGTAGGCTCTCCTGCAACCGCTGCGCGAGCTGCTTCTTGTCGACCTTGCGCTGGTGCAGGTCGAACACCAGGTCCGCCAGGTTCACCTCGGCGAGCCGGTTCGTCACCGCCTCGATCGCCGCACGCTTCTCGGAGACGAACAGCACCCGTTTTCCCTGCGCGGCGGCGCCCGCGATGATGTTGGCGATCGTCTGGCTCTTACCGGTACCCGGTGGTCCCTCGACGAGCACGTGCTGGTCCGCCAGGGCGCTGTTGATGGCTCCCTGCTGCGAGGAGTCCGCGTCCTGCACCGGGTGCTCGGTGTTCGGCGCGATCTCGTCCGGTGGCGGGGGAGCGAAACCGGTGCTCTCCTCCCGCACCGCCTCCGTACTGGCTCGGTGACCTGCCAGTGCGGCGACGAGCTCGTGCTGGGCCAGCAGTTCCGTCGAGTTGCGGAGATCCTTGACCATCGGCAGTTTCTCGTAGTTGAACAGGCCGATGACCACCGAACGTTCGAGTTCGATTCCCATGTCCTGCCGTGCCGCCAGATCGACCAGTTCCCCGTAAACGCTCTCGAGCTGTTCCCCCGGGTCCTCGTGCTGGCTCAACCGATCCTCGACGGCGCTGGTGAACCGTTCGTGATCGATATCCAGGCCGTACTTGCGGTCGAGGGCGTACAGCAGCACCTGGTTGATCTCGACGTCGTCGAGCCGCAGCACGAAGTCGTTCTCCGAGACCGTTCGGGACTCGATCCGCAGTGTGCGCAGGAGCAGCGGTGCTCGGGTCGCGGGAACCGATTCGCTGCCCCGCACCTGCTGCTCGGTTCGCACCAGTCCCTGGGCGACCTTGCCCACCTCGACGCCCTGCTCCTCCTCGGCCGCGTTGATCCTGCGTCGTATGTCGCGGATCCGTTTGCTCGCGTCCTTATGCGCGTCGGTTTCCCGGAACAGCGAGCTCAACCGCGTTTCCGAACCGGTGAGCAGAGTGCGCAACTCATCCGGATCGGCGGAGGTGAGGTCCAGCGTGGTCGTTTTCCTGTTCTTGAAATGCAGCAGCGTGTTGGTGGTCCCGAGGTCGACGAGCTTGTTCGCCCATTCCTCGGCCTTCGCGCGCACCAGTTCCTGTAATTCCTGGTCGTTCTCGGTCGACATGCCCCGCAGTCCCCATCAGAGTGCCCTGGACCGTTGAGATTCCGGGCTGACCCGTCTGTGATCAGCCTTTCAGGATGCCGCAACGGGTAAGGCGTTGCCATAATCCGAATGGGTGAGATCAATACGGATCGGCTGTGGCGTATTGCACACGGTATTCGTCTGTGCGTTCCGGAATGCGGATCATTCACCCGTTCGGCGGATTTACCCCAGCGAGCTTTACGAGATCATAGAGGGCTTTCCGATCGCTGCGTGCGAGCGGTGATCGTCGGCTGAAGACCGAGGGGGACGTATTGCACGAGCCGACCGCTGCGGACGAGGAACCGGACGCGGCTCCCGAAACCGCTGACCGTGCGGCTGTGGGCGCGCTCGCGCGTGCCACGTTGTCCCGTGCCGACGAAACGAGGAGCACCGCCGAGCGGCTTCGCTCCGCACCGGAACGGTTGCGGGAGCGAGCCCGCGAGCAGCACGCCGAGCTTCACCGACGTGCCGTCGCCGCGCGGCTGAAGGACGCCCCGCTGGACAAGTTGCGCGAGGCGGCGGGTGGCAGGATCCGATTCGACGCGCTGGAACGCGCCGGATACCGCGACGTCCGGCAGGTGCTGTCCGCTCGTTCCGAGCAGCTGCGTCGGCATCCCGGAGTCGGGGAGAAAACCGCCGAAGCCACCGTCGACGAGCTCGGCGACAGCATCGACGCGTTGTCCGCCGAACTCGACTCGGTCCGACCGATGGCCGGGCGTGCGGGCAGCAAGCTGCGGATGATGTTCGCCGGCCGCGCCAAGAAGCAAGCCTCGCTACGTGCACTGGCTCGGCTCGAGGACCTGCTGGAACAACCGTGGGTCGAGCGGAGCACCGATGCGGCGCGGCGGGCATACGAAGTGGCCGGACGGCAGAACGCGGCGGACGGAGTGGGACTGAGCACCCAGTCCGCTTCGGTGGTGATCCTCGCCGAACCACAGCTCAAACCCAGCACCGAGGAGCAGGCCATCGCCCGCTGCCACCGCATGGGGCAGACCCGCAAGGTCCACGTGCACCGGCAGATTGCCAAGGTCACCGTCGACCAGCGGCTGGCCGAGGTGTTGGAGGGCAAAACGCGACTGTTCGACGCCTACGCCCGCGACAGCGCGGCCGAGAACAGCGATGACTCCGCCGTCGACACCGAACCGATCGACCAGCGACTGCTGCACGACGAAACGATCCCGATGGGCCAGCGGATCGTGCGCGTCTAACGAGAACGGCTGCGGCTCGGCGAATGGGTGGAACCCTGATGAAACGACTTTTCCGGCGCGGAGCCGTTCCCGCGCGTTGTCGACTCGAGCACGCGGAATCCGGTGGGTGCGGCAATCGCAGTCGGGAAGCGTTACCGGAATTCGGGAAACAATTCGGTAACGTATGGATTTTCCGGCAGTGTGAACTGTCCGACAACGGACTGCGCTATCTTGTGGTGACGGGAGAAACCGTGACAGAGCTCGGGGTGTGCGGACTACGTCGATGGGGGCCCGTACCAGCCCGAAAAGGGGACAATCGATTGATCTCGACCGGGCAGGGGTGCGTTCGACAGTTCCCCACTCCCCGTGTATCCGCCGATTCGTGGTCGAGTCTCGATCGGAACTCTCGATTACGTCCGATGTGGCGGAATATTCCGGCGTCGGTGAGGAACACCGACGACCGTCGATACAGCGGGTTCGGGTGGAACCGCGAGAGCAGCGAGACGCGCGTATGTGGCTTAGGGGAGGAAACGTGGCGGAACCGAGAATGATCAACGATCGCTACGAGCTCCAGGCCGTTCCGCTGGCCAAGGGCGGGATGGGGGAGGTGTGGGCGGGACGTGACACCAAGCTCGAACGGGAGATCGCGGTCAAGTTCGTCCGGTTTCCCGACGCGGAACCCGACGAGGAGCTGGTGAGCAGGTTCCACCGCGAGTCCCGCGTCACCGCGCGGCTGCGGCACCCGGGTGTCCCGTCGATCTTCGACGTGGGCACCCACAACGGGCGGCCCTACCTGGTGATGGAACTCGTCCACGGCATCAGCGTCTCCGATCTGATCGCCGAACACGGCACGCTGCCGCTCGGCTGGGCCGCCGCCATCGCCGCGCAGACCTGCTCGGTGCTTACCGCTGCCCATCAGGAACAGCTGGTGCACCGCGACCTCAAACCGTCCAACCTGATGCTGCAACCGGACGGCACCGTCAAGGTGCTCGACTTCGGACTGGCCGTGGCGCTCGACGTGGCGGACATCTCCCGGCTGACCCGTACCGGCCAACACATCGGCACTCCGGCCTACATGGCTCCGGAACAGATCCAGGACGCCACGAGCTCCACCCGCAGCGATCTCTACTCGCTGGGTTGCGTGCTCTACGAGGCGCTCACGGGGACGCGGCTTTTCCGGGGGCCCACCGACTACGCCGTGATGAGCAAGCAGGTCGGCCAGCCACCGGTACCGGCACTCGAACACCGCCCGGACATCCCCGGCGAACTGGACGAACTCCTCTCCGAGCTACTGGCGAAGGAAGCCGAGGAGCGCCCCGACAGTGCCCACACCGTCTACCGCAGGCTGCTGCCGTTCACCCGGCACCTCGAAGTGCTGCCGGGAGCGCTCGCGGCGCCGGATACCCCCAGCCCGACCAGGATGTACGCCTCGGTGCTGAGTCGGGTTTCGCCGTTCGACGACTCCGATCGGGCGGGCTCGGTGGCCCCGGATCACGGTGGCCCAGCTCATGCCGCCCCGGCTCACGGCGGTGCGGCCGATAGGGCAACGGACGGTGCCGGGACGGAGATTCCGCACGAGGAGGCACCGGCGCGACCGGAACCACCGGAAGCGGGCGAGCCGAGCACATCCGCTGCCTCCGGCGATGACCGGGACGGTCGGAACTCACTGACCCGCGATGAGTTGGAAACGGCCAAGAACCGGGCCGACTCCCACGTACAGCGCTCCCGATACGACGAGGCCGCCGAACTGCTTCGGTCTACAGTGGATTCAGCGAGCAGGGCCTTCGGCAGCACCGACGGTGACGTCATCGAACTGCGCCTGGAGTGGGCCCGAGTGCTCTACGACGGCAGCCAGTACCAGCGGGCCGGACCGGTCTACCACGCGTTGGCCACCGATCTGGCACAGCGTGACGGGCTCGATACCGAACTCGTCTTCCACTGCCGACTGCGCAACGCGAGCTGCCACGCGCTCGGCGGTAACCACAGCCACGCGCTCCGGGCCATGAACAGCCTGCTGGCCGACGAACAACGCGTATTCGGCGATGACCATCCCCGCACCCTGGATCTGCGGTGCCAGATTGGGTTGCTCCAGCTCGGGGCGGGCAAGCCGGAGGAAGCCGAGTCGACCCTGAGCACGCTGCTCGACGACCTGCTCCGCACCCACGATCCCGAGCACTCCACCGTCGTCAAAGTGCGCGAACTGCTCGACGGGTTGCCGGGTGGAGGAGGATGATCATCAGCGGTGTCCGGAGCCTCATCGGGGAAAACGATCGAATCGGACGGACTGGGGTCTTTCGTGGATCGGGGCGACGCGGCGCCGACGACAGTGACAACGACGGACAGCGGCACCGGAGACAGCAGTGGCCCGACTCGGCATAGACAAGGACTTCCTGCACGAGTTCGCCAAGCTCGAAAAGCAGGTTCAGGAGCGGGTGAGCCAGACCCTGACGAAATTCGATCAGGTCAGCCACGCCGGAGCTCACCTGGAGAAAATAGCCAACGCGCGCGATCCCCGATTCCGCTCCATCCGGATCAGCGATTTCTGGCGTGGGGTCGTGCTCGCACCGGACTCCGGGGACAGCTACACCCTGCTCACCGTGCTGCCGCACGATGACGCCTACGCCTGGGCGAAACGACGCAAAGCTTCCGTCAACGCTGCCACCGGGCGGATCGAGATCCGCGACGTCGCGGCCGTGGAGGACAGTCTGCCCGGCCTGTCCAGACTGGCCGAAACCGCACCCAGCCGGTTGTTCGACCACGTCAAGGACTCCCAACTGCGACAGCTGGGCATCGATGAGCAAACCCTGGCATTCGCCAGGGCGCTGACGGACTCGACGCAGCTCGACGCGGCCAAGTCCTTCCTGCCGGGCAACCAGTGGGACGTACTGTTCGGGCTGGCCGCCGGCTACACCCCCGAACAGGTGTGGGCGGAACTCGCCGCAGAGGTCAGCGATACCGGGTTCGACCCGGACGATCTGGACGCGGCCGTGGAACGCAGCCCCGATCGTGTCGTGCTCGCCGACGGCCCCGAAGATCTCATGGCGATCTTCCGGCACCCGCTGGCAACGTGGCGGATCTACCTGCACCCGGTGCAGCGCTCGGCGGTGGAGGCCTCCTACAACGGTCCCGCGCGCGTCACCGGCGGACCCGGCACCGGCAAGACCGTGGTGACCATGCACCGCGCCCACCAGTTGGCGGTGAACGGGGCGGGGCCCGTGCTGATGACCACCTTCACCGCGACCCTGGCCGAGTCGCTCGGCACCGGCGTGAGACTCCTCGTCGAGGACCCCGGGGTTCGCGAACGCATCCACGTGCACCACGTGGACCAGTTCGCCAACCGGATCTTCCGCGAACACCACGGACCGCCCACGATACTGAGCACGGACGAACAACGGCAGCTGTGGCAGTCGATCGTCACCGACTTGGAGCTATCGTTCTCGGCGAACTTCCTGGCGGAGGAGTGGCGGCAGGTCGTGCTGGCCCAGCGGGTCGGCAGTGCCGAGCAGTATCTCGGCGCCAAACGCGATGGCCGGGGGCGCGGTCTCGGCAGTCGGCAGCGGGCGCAGGTCTGGCAGGCGATCTGGGAGTTCGAGAGCGAACTACGGCGGCGGGGCGTGTGGACCCACGAGACGATCTGCGTCGAGGCCACCAGATTGCTCGAACAGCGAACCGAGCGGCCCTACCGGCACGTCGTGGTCGACGAGGCGCAGGACCTCAGCCCGGTGCAGTGGCGACTGCTACGAGCCGCCGCCCCCGAACGGTCGGACGACATCTTCCTGGCGGGCGACACGCACCAGCGCATCTACAACAACCGCGTGAGTCTGCGCGAGGTGGGCATCCGGGTGACCGGGCGGTCGAGCCGGTTGAACGTCAACTACCGGACCACCGCCGAGATTCTCGCCTGGAGCCTCGGGCTGCTGCGCGGCGAGACCATCGACGACATGGACGAGGGACTCGAAGCCATCGCGGGCTGCCGCTCGGAGGTGCGCGGCAAGCACCCGTGGGTTCGCGGTTTCCCCACCAGAGCCGCCGAGCTCGAACAGCTGGTGACCACGCTGCGGGGATGGATCGACACCGGGATCGCTCCCGGCGAGATCGGGGTGGCGGTGCGCTCCAACAAACTCGTCGAAACGGTCGTGGCCGAACTCGGTAAAGCGGGGATCCCGAGCGTGAAACTGCTCGGCGGTACGACAGAGGAGGACGACGCGGTCGCGGTGGGCACCATGCACCGGATGAAGGGGCTGGAGTTCCGCTGCCTGGCCGTGGTCGGGGTCACCGAGCACCACGTTCCGCCCGTCAGCGCGATCACACCCGCCGAGGAGGACACCTCGGCACACCGCAGGGACACCCAGCGCGAGCGGTGCCTGCTGTTCGTCGCCTGTACCCGCGCCCGGGAACAGCTCGCCGTGTCCTGGCACGGCGGCAGGAGCCCGTTCCTGCACACCCAGAACTGACACCGGTCGCGCCCGAGTTTTCCGTACACCGTGCGACCCGCCACGACTACAGGCCGCCACGACCACAGGAAGGTAGAACATGCCGACGCTTTCCACACTGCTGTACCAGATCGACTCCGGTTCCGTGCTGCTTCCCGAGTTCCAGCGTGGCTACGTGTGGAACCGGGACCAGGTTCGGGAGTTGATGCAGTCGCTGTACCGGGGACATCCCGTGGGTGGGCTGCTGATGTGGGAAACCGACGCGGAAGGGGTTTCCGTCCGGGGCGAGACGAGCGGCCAGCAGGGAACCCATCTGCTGCTGCTGGACGGTCAGCAGCGCATCACCTCGCTGTACGGCGTGGTGCGCGGCAAAGCCCCGGCGTTCTTCGAGGGGGACCCGGCGGTCTTCACCAAGCTGTACTTCAACGTCGCCGAGGAGAAGTTCGAGTTCTACGCGCCGTCCAGGATGGCCGACGACTACCGCTGGGTGAACGTGACCAAACTGTTCTTGGAGAACCTCGGCGAGTACATCACCAGTTTCCAACAGCACGACCCGGCCAATCTCGGCCTCTACGTGGAGCGGCTGAACCGGCTGCGCAACCTGCTGGAACGCGAGTTCTACGCGGAGAAGATCACCGGAAACGACAAGAACGTCGACACGGTGGTCGACATCTTCAACCGGGTCAACTCGGGCGGGACGAAGCTGTCCAAGGGTGATCTCGCGCTGGCAAAGATCTGCTCGCAGTGGAGCGACGCGCGCGGCGAGATGCGCGACAAGCTGCGGGAGTGGCAGCAGGCGGGCTTCGACTTCACGCTGGACTGGCTGCTGCGCAATGCCAACGCGGTGGCGACCGGCCGAGCCCTGTTCACCGCGCTGGACAACGTCTCGGCCGGGGAGTTCCGGGACGCGCTGTACAGGTCCACCGGCTACATCGGCCGGTTCCTCGACCTGGTCTCCGGGCGGCTCGGCCTGGACCACGACCGGGTGCTGATGGCCCGCTACGCCTTCCCGGTGGTCTCGCGGTTGTTGGAACTCAACGGTGGCCGGTTCGACGACCGTTCCCACCAGGACAAGGTGCTGTACTGGTACGTCCACGCCGCGCTGTGGGGACGCTTCGCGGGCTCCACCGAGACCTTTCTGCAGAAGGACTACGAGACCGTCGAACGATCCGGCATCGACGGGCTGATCACCTCGCTGGAGCGGTGGCGCGGCGGCAACCTCGACGTGCACGCGCACGACTTCGAGGGCTCGACCAAGGGATCGCGCTTCTACCCGCTGCTGTACATGCTGACCAGGGTGAACCAGGCCCGCGACTTCGGTAGCGGTATGCCGTTGCGCGCCGACATGCTGGGTAGGAACTCCTCGCTGCAGGTGCATCACCTGTTCCCCAAATCGCTGCTTTACCAGGCCGGTTACGAGCGTTCCCAGGTCAACGCCATAGCCAACTTCTGCTTCCTCACCCAGGACACCAACCTCGTGGTGGGCAACCGGCCGCCCGAGCAGTACTTCGCCGAGGTCGAGGAGAAACACCCCGGTGTGCTGGCCTCGCAGTGGATTCCCACCGATCCGGAACTGTGGAAGATCGAGCGCTACCCCGACTTCCTGCAGGCACGGCGCGAGCTGCTGGCCGAGGCGGCGCGGTCGTTCCTCACCGAGCTGCGCACCGGGCAACCGACCGCCGACCGGGAGGAGCTGCAACCGCTGTCCATCGCCGGGGACGACGACATGGACGCCCGTGTTGCCCAGGTCAACGGGCTCATTTCCGAACTGGTGGAGCTCGGTTGTGCCAGTCCCGCCACCGACACCGAGATCGCCGATCCCCGCACCGGTCGGGCGCTGGCCGTCGCCGAGGCGTTCTGGCCCGAAGGGTTGCAGACCGGGCAGGGGAGTCCGGTGGTGCTCGAACTCGACACCGCCGACGCCGATCTGCCCCGGCTGGAGGAACTCGGCTACGAGGTGTTCACCTCGGTCGACGCGCTGCGCGGTTACGTGCGGCGTCGCAACCGCAGCGAGCCCGAGCCCGACTCCGATGCCGACTCCGCGACCGAGCAGTCCCGTGAGCCCGACCCCGCGCGGGAACCGTTGGTGGCCGAGTTCGAGCAGCGGATGCGCTCGCTGTACGAACGGGGGCGCAAGGAGGCGCACTACACCGCAACGTACTTCCTGAGTATGCTCGCCGAGCACGGTGGGCTTTCCACCGCGCACAAACTTCTCGCCGGTGGGGGCGTCTCCGACGGTTTCGCCGCGCTGTGGGAGCGAGGAAGGTTGGACCTCACCGTCGAAGCGCTGGCCACCGAGCCACGCTTCGCCGAGTTGTTCTCCACCGAGGAGTTGCGAACGGCCGAACACCGACTCAACCAGTTCGGCTACGACGTCTGAGCGGGATTCCACCGTTCGATCAGTGGGAGAATGTTCGGCGGGAGCGACGGAACCTCCCGCCGCTCCCTCATGATGATCCGGTGGTTCTCGGCCGTGGTCGTTTCACGTGGTTGTGGGCCGTTAACCGAAGAATCGTAGTAGTGCGTCGGCGGTGTCGTTCGGGTTGTCCTCGGCCACGAAGTGTCCGGCTGCCGTGATGTTTGCGCGTTGTGCGCCGGGGATGGCGGCGGCGAGGCGGTCGCCCGTGGTGGTGCTCAGCCATTGGTCCTGTTCGCCCCACAGGACCAGGGTGGGGGCGGTGACCCGGTCCAGCTTGGCCACGGCCTCGCGGGTGTCGTTGAAGCTGACGCTGACCACCTGGTCGATCCAGCGGTTCTGTCCCGCCTGCCCGGACCACTGGGACAGGTAGGCTTCCGCCACTTCCTCGGACATCCGCCGGTGGCAGGCGCTGCGAAGGCGTTTGTCGATGACGTCGGTGAAGACGTCCTCTGGCATCGTGCGGTAGGCCTGCGGGTACCGTTGCTGGTGTTCGGTGAACGGGGTGTTCCACGGGCCGAGCACAGCGGCGTCCAGCAGGGCGAGTCCTCGGGTGGGGACCTGTTCGATCAGGTGGGCCCGCATCACGATTCCCCCACCGATGTCGTGCCCGACCAGGCCGGGTTCACTGAGTCCCCAGTGGTCGACCAGCTCGGCCAGGGTCCGTGCCTGCAGCTCGATGGAGGGCCACACGCCGGGGGCGAGCCGGGAATCGCCGAACCCCGGCAAGTCCCATACGTACACGGTGTGGTTCCGAGCCAGCGAGGGCACGACGCCACGCCACAGATAGGACCAGGACGGCGCGCCGTGCACCAGCACCACGGGAGGTCCTTCGCCGAACACCTCGGCGGCCACTTCGCCGCCCGGGACACGAATCCGCTGGGAAAGCGCCCACGGTTCCGACGAGGTCCGTGTGATCATTCCGACCACCTCCACGTAAGGGTTAAGATTAGCTTTGTCCGGTTACCCTAGCACAGAGTAAGCCATGAAAATAGATTTCTCCAATTACACCGTGGGGGCGGCGTTGGCCACCGACCTGGTCAACACGTCCCCGGCGATACGACGAACCACCGACGAGGTCCTCACCAGTCCCACGGCCCTACGACGGTTCCTCACCGAACACGGCGTCACCACCGACACCACGACGCCGGATGGCGTGCCCTCCGACGACGACCTCGCCCGCGTGAAGCGGCTGCGGGAGGAGATTCGTGCTCTTCTCGCGACCAGCGATGTCGAGGAACTCGTCGAAGGAGCGACCACGCTGCTGGCCCGGGCCACCGCGACTCCGACGGTGCTGCTCGACTCCCACCGGCGATGGCAGTGGGGCCTGGCAACCTCCCCCGACGCCTCCGTGGCGGAGGAACTAGCCGCACTGGTGTGCGCCGGGCTGCTGGGAACACTGCACGCCTTGAGCCACGAACGCTTCCGACACTGCGCCGCCACCGAGTGCGACGGCGTGTTCATCGACACCAGCAAAGCGGGACGACGCCGATACTGCACCCCCCAGATATGCGGAAACCGACAAAACGTCGCACGACACCGCGCCCGACAACGACGCGACGAGCAGAACTCCCATCCCTGAGCGCGTTGGTGCGAAACCCGTGTCGGACCGGGCTGTCGACTTCGGCGAGCCGAAGCACTGCGGAACGCTGCCCGGATCTGTGCCAGTGGATGCTCGCGGGCCGGTGTAGCGAGTGACCCGATCCGGTGTCACGTGACCGTGTGAGGAGCCACGTCGCCGTGGCGCCGTGGTCGGGTTCTCTCGGAACTCGGTCAACAACGACACGCCAATTCGCGATTTTCGCGGGGTATTTTTCAGTCTTTCCGTGTGCGATTCTGGGACGGTCTCATTTTTTGTCTGTTTGTGTCGTGGTGACGCTTTCGCGAATTTCTCTCGCCGATTCGTGGTGCGCTGCTGAATTCCAACATCGAGTTGTGAACTGATTCACTCTGTTCTAGCTTGGGCGATGCCGCATACCACAACAAGGAAGTGATCACCGATGTCATCGTCCCCGGACAGCGGTGTGCACGAAACGGCCGATCGCCTGTTTGAACGTCGTGTCGAACCCGTCAATCAAATCCTGGCGAACGCCGATAACGTGGCCCGAGCCTGTCATGCCGTATCTCGAAGATTCCACGAAGGTGGAAAACTGGTCGTTTTCGGAAACGGCGGGGCCAGTACCGACGCGCAGCACGTCGCGGTCGAGTTCGTGCATCCGGTGATCGTCGGCAAACGCGCGCTGCCCGCCGTCTCGCTGACCTCCGACGTGGCCACGGTGACCGGAGTGGCCACCGGTAGCGGCGAGGGGCTGGACGAGGTGTTCGCCCACCAGATCCGGCACCTGGCCGACCCGGGCGACATCGCGCTGGGGATCTCCACCGACGGGAACTGCGCCAACGTGCTGCGCGGGCTGCGCGAGAGCGGCGACCTCGGCCTGCTGACCGTCGGCCTGGTCGGTGGTGACGGCGGGGCGGTGGCGGAGTCCGGAGTCGACCACGTGCTCACGGCGCGGGCCACCGATCCGCGCGTGGTCAAGGAAATGCACGTGACCATGTACCACATCCTCTGGGAACTGGTGCACGTCTTCCTCGAACAGCCCGGCGTACTGACCTCGGAAGTGACGGCATGAGCGAGGAGCCGCTTCCCGACCCGGCGCCCTCCGGCGCGAGCTGCGACGGGCAGCACTGCGTGACCTGTTCGGACGAAGCGGTGCGCGTCACCGTGCTGCGGCTGCTCGCGGAGGGCATGGCCGACGTGGAAACCGAACTCGGAACCGAACGGATCAGCGTCGCGCTGGTTCCGGCCGCCGTCGGCGACACCGTGCTCGTGCACGCGGGCGAGGCCATCGCGACCGTCGAGGAGTGAACACCGTGGACCAAGCCAACACCGACACCGGACCCGCCACCCACACCGGACCCGCCACCCACACCGGCCCCACTGCTCCAACCGGTCCCACTACGCACAGCGGTCCCGCGAGCGACGCAGGCCCCGCCGGGGCGCTGTATCCGTTCCTGACCAACGCGCCGGTCGACGTCGACGCCGTGTTCGAGCAGGTACGTCACTCCATCGAGACGAAGGCCCGCGAGATCAGGGAGCTGCGGGTCGAGGTGCACCGGCGCGACGGCGACAACCTCCTCCGCTGCGCGGAGGCTATGGCCGAACGCTTCGTCCGCGGCGGCAGGCTGCTCGCCTTCGGCAACGGGGGCAGCTCCACCGACGCCCAGGAGATCGCCAGCCAGTTCCTGCACCCCGACGCGGGAGGAACCGCGCTGCCCGCTCTCGGGCTGACCAGCGACATCGCGGTGGTCACCGCGCTGTGCAACGACGTCGGCTTCGACGTCATCTTCGCCAGGCAGCTCGGCGCGTTCGGCGGCCCCAACGACATCGCGGTCGGCATCTCGACCAGCGGTAACTCGGCCAACCTGCTCGCGGGCTTCGAGGAGGCCAAGGGCAGGGGGATGCTGACCGTCGGCATCGCGGGCTACGAAGGCGGCAAGATGTCCGAATCGGACAGCATCGATCACCTGTTCGTGGTGCCCTCACCCTCCGTGCACCGCATTCAGGAAGCCCAGACCACGCTCTACCACGCGCTCTGGGAGCTCACCCAATCCGCGCTCTCCCGGAATCGGGACGGTGCGGCACCGCAGGGCACACCGGCCTCGATGCGTGAGTGAGGAGTGATCCGTCGTGGCACCGACCGACGAACGACACATGAAACCCGTTCCCGACGAGGACCCGACCACCCGAGGGGCGGGAGCCGACAGCGAAACCGGAGGCGGTACGCAGGGGCCGGTTCACATTCTGTGGATCAACGCCGGGCTCAGCTGCGACGGCGACTCCGTCTCGCTGACGGCGGCCATGCAGCCCAGCATCGAGGAAATCGTGATGGGCGCGCTGCCCGGGTTGCCCGAGGTGCGGGTGCACTGGCCGCTGATCGACTTCGAGAGCGGCCCCGAGCAGGGCGCGGACACCTTCATCGAGTGGTTCCACAAGGCAGACCGCGGTGAGCTCGAACCCTTCCTGCTGGTCATCGAGGGCTCGATCCCCAACGAGGCCATCAAGGAGGAGGGCTACTGGTGCGGGTTCGGCAACGACCCCAACACCGGCCAGCCCATCACCACCAGCGAGTGGATCGACCGGCTCGCGCCGAAGGCGCTGGGCATCGTGGCCACCGGAACCTGCGCGACCTACGGCGGGATACACGCCATGGCGGGCAACCCCACCGGCGCGATGGGAGTACCGGACTACCTGGGGTGGCGGTGGAAGTCCAAGGCGGGACTGCCGATCGTGTGCGTGCCCGGCTGCCCGGTGCAGCCGGACAACATGTCCGAGACGCTGCTGTACCTGCTCTACCAGGTGGCCGGGCAGGCCCCGATGATCCCGCTGGACGACGCGCTGCGGCCGAAGTGGCTGTTCAGCGCCACCGTCCACGAGGGCTGCGACCGGGGCGGCTACTACGAGCAGGGGCAGTTCACCGAGCACTACGGCACCCCCGAGTGCCTGGTCAAGATCGGCTGCTGGGGGCCGGTCGTGCAGTGCAACGTGACCAAGCGCGGCTGGATGGACGGCATCGGCGGCTGCCCCAACGTGGGCGGCATCTGCATCGGATGCACCATGCCCGGTTTCCCGGACAAGTTCATGCCGTTCATGGACGAACCACCCGGTGCGCTGCTGTCCACCGCCGCGAGCGGTGCCTACGGCGCCGCCATCCGCAGACTCCGCGGCATCACCCGCAAGACCGCGGACAAGGAACCGTCCTGGCGCGGCAAGGGGCGGGAGCTGCACACCGGTTACCGGCCGACCTGGTGATCCGATCCGAGGAAGGTATCCCCGCATGACACAGACCGATCCCGCCAAGAAGTCGGGAAAGTCGAAATCCGATCTGATGGAGATGTCCTGGGACCCGATCACCAGGATAGTCGGTAGCCTCGGCATCTACACCAAGATCGACTGGGAGGCCAGGCGGGTGGTGGAGTGCTACAGCACCTCCTCGATCTTCCGCGGCTACAGCATCTTCATGAAGGGCAAGGACCCCCGCGACGCGCACTTCATCACCAGCCGCATCTGCGGCATCTGCGGGGACAACCACGCCACCTGCTCGGTCTACAGCCAGAACATGGCCTACGGGGTGAAGCCGCCCAAACTGGGGGAGTGGATCATCAACCTCGGCGAGGCCGCCGAGTACATGTTCGACCACAACATCTACCAGGAGAACCTGGTGGGGGTCGACTACTGCGAGAAGATGATCCGCGAGACCAACCCCGGCGTGCTGGAACTGGCCGAGCGGACCGAGGCCCCCAACGCCTCCGAGCACGGCTACCGCACCATCGCCGACATCATGCGGGCGCTCAACCCGTTGGAAGGTGAGTTCTACCGGGAGGCGCTGCAGATCAGCAGGCTCACCCGCGAGATGTTCTGCCTCATGGAGGGACGGCACGTCCACCCCTCCACGCTGTACCCGGGCGGGGTGGGAACGGTCGCCACGGTGCAGCTGTTCACCGACTACCTCACCAGGCTGATGCGCTACGTCGAGTTCATGAAGCGCTGCGTGCCGATGCACGACGACCTGTTCGACTTCATCTACGAGGCCATGCCCGGCTACGAGGAGGTCGGCAGGCGTCGGATCATGCTCGCCTGCTGGGGCAGCCTCAACGATCCGGACCACTGCGACTTCCAGTACGCGAACATGAGCGACTGGGGCCGCAAGATGTTCGTCACGCCGGGCATCGTCGTGGACGGGCAGCTGGTCACCACGGATCTGGTCGACATCAACCTGGGCATCCGGATCCTGCTCGGCAGCTCCTATTACGAGGACTGGCAGGGCCAGGAGACGTTCGTCGACCGCGACCCGCTGGGCAACCCGGTCGACCAGCGTCATCCCTGGAACCAGCACACCATTCCCAAACCGGCCAAGCGGGACTTCGACGACAAGTACTCCTGGGTGATGTCGCCGCGCTGGTTCGACGGTTCCGAACACCTGGCGCTGGATACCGGTGGCGGTCCCATCGCGCGATTGTGGACCACCGCGCTGGCCGGGCTGGTGGACATGGGCAACGTCAGGTCGACCGGCCACAGCGTGGAGATCAACCTGCCCAAGAGCGCCACCATGGGCGAGCGCACGCTGGAGTGGAAGATCCCGAAGTGGAGCAACGCGATCGAGCGCAACCGGGCCCGGACCTACTTCCAGGCCTACTGCGCGGCGGCGGCGCTGCACTTCGTGGACAAGGCACTCGCCGAGGTCCGCGGCGGCAACACGCAGACCTGGGAGCCGTTCGACGTGCCCAACGAGAGCGTGGGCTGCGGGTTCACCGAGGCCGTTCGCGGGGTGCTCTCGCACCACATGGTGGTGCAGAACGGCAAGATCGCCAACTACCACCCCTACCCGCCGACGCCGTGGAACGCCAGCGTGCGCGACTCCTTCGGCACCCCGGGGCCCTACGAGGACGCGGTGCAGAACACCCCGATCTTCGAGGAGAACTCCCCGGAGAACTTCAAGGGCATCGACATCATGCGTGCCGTGCGCAGCTTCGATCCCTGCCTGCCGTGCGGGGTGCACATGTACACCGGCGACGGGTTCGAGCTGGACAAGACGCACACCCCACACGCCTTCGACAGTCAGACCTGAGGGCGTGGTGTTCCGGCCGGGTTGCGGGAGTGGTTGCTTGGCGGAACCTCTGGCACGGCTCTCGCTGCGGGGAGGCCCGACATCGGGTAGCGACCTACACAACGTCGGGCCTTCCTCACGAGAGCCGCACCGGAGAACCCGCGGCGGTGCGAGTTGCGGGAGCGGAAGTACGGCGTTGCGCTGCGAAGCGGCTCGTTCGGCAGGTCCGTCCGGAACACCTCAGTGAGACAACCGGCCCAGTACTCCACACAACCGTGCCCCGGTGCCCGTGCTTGCGGGGCGGGCACCGGGGCGTGACTCACTCACGCGAGGACTCCCCACTGATGACGCAATCCACCACCACGGGGACACCGCCGCGGGCGGAGTCCCAGCAGGACGACGCGAGCGCGGTCGCCGCCCGCGTGGACGAGCTGCTCGGCAAGTTCGACACCGTCGAGACACCCGGCGTCCGCGAGGCGGCCGAGGACCTCGTCGCCACCATCATGCGGTTCTACGGCTCCGGAATCGAACGGATCACGACACTGCTGGCCGAGCACGGTCCCGGCACCGAGCTGCTCGACCGGTTGGCGGCGGACGAGCTGGTCGGCGGGCTGCTGGCGCTGCACGATCTGCACCCGCTGCCGGTGCGGCAGCGCGTGTCCGACGCGCTGGACAGCGTGCGGCCCTACCTCGGGTCGCACTCCGGGGACGTGGAGCTGCTCGACATCGACGAGGAAGGTGTCGTGCGGCTGCGGTTGAAGGGCAACTGCGACGGTTGCCCCTCCTCGGCCGTGACGGTGAAACTGGCCATCGAGGACGCCATCCGCAAGGCCGCGCCGGAGATCGCCGACATCGCGGTGGAGGGCATGGCCCAGCCGGAAACCACCGCCACCGGCCCCGGCGGTCGACCGCTGCTGCCGCTGGCGACCGAGTCGGACAACGGCGGTTCCGCCGTGGCCGATACCGCGGAGTGGGTGAACCTGGACGACCTCGTGCGGCTGTCCGAGGGTGAGCTCACCTCGATCGGAATCGGCGGCGCGAGCGTGCTGGTGTGCAATGTGGCCGGATCGCTCTACGCCTACCGGGACCGTTGTCCCGCATGTGACACGGAGCTGGGCCGGGCGGTGCTGCACGGGGGTGAGCTGCGATGCCCTGGCTGCGCGCGAAGTTACGACGTACGACTGGCGGGCAGGGAGGAGCAGGACCCGAACCTGCACCTGGAGCCCTTGCCGCTGCTGGCCGACGACGGCGGTGTCCGTCTCGCGGTTCCGGAGGTCGCGCGGTGAAACCGGAAACATCCTCCATCTCCGGAACCTCCGGTGGGGCGGGTGCCACCGACCCCGGTGGGTTGCGCCGTTTCCTGCGCTCTCGGGGTGAGTCCGCCAGCGCCGAACGCGCGCCGGGCACCAGCTGCGAGATGTGCTCGGAACAGTTGTGGGAATCGGGGCACTCCCATGTGGTCAACGTGGCGAACCGCCGCATCCTGTGCACCTGCCGCGCCTGCTACCTGCTGTTCACCCACCCGGGAGCGGGCAGCGGCAAACACCGCGCCGTCCCGGAGCGCTACCGCTACGCGCCGAGCTTTCCCCCGGGCGTAGCGCTGTGGGAGTCCACCGGCATACCGGTCGGCATGGCCTTCGCCTTCCGCAGCTCGACCACCGGGCCGGTGCTGTTCTACCCCAGCCCGGCGGGAGCCACCGAGTCGACGCTGCCGCCGAAGGACTGGGACGAGGTGATCGCCGGTGAACCCGCCTTCGCCGACATCGCCGAGGACGTCGAGGCACTGCTGATCAACCAGCTCGGTGAGTCCGGCACCGAGTTCGAGGCTTTCCTGGTGCCGGTCGACACCTGCTACCGGCTGGTCGGACTGGTCCGCACTCATTGGCGCGGTTTCGACGGCGGCAGCCAGGCACGCGAGTACATCGAGGAGTTCTTCACCGGACTCCGGCAGCGCGGCGAGCGGGTCGGCTCCGGACAGCCCGGATGGGAGCGCGGTGATGGCTGACCTCTCCGTCACGTGCGAGGACGTGCGCTGCGAACGCTACGGTGCCGGTCCCACCCTGCTGTTCCGGCTGCGCATCGACGAATCCGGCGAGGACCCGATCCACGCGGTCTCGCTGCGCTGCGCCGTCAACATCGAGCCCCGCAAGCGCGACTACGACAGCTCCGAGGAGGAGCTGCTCGGCCACCTCTTCGGCGGACGGGACCGCTGGGGCCACACGCTGCGGAACCTGCGGTTCGCCAACGTCGCCACGCAGGTACCCGGCTTCACCGACTCCATCCGGGTGGACGTGCCCGTGCCCTGCACCTTCGACATGGAGGTGGCCTCGGGCAAGTACCTGCACTCGTTGCGCTCCGGTTCGGTGCCGATGGTGCTGATGTTCAGCGGCACCGTCTTCGGCAAGGGGACCAACGGTTTCTGGGTCCACCAGATCCCCTGGGAACTGGAGGCCGATTACGCCATGCCGATCGAGGTGTGGCAGCGGCTCAAGGAGCTGTACTTCCCGCGGGCCGACTGGATCCGCCTGCACCGCGACACAGTGGACGCGCTGCTGCGCTACCAGTCGCGACACGCGATCCCCACCTGGGACGCCGCCATCGGAACACTGCTGGACAACGCGGGCGAGGTGACCCCGTGACGGAACTGTTCGACAAGGCGAGGGCGGTGGCCGACGCCGTCCTCTACGAGGGCTACCTGCTCTACCCCTACACCGCCGACTCGCCGAAGAACCAGGTGCGCTGGCAGTTCGGGGTGCTGATGCCGCCGAGCCACGCCGACGACTCGATCGGCGAGTACACCGACCTGCGCACCGAGTGCCTGCTGGAGGCGCCCGAGGACGCCCGGGTGCACGTCCGGCTGCGCTTCCTGCGCATCCAGCAGCGCTCGGTCGAATCGCTCGACGAGCACGGTCAGTACCACCGAGTCACGTCGCTGCCGGTCGGCGACCGCGTGGTCGAGGAGTTCGACGAGGCGGTCGAGCAGGAGCACGACCTGCTGGCCCGGGTCGGCGACCTGCTCGACGGCGGATGCGAACTCGCCGTCCGGGACGATCCGGCTCGGAGCACCGAGGAGATCCGAGACGAGGACGGGGAGCTCCGGGGCAGGCTCGTTCGCGAACTGCGTCCGCTGCGCGGCAGGCTGCGGGTCGACGCCGAACGGCTCGCGGGACCCTACGGTGGTCTGCGGCTGCGGGTGAGTGTGGACAACACCTCCGAGTGGCGGGCCGAGGAAGCGGGCAGGCAGCGGGCGCTGCGGCACGCCTTCGTGGCGACCCACCTGCTGCTCGGCCTGGACCAGGGGGCGCTGCTGTCCTCGACGGCCCCACCGGAATGGGCCGCCGCCGCGGTGGCCGAGTGCGAGAACGTGCGCTGCTGGCCGGTGCTGCTCGGACCCGGGGATCGGAGTGCCGCGGTGCTGGCCGCCCCGATCATCCTCTACGACGATCCGCGGGTCGCCCCCGAGAGCCCACGGCAGCTGCACGACGCCACCGAGATCGACGAGATCCTGACGCTGCGCACCATGGCGCTGACCGAGCGGGAGAAACAGCAGGCCAGGCAGACCGACGAGCGGGCTCGCGGCATCATCGACGGCGTCGACAACATGCCGCCCGAGATGCTGGAACGGCTGCACGGCACGCTGCGATACCTGCGGGAGTCGGTGCCGGAGCAGGAGAGCTCGCGGCAGGAGGGGGCACAGGAGAAGGGGGCACAGCAGGGGAGTCCGGAGGAGAAGGGGGCGCGGCAGGAGGGTCCGCTGCCGTCGTCCCCGCGACAGGACTTCCCCGCCCCGCCCGGTTCGTCCGGCGCGGGAATCTCCGGCGAGGCCGCGGGACCGTTCCCCGAACCCGGGGTGCCCTGGTGGGATCCCGGTGCCGACGCCGCGGTCTCGCCGGAGAGCGACAGCGTCGAGGTGGACGGGCTGTCGGTGTCCAACGGCAGCAAAGTCACCCTGCTGCCGGGTAGCGGCAGCGACGCGCAGGACATGTTCCTGACCGGGCGCGTCGCCACGGTGCGCGCGGTGTACTTCGATGTGGACGGTGGCAGCCACCTCGCCGTGACCCTGGACGACGACCCGGGAGCCGAGATTCAGGGTGCCAACGGGCGGTTCCGCTACTTCGGCACCGAGGAGGTCCGTCCACTGGGGACCTCCGAGGGGACGTCCGAACAGCCGGAGGTAACCGCCCTGTCCGGCGAGGACGAGGTGCGGCGATGAGCCGCCGGGTGCTGGTCGCGGGCATCGGCAACATCTTCCTCGGCGACGACGGGTTCGGCCCCGAGGTCGGGCGCGCGCTCGCGGACACCGAGCTGCCCGAGGGGGTGTGGGCGGGCGACTACGGCACCAGCGGAATGCACCTCGCTTTCGACCTGCTCGACGGTTACGCGACGACCGTGCTGGTCGACGCGGTGTCCAGGGGTGATTCCCCCGGGACGCTGACCCTGCTGCGGCCCACCGACATCGGCAACGCCGACAAGCGAGACACCGCGGCGCTGGCCGACGCGCACGGCATGCAGCCGGATGTGGTGCTGGACCTGGTCACCCTGCTGGGCGGTGATCCCGGACGGGTTTTCGTGCTCGGCTGCGAGCCCGCCGAGCTGGAGCAGCGCATCGGCCTGAGCCGGATCGTGAAACGTGCCGTGCCGGAAGCGGTGCGTCGGGTGCGCGAACTGGTGTGCGCCGAACAGGACGGATCCGAGTCGGCCGGACTCGGGCGAGGAGTTGTCGAAGGAGGTGATCGGTAGTGCGTCGCTTGCTGTTCCTGGTGCTGTTGGTGGGGTTGATCGCCACCCTCGCGTGGCTGTTCGGGCCGGACGTGAAGCGCTACCTGCGGATCAGCCGCATGTGAGATCGGACCTTCGGCGCGGCGATTTCGCGAGAAATTGACGGGCAAGCGGTGCGACCGCTGCTGGCCGTGCCCGCTTACCGGCACCCCCGCGAGAGGTTCCGTCGAGTGACCGCCCCATCAAGGCGAACAACGAGCTGCGACAAGGAGAACGTGAATGTGTCTGGGAATTCCGGGTGAGGTAATCGAAGTCCTGTCGGACCGGCCCGACCTGGCCAAGGTGGACGTCAGTGGGGTGCGTCGCAACATCAATATCGGTCTGCTCGACGACGATCGTCCGGTGGCCGGTGACTGGATTCTGATCCACGTGGGATTCGCGCTTTCCAAGATCGACGAGCAGGAGGCGCAGGCCGCGCTGGAATTCCTGGAGGATATCGGGAAGGCGTACGAGGACGAGTTGGAAGCGCTGCAGGACTCCTACATTGACTAGTGGTCCTCTGCGGCTCGGTTTGCCGGGCTGCTCGCTTGGCGGAACCTCTCGCACGGCTCTCGCTGCGGTGCCGGAGACATCGGGTAGTTACTACACAACGTCTCCGACGTCCTCGCGAGAGCCGCACGGGAGAACCCGCGGCGGTGCCGACTGCGGGGGTGGTCGGAGTCCGGGCTGCGTGGGTGGTGGGAGTTCGGAGTCGGGAACGCCGGAGAACACCGGAAAGAATTCGGATTCGAACGGATGCGTCGAAATCCGGCGGAGCTTTATCAGTTGGACACGTTTCCGGGCGGTCGTTTCCGGGCGGTCGTTTCCGGAAGTTTTTCGCTCTTTCAGGTTTTCACCCGAAAGGTTTCGGAGGAGGTGCCATGAAGTTCGTCGACGAGTACCGCGACGCGGAAAAGGCGCGTGCGCTCTCGGCCAAGATAACCGAACTGTGCGAGCCGGGCAGGCAGTACAAGTTCATGGAGGTGTGCGGCGGCCACACCCACACCATCTACAAGCACGGTCTGGAGGACTACCTCCCCGAGAACATCTCACTGGTCCACGGGCCCGGCTGCCCGGTCTGCGTGATCCCGATGGGCAGAGTGGACGACTCCATCCACATCGCCAGGCAGCCGGGGGTGCTGATGACCTCCTTCGGCGACATGATGCGGGTTCCCGGCAGCAACGGGTCGTTCTTCGACTCCAACGCCGAGGGCACCAACATCCGGATGGTCTACTCCCCGCTGGACGCCCTCAAACTGGCGCGGCAGAACCCCGAACAGCACGTGGTCTTCATGGCGATCGGCTTCGAGACCACCGCCCCGTCCACCGCGATGACGCTGCTGCGCGCCCGGTCCGAGGGACTGGAGAACTTCTCGGTGTTCTGCAACCACGTCACCGTCATCCCGGCGATCAAGGCCATCCTCGACTCGCCGGACTTGCGGCTGGACGGCTTCATCGGCCCCGGGCACGTCTCCACGGTGATCGGATGCAAGCCCTACGAGTTCATCGCCCGCGACTACCGCAAGCCACTGGTGGTGGCCGGTTTCGAGCCGCTGGACATCCTGCAGTCGATCTACATGCTGATGCTGCAGCTGTCGGAGAACCGCTCGGAGGTGGAGAACCAGTACTCGCGGGTCGTGCCGTGGAACGGCAACGAGGTGGCGCTGGACGCCATCAACCGGACCATGGAACTGCGGCCCTACTTCGAGTGGCGCGGACTGGGCTTCATCTCGCACTCGGCCACCCGACTGCGCGAGGAGTTCGCCGACTTCGACGCCGAACGCCGGTTCGAACTGCCGGGCGTGCGCGTGGCCGACCCCAAGGCCTGCCAGTGCGGCGAGGTGCTCAAGGGCGTGCTCAAACCCTGGGAGTGCAAGGTGTTCGGCACCGCCTGCACCCCGGAAACCCCGATCGGCACCTGCATGGTCTCCCCGGAGGGAGCCTGCGCCGCCTACTACAACTTCGGCCGGTTCAGCCGGGAACGCGTCAAGGAGGCGAGCAAGTCGTGAGCATCGAGAACGAGACCGACGCGGAGCCGGTCGCCGCGACCGGTACGTCGTCCGAACACCCCGCCGCGGCATCCGACCACGGCGCTGCCGAAGCCGTACACAGTGCTGCCGAACTCGTACACAGCGCTGCCGAACCCGCGCACGGCACCGCGGAACCGGGCAGCGACTACCGCAACAGGGAACAGCGGGTCCTCGACCGTATCGAGAAGGCGCGCGCCCGCAAACCGAAGATCAAGGAAGAGCGCGTCACCAGCGCCCACGGCGCCGGTGGCAAGGCCAGCCAGACGCTGACCGAGGCGTTGTTCCTGGAGGAACTGCGCAACCCCCACCTGGAGAAGCTGGAGGACGGCGCCGAGTTCGCGGTGGACGGTTCACGGCTGGCGATGACCACCGACTCCTTCGTGGTCTCCCCGCTGTTCTTCCCCGGCGGCGACATCGGCGAGCTCGCTGTCAACGGCACCGTCAACGACCTCGCCGTCTCCGGTGCCACGCCGCTCTACCTCTCCGCCGGGTTCATCATCGAGGAGGGCTTCCCGATCTCCGAACTGCGGCGCGTGGTCCGGTCCATGGCCGAGGCCGCCGAGCGGGCCGGGGTGCGGGTGGTCACCGGTGACACCAAGGTGGTGCAGAAGGGCAAGGCCGACGGCTGCTACATCAACACCACCGGGGTAGGGGTGCGCCGGACCGAGCACGAACTCGGTATCGACACCGTCCGGCCGGGCGATGCCGTGCTGGTCTCCGGACCGGTCGGTGATCACGGCGTCACGGTGATGCTGGAGCGCGGCGAGCTGGATATCGACGCCGACCTGGAGTCCGACACCGCCCCGTTGCACGACATGGTCACCGGGCTGCTGGAGGCCACCCCGGGTGTGCGCGCGATGCGCGACGCCACCAGGGGCGGTGTGGCGACTATCCTCAACGAGGTAGCCACCGCGGCCAACGTCGCCGTGGTCGTCGAGGAGGGCGAGGTCCCGGTGCGCACCGAGGTGCGCGGCGCCTCCGAGCTGCTCGGCATCGACCCGCTGTACGTGGCCTGCGAGGGCAGGATGGTGGCCGTCGTGGACGGAGGCTCCGTCGACACCGCGCTGGCGGCGATGCGCGAGCACCCGCACGGTTCGGACGCGGCGGTGATCGGGCGGATCGGTGAGGATCCACCAGGGCTGGTGATGCTCAACACCGCGTTCGGCGGGACGCGGATCGTGGATCTGCTGGTAGGGGACCCCCTCCCTCGGATCTGTTGAGAGTCAGCAACGGATCTCGGGTGCGTGGTCGGGTAGCCGGCGATTTCGCGAGAAATCGACGCCGCCCGAAACGAATTTCCGTGGAGTGGTTGTGGGAGGGGATCGCGGTGCACGAGCTGGGGATCACCCAGAGTGTGGTGGACGCGGTGCTCGACGCGGTCACCGAGCCGCGCGTCACCAGGCTGGAACTGGAGATCGGCAAGCTCTCCGGCGTGGTGCCGGACTCTGTGCGGTTCTGCTTCGACCTGGTGGTCACCGGCACGGCGTTGGAAGGTGCGCGGTTGGACATCGTGACTCCGACCGGCAGCGGTCGCTGTCGGGACTGTGACCAGCGGCTCGTGTTGGAGGACCAGCTCGCGGTCTGCGACTGCGGCAGTCCCGATGTCGAAGTGCTCTCCGGACGGGAACTGCGGATCAGAGCGGTGGACGTGGAATCCGGAACCGTCACCTCGTGAGTGGCTGGGTACGCGGATTCCTTCGATTGGTCGGTTCGACGTTGTGGGAAGGGAAGAACGATGTGCGCTACCTGTGGATGCGGTGACGAGCGCGGCGTGCGGGTGGAAACCCGCGACGCCGCCGACACGCGGGAGGAATCCGAATCCGGATCGCCGGATCACCTGCACGGGGAGTATTCCCATTCGCACGACCATCCTCATGACCACGACCATCCGCACGATCACGGTCACTCGCACGAGGACGGTGTGCACGCGCCTGGCGACTCGGAGGCCGAGGTTCCGGAGCAGGACGGCGCCACGCGCAGGATCGAGCTGGAGCGCGAGGTACTGGCCAAGAACGACACGGTGGCCGAGCGCAACCGGCAGTGGCTCACCGAGCGGGGTGTGCTGGCGCTGAACCTGATGAGCTCGCCCGGAGCGGGCAAGACCACGCTGTTGGAGCGAACCCTGGCGGAATCCGCCTCGTCCGTCCCTCTGGCGGTGATCGAGGGTGATCAGGAGACGCTGCGCGATTCCGAGCGGTTGCGTCGTGCGGGTGCCGACGTGGTGCAGATCAACACCGGCGCGGGATGCCACCTGGATGCCGAGATGGTCTGGGGCGCACTGCGTTCGTTGCGGCCCGCGCCCGGCTCGGTGGTGCTGGTGGAGAACGTGGGAAACCTGGTCTGCCCGGCGCTGTTCGACCTGGGCGAGTACGCCAAGGTCGTGATCGCGGCGGTGACCGAGGGCGAGGACAAACCGTTGAAGTACCCCAACATGTTCGCCCACACCGATCTGGTGCTGCTGAACAAGACGGATCTGCTGCCGCACCTCTCGTTCGAGGTGGACAGGTTCGCCGAGTACGCCCGCCGGATCAATCCCGGCGTCGAGATCCTGCCGGTCTCGGCCACCACCGACGAAGGACTCCCGGCCTGGTACGACTGGCTGGCGGGACACGTCTCATCCCCGCTGCACCAGGGAGTCTGACCACTGGGAAGTCTGGCCGGAGTCTCGCGTGGCGTGAATTTCGCGAGAAATCGACATCACCCGTACGGCGGGGCCGGTACGACGATTTCGCGAGAAATCGATGTCGGGTGGGAGAGTGGGCCGCACCTGAAATCCGAAGGAGAGTTCTCATGCGTGCCGTCCAGTTCTACGAAACCGGATCCTCGGCCGTGCTGCGGATGGACGAGGTCGATATTCCGGAACCGGGTGCGGGACAGGTCCGGATCGCCGTTCGCGTCGCCGGGGTGAATCCGCTGGACTGGAAACTTCGTCGTGGTGTGATGCCCGGCCTTTCGCTGCCGCATCGACCGGGACTGGAGCTGTCCGGTGTCGTCGACGCGGTCGGTGATTCCGCACCGTTCGAGGTGGGAGAAGAGGTGTTCGGCTGGGCCGAGACCGGATCCTGTGCCGAGTACGCGCTGGGAACTATCCTGGCACGCAAGCCGTCCGGAATGTCCTGGGTGGACGCGGCCGCGCTGCCGGTGGCCGGGGCCACCGCGTTGCGGGTGCTGCGCGAGCTCGAACTCGGTTCCGGCGATGTGCTGCTGATCCACGGTGCCAGCGGCACGGTGGGACGGATCGCGGTTCAGCTGGCCGTCGAGCTCGGTGCCACGGTGATCGGCACGGCAGGAGAGGGGCGGTTCGACGATCTCCGCGAGCTCGGCGCCGTTCCGGTGAGCTACGGCGATGGTCTGGTGGACCGGGTCCGCGAGTTGGTGCTACGAGTGGATGCCGTGTTCGACGCCGCGGGTACGGGAGTGCTGCCGGAGTCGGTGGAGCTGCGCGGCGGCACCGATCGGATCATCACCATCGCCGACCCGAACGCCGCGGCAGTGGGCGTACCGTTCTCCAGCGGTAAGGGCTGGGACCGTACGCCGGAAGTGTTGTCCGAGTTGGCCGACCGCGTCGTCGCGGGCGAGCTGGACGTCCGGCACGCGCGGACGTATCCGCTCTCCGAGGCGGCGGCCGCACAGGACGACAGCGAGACCGGACACAGCGGGGGAAAGATCACTCTCGAAGTGAGCTGAGTACTCTCGGCTGCTTCCGAACAACCGACCCGTGACCGCCCGGCGTGCTTCGGCGCGCCGGGCGGTCTTCGCGTGTGGTCGGTGCTGTTTTGTAATCAGTGTGGGTTGGGTGGTTGGTGTGGCCAGACGAGGTGCATATTTCTGCGGCAGGCCAGGCGTTCGCGGGCCGTGGTCGCGTCCCGGAAGCCGATGTGCAGGCTGCCGCCGGTACCGATGAGGTCTGCGTGGTCGCCGTGGGCCATGCCCCAGTAGTGCAGCACGGCGTCGTGCCGGTCGCCCAGTTCCTCGCACAGCGCGAAGACGCGCGGCGCGTTCTCGTCGACCATTTGTTGGAGTTCGCCGAGTTCGGTCCCGGGGTGTTTCTGGAGAGTCACCCTGTCCTCGGCGCTCGCTACGACGTGGAGGATCCGAAACTCATCGAGGACCTACAGCTCGATTGCGAAGACTCTTCGTGACGAAGCGTTGGATCAGCGACAATCGGTTGAGCTGATGGAACATGTGATCGCTGATTTGACGCAGGAGTGATTATGCCGGACACATCCGCCGCTCGATGGAGGAAATCCTCTCGCAGCATGAACCAGGGAGCGTGTGTGGAGATGGCGTTCGTTGGCGAAGGACAAGTGATGATGCGGGACTCGAAGGCCCCGAACGCCGGGGTGTTGGTGGTGGACCGTCGTCGATGGGCCGAGTTCGTGACCAAGCTGTCGGAGTGAGTCGCGGAGCGCTTTGTCACCGGTACGGCTGATGACTTCACCAGGATCCCGGTGGTACCTGTGAACTCGGGTATTGTCTCTTGCGCTGCGTTCCGGTTCGACGAGTCCTGCGGGGGACTGCCTCGCTTGAACCCGAGCCCTCGCGATGGGGTGGCGTCGATGAATGCCATGGAACCGTCCACGAGTTGCTGGCGTCGAAGTAGTTACAGCAATCACCACGGCGCGTGCGTGGAGGTGACCACCTTGTCCGGTGCGATGGCAGTGCGGGACTCGAAGGCCCCGAACGCCGGGGTGCTGGTGGTGGATCGTCATCGGTGGGCCGAGTTCCTGGTGGGTTTGTCGGGTTCAGTGTAGTGAGGTGGGTCACTGATCGGGTTTGTCGGTTTGCGGGATGAGGGACTTACCCGTGGGTTAGAGTGATCGTTCGGTCGGGGTGGCATCGGTTGCGGTGAGCTTGTTCGGAGCTGGAAGGGGCTGTGATGGCGGACGAGACCGCTGGGTTCACGGGCGCGAGTGCTGCGCTGGGGGTCATTCGCGAGGAGAACTCTTGGATCCAGCAGCAGATCTCGGCTGGGCAGTTGACCATGGAGCCGCAGGCCGCCGACAATGCCGCTGCGCTGTACGAGCACGAGGCTTTGGAAGCTGATCGGCTCGCTGACTCCGCAACCGGATTGCAACAGGTACCGGGGTTGGGTGAGTACCTCTCGGGAGAGCAGCTGGCGAACGAGTTCGGGAAGAAGGCAGCTAACTGTTCTACCGGAGCGGACGGATCTGTTGGGACAGTTCGTCGATGAGACGCGGCGTAAGGCGCAGCGACGAGTGCGCCAAGGCGTTGGAGATCGCGAAGAAGGTAGAGCCGAACGTTCCGGAACCGGCGTAAGGGGGCGCTGTCATGGGATTCGGATCCTGGTTGGACGAGAAGATGGGGTCGGCGGACGAGGCCATCGGCGACGTGATGAAGGACCTTCCCGGGGCCATCAACGACATCCCGGGAACGGTGCGCGACGACGTCGGCAAGTTGCTCGGCTACGACACGCGTGCCGAGAACCAGCAGCAGGAACAGGCCGAGGCAGCCGAGCAGCAGGGTGAGCAGCAGCGGCAGGAGCTCGAAGAGCGCAATCGGAAGCTGGACGCCCCTGCCGGATACGATCCGCCGTCCATCAAGCAGCACGAGAACTGGCAGTCCTACGATCACAAGAAGATCTACGACACCAACCAGAACACGCTGAGTCACTCCGATGCGAAGGCTGTGGGCGAGGCCTGGAGCGACATCGGCGGCAAACTGAACGAGCTCGGTGCAAGACTGCAGAATGACTCCGCCAAGGCGATCGACAGTGGCTGGTCCGGGCAGGCGGCCGAGACGGCCAAGCAATCCGCGCAACCACTGGCCACCTGGGCCAGTGGCAGCGGCGAGTGCTTCCGGCTGACCGGCAACAAGATCGAGCAGGCCGGTACGGCCGCGGGCCAGGTCAAGGAGATGGTGCCGCCGCCGCGTGATTACAACGTGAGCCGGTCCATGATCGCGGGTATAGCGGGCGGCCCCGGTGGCGCGGGGCAGGACGCGAAGCGCCAGCAGCAGGAACGTCAGCAGGAGGAGCGCCACGCACAGGAAACGATGAACCGGGTGCTGAGCACGACCTACCAGGACGTGGATTCCACCGTTCCCGCCTATCGGCAGCTGAACGGCGATCCCGCTACTCCGCCCTCCACTCCCTCCGGCAACGAACCACCGGCGGTGCCGCCCGCCGTGCCACCGGGGCGTACCGGCCAGGGCAACGTGCCCGGTGGTTACTCCGGTGCCGGTCCGGGGAACGGCGGTTCCGGTGGTACCGGCAACGGCGGTTCACTGCCGGGCCAGAACGGGAGCGGCTTCGGTCCGGGACAGTCCCCGGGCTCGGGTGACTACTCCAACGGATCCGCCGGCAGCGAGTCGGCATGGACCTCCGGACCCGGTGGCTCCGCCACCCCGGGCGGCCCGGGAGCCGCGGGCGGTACCGGTGCGGGCGGTGGCGCAGCCGGACGTGGCGCGGGTGGCGTCGGAGGTGTCGGCGGAGTCGGCGGAGTCGGTGGCTACGTCGGTGGGGGAGCGGGTGGCGGAACGCCCTCCACCTCGGGACGTGGCGGCAGCACTCCGGGCTCGGGGGGCCGTGCGGGAAGTGCTCCGGTCCGGGGTGGCTCCTCGGCCCCCGGAACCGCGGCGACCGGCGCCACCTCGGGACGTGCCGGAGGCGGACGCGCGCCGATGGCGGGCGCGCCCGGCGGACGCGGTCAGGGCAGCGAGGAGGACCAGGAACACGAGCGTCCCAGCTGGTTGGAGGAGTGGGAGGACGTGTGGTTCAACGACATGCCCAGAACCGCCCCACCGGTCATCGAGTGACAACAGCGACGGTGCGTCCGGACCACCACGGAATCCGGGCGCACCCCGGCAGGAGAGGAACACCGTGGCCGTCACGGGCCGTTGGCAGTTGCACCCGCTGCACCTGTACTTCTTGCACAGCTATCTCGGACTGGACGATCTGACGCTGCCGCTGGAAGTGGAGCCCTTCACCCACACCCGGCAGCAGTTCGCCGAGGTGGGCAAGCGTGAGTACGAAACCATGCGCTCCGAAGGGCTGATCGTCGACGACGAGGTGGAGCCCGGCCTCGCGCATGCGTTGGCCGTGCTGGCGAAGCCCTACCTGTGGGTCGACTCGATGTGGTTGCCGAGGTTCGGCGAGCACCCGATGTGGCGCACGGT
This sequence comes from Actinopolyspora lacussalsi, assembly GCA_030803735.1. Lineage (NCBI taxonomy): Bacteria > Bacillati > Actinomycetota > Actinomycetes > Actinopolysporales > Actinopolysporaceae > Actinopolyspora > Actinopolyspora lacussalsi. Next base: position 1,749,343 of record JAURUC010000001.1, on the reverse strand, counting down.
CGCCGCGGTGACCGTTGGCAACCAGGTGGTGCTCGGCGTGCAACCGCCGGGGGAGACCGAACGCTACGGTGGTCCGCTCACCGTCGAACTCCACGATCGAGTGAGCCTGTCCCAGGCGCTGCTGCCCACGCTCCCCCCTGCACCGCCCGGCAACCAGGGGCCGGCACGAGTCCCCGAGAGTTCCTTCCCCGGGCAGGACTCCGAAACGGACTCCGAGTCGCACGGTTTGCTCCGTCCCGCCGCGGGTTCCTCCGGTAGTGGCAGCGGCGACCGGCAGTTGGCGCTCTACCGCGCGCTCGGCGCGGCCGAGCACCTCCGGGCGGGCCAGCTCGCCGCGAACGTCCGGGACCGCAACGGTCGGGTCACCCGCTCCCGAGTGGTGCGCTGGTTCGACAACGTCGAACCGGACGGGCGCTATCTCGACCACAACGAGCGAGGAAACACCGGGGAGCGGGTATACGCGCTCACCCCGGTGGACGCGCGGGCACTCGGCGGCAAGATCGAGGAGCTGGTGGCCGAGATCCGGTGAGCCGTTCGGCCCGTAGGAGCCGTCACCACGGGAGTCCTCACCGCTGGAGCCGTGGCCACCGGAGCGCGCGGTACTCGGGTTCGTTCAGTGCTTGCCACCCAGTCAGTGCTTGCCACCAGGTAGCAGCTCGTTGAGAAACTCGGTCGTCCGACGGTAGTTCTCGTATGCCTCGGGATCCTCCGGCCCGCCAGCCTCGATCATCTCCTCGTAGGCACGTGCCTGGGCGGAGATGGTGCTGTGCAGCAGCAGCGCCTGCTGCCGGAACCCGTCGAGGAGATCACGCAACAGGGTGCTGCCCATACCGATCTCGTCCAGCCTGTCCAGCTCGGGCTGTTGCTCCGGGTGCATCCGCTCGGCCAACAGTCGCCAACCCGCCGAATGACTGCGCAGCATCGCGCCGTAGTCGCTGTTACCGGCGTCCCGCTCTTCACCGGCATCGGTACCGGAAGGCGTGATGTCGTCCTGTTCATCCCCACCGGCTGCCTCGTCCATTCCCCGATCGTGCCACGGAATACGGCTGCGCGGCGATCGCGGTCGTCCGGAATCTTTCCGTGCTCCGGCCGCGCCACGGTTCGGACGACGAAGCTCCACTACCAGGTGAGGCGTTCGAGCAGTTCCGCTGCCAGTAACAGGGCCAGTCCGAAACCGGCGCACGGCAGTGCCATCAGCACGATCCTGCCGAACTGCCGTTTCGACACCACCGCCAGCAGCAGGATCACCAGTACGACCAGCAGGGTGCACACCAGGAACACGGGATCGGCGCTGAGCGTGGGGTAGAGCTCCCGCGCGGCGTCGCCGAACAACAGCCCGATGGCGGTGGTCGTGGCGATCGCGGCCGACCAGCCCTCCCGTCCGATGTGTCGGAACACCGTTCCGCAGGCGACACCCGCCAGTACCGCGACAGCCAACCAGGCGGCCATTCGTTTCGGATCGACCGAGTATTCCGCCCCGGCGTACTCCAGCACGTACACCCACTGCTTGCCGAGGTAGAACACCAGCACACCGCTCAGCAGCGCCGTCGACGCCCGGCGGACCGCCGTTCGCAGCGTGTGCCCCGCGGTGGTCGTCACTCCCAGCACGATCCAGATCAGAAAACCGTGCGCCAGCCACTCCAACCCGGCCACGTAGTAGGAAACCGCGGCCAACCCGCCGGAGAACATTCCCGACACCACGATTCCCAACTGGACACCCGTCGATCTCGCGAGCGAACGATCGGAATGCGTTTCTTCGCGTTCCGCGACTGTGGCTGGCACTGCTCACTCTCTCGGACGACCGGCACCGAACAGCAACGAATGCTACCGGACGGCGGGAACCGAGGCCGTGACCAGTCACTTCCGCGCCGGCTACACGCCGTCGCCGCATGGTCCGATGTCCGCCCGGTCGCGCGGGTCCGCCACGGGACAACCAGTAGACACCCGGCATAGCTCGATCGCCTAGTCGCGCGCCGTATGCGATCACTCACTTCGGAGTGACGATCTCGTGGGACGTCGGTAATTTCCCGGTCCGCAACAGCGCTGTGTCGATTTCCTGGGGGCGCGATATGGGGAGTTCCGCGGCTGGTGGGCGTTACGCCGTCCATCCCGAGGAGCTGACGAAGATCGGCAGGAGATCCGCGGATCTGGGTGAGAGGTTGCTCGAACTGAAGCGTGCCACGGCCGAGGACTCCGCCGCGGCAGTTCGGACCCACGGTGATTGGGCGTTCTCGGCCGCGCTGGAACGGCTGCAGTCCAGCTGTGAGCACAACGTCGAGGGATTCGGCCGCTGGCTCGACGACATGGGCGACAGGCTGACGGCAGCGGCCCGGAACTATGAGGAAACCGACGAGTGGGCGGTCGCGAAACTCCGAGGGGTGGGGGTCTGAGCGCCGTGGACTACCGACAGCTGACGGAAGCCGAGCCGTCGGCGATCAGCCGAGCCGCCGAGGCGTGGAGATCGCTGGCCGAGAAGTACGACAAGGTTCTCGGCGACTTCGATGCCGAGGTGCGGGATCCGCTCGACAACGAGGAGGCCTGGCACGGCGAGGCCAAGAACGCCGCCACCGGCCACGCCGAGCACATCCGCGAGAAGATGCGCGAGTACCTCGACAGGATCGAGTCGGTCCCCGAGACGCTGGAACGGGCTTCATCCGAGATCGAGACCTGCCGGGCGCGCCTGGAGCGGCTGTCAAACGAGATCAACGAGGGCGAGCACTGGACGATCTACCCCGACGGTCGGATCGACTACCCCGAGGACCAGCAGGCCCGCTACGAGTCCTACGCCGCCGAGATCGAAGGGTTGCTCTCCAGGGCGGAACAGGCGGATCAGGACGCGGCAGGCGCGCTCGGCGAAGCCGACGACTCACTCGGCTATCTCGACGAAGTGCTGCGCGAGGAGCGTGCCGAACAGGAAGAGGCCGCCAAGCAGGCGGCCAAACTGGCCGCGAAGCCGCCGGGTGAACTGGACTTCGCGCAGGGCGAGCGTCTGGCCCGCCTGCTGCGGGAGAACGGGCAGGACCCCGCGTTCGCGGGCGAGTTCCTGGAGCGGGTGCGGCCGAAACAGCTGCTCAAACTGACCGACCACCTGCAGGACATGGGGATGACCCACTGGGACGGTCACAACGGGGAATCCGGTCCGAACCGCTCCGAGCTGATCGGCGAGCTGCAGCGGAACCTCGGCGAAACGCTGGCGGCCGGAACCAGTGAGGCCGGCAGGCGCTACCTCGGCGAGGACCTGCACGGCGACGGGGCGGGTGACGAGCTCGAGAACCGTGCCGAGACCTACGGCAAGCGGCTCGTGCGGGCGTCGGAGAACTGGGACACCGGATTTCTCGGTCTCGGCAGCCACGAGGACACCGGCTACCGCGCGCTGGGGATGCTGCTGCACAGCGGCGAGTACTCCGCGGACTTCCTGAACCCGGTCGGGGACGCGATGATCGAGTCCGACAAGGAGGACACCTTCGACCGGGTCCAGAGCAACGACCTCAACCACGTCGACGATCGCGGCCGAGGCGGTGACCCGCTCGTGGGGCTGATGACGGCGATGGAGCACAGCCCCGACGCCGCCGGTTCCTTCTTCGACCCCGCGCGGGACACCGGGCACATGGGCTATCTGATCGAGCGGGACTGGCCGGTCGACACCTACGACCACGATCCGGGGCCGGGCAGCGACTACACACCCAACGAGCGGGAAAAAGGACTGGGGCACGACGTGCTCGGCAAGGCGTTGGAGTCGGCGACCCTCGGGGAGCAGCAGGGCACCGCGGAAGGGGCCCGCGTGATGTCGGGGATGGTGCACGAATTGGCCAACACCGAGCAGTCGATGAAGAACCCCGGCGAGGGAACGGTGCCGGAATCGATGCGCGACAGCGTCGGCCGCATGCTCGCGCACAACATGCCGGCGGTGCACGACTCGGGGGCCGTGTCTCCCAACAGCAGCGGTTCGCTGGACCTGGACGGGGACGACCCGAAGTGGGCGAAGGGCACGACGGGAGAGATGAGTCCCCGGTTCAGCCAGGGCGAGGTGTACAAGGTGATGGGGTCCGCGGCCTACGATTCCGAGGCCTACGCGCAGATGCGCGACGCCAACATGGTGCACACCGGACAGCGGCTCGACGAGATCGCCGGCGACGACGGTCGATCGGCGGGTGATCGGCGGGACCACATGGCAACGGTGGCGAAGGAGTCCGCCTCGGTGTTCGGCGCGCTGGACGAGGCCCGTACCTACGCGGTGGACCAGGCCAAGGACGACGATGATGCCGACCACAACGCGAAGATCGACGCGGGCGGCACGCTGGCCTCCTGGGCAGTAACCGGAGCCAGCAGTGCCGTCGGTGGGCCGGCGGGAGCGGTCGGAGGTGCCGTGGGCGGTGAGGCCGTCAACCAGATCGCCGAGCAGCTCAAGCAGGACAGCTCCAACATCGTGACCAGGGATACCGCAGAGATCAAAGAAGACGGTCCCAGTGATGCGAACGACTTGCTGAACCAGTCCTTGTGGCAGCACCGGATGTGGCAGGACGACGTCTACCCACCGCCGATCTCCCCTGGATCCGAGGAACTCGAGAGCCCGAACCGGCTAGTCGATTCCGAAGGTAATATGCCGGAAGAATACAAGGTTTGGATAGCCAAAAATAATCCGTATGGTATCGACCAGCAGAGTGTGCAGGGTAGTTATCAGGATGGTGCCGGCGTCTACGCTGGTGCCACAGGGAATCGACCCATTTCGGTGAGCGAGACCGAGTGAAGGGCATGCGAATGCGTTGGACTCGATTGGCGACCGGTTGTTTGGTCTCCCTGCTTGTGCTCAGCGGTTGTTCGGGAGCGGGGGACGATTCGGAGGTTCCAACGTGGGTGCGGTCACCGCCACAGCACTTGTCATGCGATGGCACGACCGAGCCGCAGTTGATGGTGGATTTGATCCAGGCTGCCGACCTAGGTAACCCCAATTCTGAGGATTCGACGGTAGAGATGAACACCGATGAGCCCTCAGTGAGCTGCCACGCCGTCGCTCCGAACACTCTGGATCTCAGTGTGTACGTTGAGGAACAACCTTATATCGCGAGTGGGCTCAGGCCGCCTGATCCGTTATTGGTGCCCATCGGTGATTTACCGGGTTTCGTTACACACGACTACTCACAACTTTATGGCCCCTGTACTCGCGAAAATAAGAAAATCACACTGAGCAGCTGGATCAACATTGATTCGTCCGAGCTGGACAATCCCGATGCGCGGTTGGCGATGGCGCGGTTGTTGGTGGATATGACCAACAAGGCGCGTGCGCGGTTCGGGTGTGCGGAGTCGGCGAACGCGTTGTCGTTGCCGAGTGAGTTGCCGGAGATCCCGGAGGTCGGGCGGGAGGCCGCGAGTCGTGCAGAGGATCCGTTCCGGGGGACGGCGTGCTCCTTCGTGGAGCGATCGTGGTTGCCCGAGTACGAGTTTGAGCACGGCGAATTCTGGGCGATGGGGACGCCGCAGCCCAGTGGGTTGATCAGTACCTGTGAGATTCGGATCGGAAACAGCGATCACACGGACGGGGATGTGCCCGGTAAGCCGAAGTCGGCTTTCGTGATGTACGAGGGTCCGCTCGCGAAGGCGCGGCACGAGTCGGAGAAGTACTCGTTGCCGGAGTACGACGTGATGTGCCACGGCGAGCCGGTCTCGTTTCGCCACTACACCCTCAGCGAGGACGATCCGACGCAGTGGGACAAGGATCCTGCCGATCAGTCGTCCGACGACGGTCTGCTGGACAATTTCGCCCGTGCCGCCGCCGAGCGGGCCGGCTGCCCACTGCCGAAGTGACGTGCTCGGAACCCCGGCCACGTTCGTGGTGGCGGCACGACTCCACTCGCGGGCTCCCGGCGCGGGAGTCCGCGAGGTCCTTACCGGCGAGTCGCTACCCCCGTTCCGGGGAGCATTCACCTCTGCGGTCGCGTTCCCCCGCGATCGCCACCTGCCCCAGACTGATGCCCCCGTCGTTCGGGGGGACGCTGGAGTGCAGCAGCACCCGGAAACCGCGTCGCCGCAGCGCGTCCACGGTCCGCCGCAGTAACAGCGTGTTCTGGAACACCCCACCCGACAGCGCCACCTCGCCGACGCCGGTCGCGTCCCGCAGGCGCTCGCACAGCCGCGCGATCAGCTCGGCGACTCCGTTGTGGAACCTGGCGGCGATCAGCTCGCCACGCTGTCCGTCGAGCAGCTCGTCGACCACAGCACGGACCAGTTGTCCCGTGGGAACCGAAAGCGGCGGATCCCCGTCGTCGATTGACACCGAATCCGGCAGCGCCCCCGAATCCGGCAGCGCCACTGGATAGTGGTCAGGCTCGTCCCGGTCCGCCAGCTGTTCCAGCTCGATGGCGGCCTGGCCCTCGTAGCTGACCGCGTCCCGGATGCCCAGGATCGCGGCGACCGCGTCGAACAGCCGACCGGCGCTGGACGTCGGTGGCGCGTTCACCCCGCCATCGCACATCCGGGTGAGGGCCGCCAGCTGTGGTTCGTTGCGTCGCAGCACCCCCAGCTCGCCCGGTGGTTCGGTTCCGTAGCACGACAACAGCTGCGACACCGCCATCCGCCACGGTTGTTTCACGGCTCGGTCCCCGCCCGGCATCGGTACCTGTTCCAGATGCGCCAGTCGCCGGAAGTCCGCCAGATCGGCGAGCAGGAACTCACCACCCCAGATCGTCCCGTCGGTGCCGAACCCGAGCCCGTCGAAGGCCACCCCAAGCACCGGGCCGCTCTCGCCGTTGTCGGCCAGGCAGGAGGCGATGTGCGCGTGGTGGTGCTGCACACCCACCGGCTCCACGTCCGCCCGCTCCACGGCGTACTTGGTGGACAGGTACTCCGGGTGCAGGTCGTGGGCCACCACCTCCGGGGCGATGTCGAACAGCCGCTCGAAGTGCTCGATGCCCTCGGTGAACGAGCGCAGTGTCTCGTAGTTCTCCAGGTCACCGATGTGGTGCGAGACGAAGGCGTTCGTTCCCTTGGCCACGCAGAACGTGTTCTTCAGCTCGGCACCGCAGGCCAGCACCGGCCGCGGGAGTTCCCGCCGCAGCCGCACCGGCTCCGGGGTCAGACCACGGGAACGCCGCACCGGTAGTTCCCGCCCCTCGAAGGAGCGCACCACCGAGTCGTCGGTTCGCATGTGGATCCCTCGGTCGTGACCGAGGAACACGTCCGCTATCTCGGCCAGCCGTTCCCGGGCCTCGGCGTCGCGGTAGGCGATCGGTTCGTCGGAAAGGTTCGCGCTGGTCAGCACGATCGGCCCCGTGCCCGCCAGCAGCAGGTGATGCAGTGGGGTGTAGGGCAGCATGACCCCCAGCTGCCGATTGCCGGGAGCCACCGCCTCGGCCACGGCGGCGTCCGGACGCCTGTCGAGCAGCACGATCGGTCGGCGCCGCGATTCCAGCAGCTCCCGCTCGTGCTCGTCGCTCTCGCACAGTGCGCGTGCCCACGCCACGTCCGGGGCCATGAGTGCGAAGGGTTTCTCCTCGCGGTGCTTGCGCTTGCGCAGCGTCGCGGCCGCGTCGGGGTTCGCCGCGTCCACCGCGAGGTGGTATCCCCCCAGCCCCTTGAGCGCCACGATCTCGCCGTCGCGCAGCGCGGCGACGGTTCGGTCCAGCGGATCCCCGGGCAGCACGGTTCCGGTCGAGTCGGTCAACCGGAGTTCGGGGCCGCAGGCCGGACAGCACACCGGCTGCGCGTGGAACCGCCGGTTGGTCGGGTCGTGATACTCGGCCGCGCACTCGGCGCACATCTCGAACGGAGCCATCGTGGTCAGCGGTCTGTCGTAGGGCACGTCGGTCACGATGGTGAACCTGGGGCCACAGTTCGTGCAGTTCAGGAACGGGTAGCGGTAGCGGCGGTCGCCCGGGTCTCCCAGCTCGGCCAGACAGTCCACACAGGTCGCGCTGTCGGCGGAGACCAGGGTGGCCCGCTGCCCCGAGGGCTCGCTGAGCGCGATCTCGAACGTCTCGTCGCCACGGGGCTCGATCGCGGTGGCGGTGACCTCGTCGACCACAGCCAGCGGCGGTGCCTGCTCCGACAGTGCCGTGCGGAATCGCGCCAGGAGCGAAGGCGGTCCCTCGGCGAACACGAACACCCCGTGCGCGTCGTTTCCCACGAAACCGGTCAATCCCAGCTCGCACGCCAATGTGTACACGAAGGGACGAAATCCGACACCCTGTACCACACCCGCTACCCGGATGTGCTCGCGAACTCGATCGTCCACTCGTTCAGTCTGCGCGTCCGGCGGGTGCGCGGCTACTCGAACCGCCCCGCGTGTCCGCACCCGTTCGGGCGCCGGTTCCGCCGCCTCCGTGCCGTGCGGCGGGCCGGGGCGGGTGCCGAACCGGACGGGCCGGTGCGGCACCAACGGTGGAAACCGGGCCCGCGGCGTCCCGCCCTCGTCGGATGTGTGACACATCTCCTCCCCAGCGGGGTGACCGGCCGGTAGGGTCTGGCGCATGGTGGCGCCGTCGTTACTCGCGACCAGCGATCTGCACGTATCGCACCGCGACAATCGCCCGGTACTGGACGAGATTCGGCCTCACACCGACGAGGACTGGCTGATCGTGGCGGGCGATGTCGCCGAGACGACCGAAACGATCGGCTGGGCGCTGGGCAAGCTGCGGGAACGGTTCTCCCGCGTGATCTGGGTGCCGGGCAACCACGAGTTGTGGACTCCGCCCGGTGACGATGTGCGTGCCAGGGGAGTGGAGCGCTACGACCACCTGGTGCGGATGTGCCGGGAGCTCGACGTCACCACGCCGGAGGATCCCTACCCGGTGTGGCGCGACGAGCAGCGCTCGGTGGTGGTCGCGCCGTTGTTCGTGCTCTACGACTACAGCTTCCGGGCACCCGAGTTCGACGCCGAGCAGGCCCTGGCACACGCCTACGACACTCACGTGGTCTGCACCGACGAGGTGATGCTGCACCCCGATCCGTACGAGTCGCGCACCGAGTGGTGCCACGAGCGGGTGAGGCAGACCCTGCCGAGGCTGGAGGCCATCCCGGAGCACCTGCCCACGGTGTTGATCTCCCACTGGCCGCTGCACCGCGATCCCACCAGGCGGTTGTACTACCCCCAGTTCGGCATCTGGTGCGGCACCGAGCTCACCGCCGACTGGCACCTGCGGTTCCGGGCCGTGGCCGAGGTACACGGCCACCTGCACATCCCGGTGACCGACCGCATCGACGGTGTCCCCTTCGAGGAGGTCTCACTCGGTTATCCCCGGGAGTGGCGCAGGCGCGGCGGTCCGGGCGATCCGTTGCACAGCATCCTGCCCGCCGCGCCCGAGCGGACCTTCGAGGAACTGGTGAGGGCCCACCGGTGATCGAACGAATCCTGCCGGAAGCGGCCGCTTCCTCCGAGGTCTTCGGCGACGACCCCCACGCGCGACTGTTGCCGGGGGAGGAGCAGTACGTCGCCAGGGCGGTGGAGAAGCGCAGGCGCGAGTTCACCCTCGCCCGCAGTTGCGCTCGGCGTGCGCTCGGCGATCTCGGGCACCCCGACTTCGCGGTGCACAGTGGTGAGCGGCGCGAACCGCTGTGGCCGCGGGGCGTGGTCGGCAGCATCACGCACTGCAAGGACTACTGTGCCGCCGCCGTGGCACCGGCCACCGAGATGTGCTCGTTGGGCATCGACGCGGAGACCGACGAGGCGCTGCCCGACGGCGTGCTCGGGCAGGTCACCGTGGAGCGGGAACGCGAGTTGCTGGCCGGGCTGCCTGCCGGGACCAACTGGGACCGGTTGCTGTTCAGCGCGAAGGAGAGCGTCTACAAGGCGTGGTTCCCGTTGACCGGCCGCTGGCTGGGCTTCGAGGACGCCTTCGTGCGGATCGATCCCTCGGGCGAGTTCCGCGCCGAGCTGATCGAAGCACCCGCGCCGAGCTCGGTGGGCGAGCTCACCGGGTTCTCCGGCCGGTTCCGCTTCGAATCGGGCCTGGTGATCACTGCCGTGACCGTCTTCTCCGGCTGACCCGCCGGCGTCAATTTCTCGCGAAATCGCCGCGCCATCGACGTGGGTCGAACACCCACCACCTCGGAATCGGCACCGCCGCGGGTTCTCCCGTGCGGCTCTCGCGAGGAAGGCCCGACGTGGCGTAGGTGCTTACTCGATGTCGGGCCTCCCGGAGCGAGAGCCGTGCGAGAGGTTCCGCCAGGTGACCATCCGGGCGAGTCCCCTGCAAATTTTTCAACGAAAGGAGTGGAAATGATCACTACCGCTGATCTGGCCGACCGCGACGGCGACGAGGTGCGCAGCTGCGACCTGCAGCTACGCGGGTTCGGAAACCGCGAGGTGTTCTCCGGGCCGATTCGCACGGTGCGGTGCTTCCAGGACAACGCGCTGCTCAAGAGGATTCTCTCGGAGCCCGGTGAGGGCGGGGTGCTGGTGATCGACGGAGCGGGTTCGGTGCACACCGCGCTGGTCGGTGACCTGATCGCCGAACTGGGGCGTTCCAACGGCTGGAACGGGCTCGTCGTCAACGGCGCGATCCGGGACTCCGCCGTGATCGACGGGATGGAGTTCGGGGTCAAGGCGCTGGGGACCAACCCGCGCAAGAGCTCCAAGTCCGGCACCGGTGAGTCCGACGTCGTCGTCGAGTTCGGCGGGATCGACTTCGTCCCCGGCGAGTACCTGCTCAGCGACCACGACGGGGTGGTGGTCAGCCGGACCCCGCTGGATTGACCGGGTTCGCGCGGTTCGGTCCTCGACGTTGTTCGGTCGGCGGACCCCTCGCGGGGCTCTCGCCCCGGGAGCCCCGACATCGGAGCGGTCGCTCCGGCTGCCCGCACCGACTGGTGATCTCGGGGAAAACTCGTACCGTGATTCGAGGGGGCCGTATCAAGGCCGTTCGGGAGCCGAGGCTCGACCGAAACCGGTTCCGTGAGTCCGGGCCCTCGACATCGCCGGTGGGACGCGAGGTGTCCGATGATCACGAATCCCAAGTTCGTGGTGCTCTACGTGACCGACCAGCAGACCGTGCTCGATTTCTGCACCCATAAGCTGGGGTTCGAGCTCAGGACCGATGTGCCCTACGGGGACGGTCACCGTTGGATCGAGGTGAGCGTGCCGGGTGCCGAGACCTACCTGGTGCTCGCCGAGGGGGACCCGCGGGTGCGTGATCTCGTGTTGCAGCGGTTGGGCGAGCTCAGCCACGTCTGGTTCGACTGCGACGACCTCGACGCCACCTTCGACGAGTTGCGTGCCAGGGGAGTGCGGTTCCCGGTCGAACCGCGCACGGCGCCGTGGGATCCCGAAGGCAGAACCCGCTGGGCGCAGTTCGCCGATCCGGAGGGAACGCTCTACGGGCTCACCGAACGCGGGGCGTGATTCGACTACGACAGTGCTCGGCCGCTGTCCCGGCGGGCGCCGCCCCGGCGGTACCGGGGCGGCGACGCGTACTCGAAAGCCACGACGGAGCCCGCGGGGCGAGCTCTCGTCACGCGCTCTCAGCCGCCGAGAGTGGAGTCCTTGGCCGCTTCGCGGTCCAACAACCACAGCGTCCGGTCCCGTCCCCGGGCACCCGCCGCCGGGATGTCGACCGGATCGGCCCCGGTCAGTGCCCGTGACACCGCCTCGGCCTTGCCCGCTCCCGTGGTCATCAGCCACACCTCGGAGGCGGACGCGATCGCGGGCAGGGTCAGTGAGATCCGCGTCGGCGGTGGCTTCGGGCAGTCCCGAACAGCCACCGCGGTGCGCTCGCGTTCGCGCACGTAGGGCGTGTCGGGGAACAGCGAGGCGGTGTGCCCCTCCTCGCCGACACCCAACAGCAGCACGTCGAACCGGGGGACCCCAGTGTCCGAATCCGTACCCGCCAGGGTGCGCAGCACCTCGGCGTAGTGGTCCGCCGCCGACTCGGCGTCCGCGCCGAACCGGCCGTCGGACGGGGCCATCGGGTGTACCCGCCGCGGGTCGAGCGGCACGTGATCCAGCAGTGCCGCACGCGCCTGGGTCTCGTTGCGCTCGCCGTCGCCGTCGGTCAGGAACCGCTCGTCACCCCAGAACAGGTTCACCGCGGACCAGTCCACGGCCGAGCGGGCGGTCGAGTCCCGCACCCGTTCCAGCACGCCGATTCCGGTGCGCCCGCCGGTCAGCACCACCGAGGCGACACCGCGGGCCGCCTGGGCGTCCACGATGCTGGTGAGCAGCCTGGCGGCCGTCGCCTCCGCGAGCACCTCCGCGTCCGGGTGCACGATCATCTCGTTGTCGCTCATCACTGCTGTCCCGCCGAGACCGGTTCCGCCTGTTCCTCGTTCTCGGAGCCCTCGCCCCGCACCACGTTCGAGAGGCCCCGTAACGTGCTCTCGTAGATCTCGTCCGGGCCGAGTCTGCGCAGCTCCTCGGCCAGGCAGTCGCGTACCGCTCTGCGGTGCAGCGTCACCCTGCGGTCCTGCTGGCCGGGTTGGGTGAGGTAGCCGACCTTGCCGTCGGGTCGAACCACCTCCACGTTCCCACTCGGGCGTTCCAGCACCGCGGAGACGATGCCCGGACCCCGGTGGACCTCCCTGCGCACCGGGATACCGAGGCTGGCCGCCAGCCAGCCCGCCAGCAGATCCGTCGAGGGCGAGTCGGACTCGCCGCTTACGACCGCTCCCTCGATCGGTTCGAACGGCGGCAGGTCCAGCGAGGCAGCCAGCAGGGCACGCCACGAGGTGAGCCGGGTCCAAGCCAGATCGGTGTCGCCGTCCACGTAGGAGCGCACCCTGGTGCGCAGCGCCTCGATCGGGTCCGGCTCGGCGGCGGCGTCGGTGATCCGCCGATGCGCCAGTTCCCCGATCGGGTCCTTGGCCGGGAACTCGGGGGCGTCGTTGGGCCACCACACCACTACCGGGGCGTCCGGCAGCAGCAGCGGCACGACGGAGCCCGCACCCTCCTCGGCCAGCGGGCCGTACAGCCGCAGCACCACCACTTCCGAGGCCCCGGCGTCGCCACCGATGCGGATCTGGGCGTCCAGCCGGGCCGCGGCCTGCCTGGCACCCCTGGCGACCACGATCACCCGCGCCGGATGCTCCCGACTGGCCTCGTTGGCCGCCTGGATCGCCTCTTCGGTCTCGGTCCCGTCCCCGGTGACGATTACCAGCGTCAGCACTCTGCCGAGCGCGACGGCACCACCGGACTCGCGCAGCTCGACCATTTTCTTGTTGACCTGCGAAGTGGTGGTGGAGGGCAGATCGACGATCACGGCCGCCTCCAGACGCGTCCAGTGCGGGCCAGCATCGACTCCGCCGACGGTGGCCCCCAACTTCCTGCCTTGTACTTCTCCGGATATCCGTGTTCGGCCCAGTAGTCCAGGATCGGATCCAGGATCTGCCAGGACTTCTCCACTTCCTCGTTGACCGGGAACAACGACGGCTCACCGAGCAGCACGTCCAGCAACAGCCGTTCGTATGCCTCCGGGGAGGACTCGGTGAAGGCGTGGCCGTAGCCGAAGTCCATCGTCACGTCCCGCACCTCCATCGAGGTGCCGGGAACCTTCGCGCCGAACCGCATCGTGATGCCCTCGTCCGGCTGCACCCGGATCACCAGGGCGTTCTGACCGAGCTCCTCGGTCATGGTGTCGTCGAAGGGCTGGTGCGGCGCCCGCTTGAACACCACGGCGATCTCGGTGACCCGCCTGCCGAGGCGTTTGCCCGTGCGCAGGTAGAACGGCACACCGGCCCAGCGGCGGTTCTCGATCTCCAGCGTGATCGCCGCGAAGGTCTCCGTCTTGGAGTCCGCGGCGAAACCACCCTCCTCGTGCAACCCGGGAACCTGCTGGCCACCCTGCCAACCGCCGGTGTACTGGCCCCGAGCGGTGGTGTCGGCGAACGGGCCCACCGGTTTGGTAGCCGAGAGCACCTTGCTCTTCTCGGCACGCAGGTCGCTCGGCGCGAAGGACAGTGGTTCCTCCATCGCCGTCAGCGCCAGCAGCTGCAGCAGGTGGTTCTGGATCACGTCCCGGGCCGCGCCGATGCCGTCGTAGTAGCCTGCACGACCGCCGAGCCCGATGTCCTCGGACATGGTGATCTGCACGTGGTCGACGTAGTGGGCGTTCCACAACGGCTCGAACAGCTGGTTGGCGAACCGCAGCGCCAGGATGTTCTGCACCGTCTCCTTGCCGAGGTAGTGGTCGATGCGGAACACCGAGTCCTCGGGGAAGACCTCGTTGACGATCCGGTTGAGTTCCTGGGCGCTCTCCAGGTCGTGCCCGAAGGGCTTCTCGATGACCACCCGCCGCCACTGGTCCTCGGTCTGTTCGGCGAGTCCCGAGTTGGACAGGTGGGTCAGCACGGTCGGGAACATCGAGGGCGGTACCGAGAGGTAGAACGCGTGGTTGCCACCGGTGCCGCGCTCCGCGTCGAGCTGCTTGACCGTACTGGTCAGCCGTTCGAAGGTGTTCGGATCGTCGAAACTACCGGAGACGAACCGGATCCCCTCGGCCAGTCGGTCCCAGACGGCCTGGTGGAACGGCGTGCGCGCGTTCTCCTTGACCGCCTCGTAGACCACCTCGCCGAAGTCCTGGTTCTCCCAGTCGCGCCTGGCCACTCCCGTCAGGGCGAATCCCGGCGGCAACAGTCCCCGGTTGGCCAGGTCGTAGATGGCGGGCATCAGCTTCTTGCGGGACAGATCCCCGGTGACGCCGAAGATCGTCAGGCCAGCCGGGCCCGCGATGCGCGGCAACCGCTTGTCACGCGGATCGCGCAGTGGATTGTGCTCGGGGGAGCTCACGTGTTTTCCTTTCCTGCCGCTCGCGCCTCAGCTCGCCGTACGCAGATCCTGCACCGCTTTGACCAGCTCCACCAGTCCGGTGGTCCGGTCCGTGAGGTGCAGCCGGAGCACCGGCCGGTTCCGCTGCGCGAGAACCTGGCCGTCCCCGAGGGCCTGGGCACGTTGCAGCCCCGAGAGGGTGTACGGACGTCCCGGAACCTCCATGTCCTCATCGACCGCGCCGGTCACCTGCAAAAACACCCCGTTCTGGTGACCGCCCTTGTGGTACTGGCCGGTGGAGTGCAGGAAGCGGGGACCCCACCCGAAAGTCGTCTGCAGCCCGCTGCGGCGAGCCAGTTCGGGACGAAGCACGCTGATCGAGGCGTCGTCGAGCCGATCGAGGTAGGCCTGTACCGCGAGGTAGCCGTTCGCGGGAGCCGCGTTGACCAGCGCCCGCAGCGCCTCGGCCACGGTGCCGACACCGGGGGAGAGCCACTCACCCGCCGCGTGGATCTCGATGTCCCCGTCCACGGCGGCCGGCGTCGCCGCCGGGCCTCCCGCCGGACCGTCCAGCAGGCCGCGTGTCGCCTGCTTGGCGGCCTCGACGTCGGGCTGGTCGAACGGATTGATACCGAGCAGCCTGCCCGCCAGTGCCGTGGCGAACTCCCACAGCAGCATCAGGCCACCCAGCGAGCCGTGCGTGCCCACCGCCGCGGCACCGGCCGCGGGGCCGATGGTCACCGGTGTGGCGTCGCCGCCCGCCGTGGCGAAACCGGGCGCTTCCACGTTCTCCACCGGCACGGGAAGCAGTCCGATCCCGGACTTGCCGGTGGACTCGGCGATCAGCTGTTCGACCCAGTCGGCGAAGCCCACTATGCCGGAGCCGCTGTCGGCGAGTACCACCTTTTCCGACCCCGAGCCGTGGGCGGCCGACAGCGCGGCGGCCAGCCGGATCGCGGGGTTCGACTCGTCGTCGGCACTCACCGAGGGGAAGATCGATTCGGCGTCGTCCAGCAGCCCGGCGATGTCGGCACCCGCCAGCCCGGCGGGCACCAGGCCGAAGGCGCTCAGCGCCGAGTAGCGTCCGCCCACGTTCGGGTCCGCGGTGAACACCTTGCGGTAGCCGGACTCCTCCCCGGTGGTCTGCAGCGGGGAGTCGGGGTCGGTGACCACGATCATGCGCCGTGCGGGGTCGATGCCCTCCTCGGAGAACGCCCGCTCGAAGATGCGCCGGTGGCTGTCGGTCTCCACAGTGGTGCCGGACTTGGAGGAGACCACCACCACGGTGCGCTCCAGCTCGCCCTCCAGGGCGTCACGCACCTGGGCCGGATCGGTGGTGTCCAGCACGACCAGCGCGGTACCGGCCGTGGCCGTGATCACCTCCGGAGCCAGCGAGGAGCCGCCCATGCCCGCCAGCACGACCCGGGTCAGCCCTTCCTCGTAGAGCTCGGCGCGCAGTGCGTCGATCTCGGCGACCAGACCGCGCGAGGTTTCGTGCAGGGTGGTCCACGACAGCCGGATCGATGCCTCCGACTCGGCCTCCGGACCCCACAGCGTCGGATCCTGCGCGGCGAGTTCGCTCGCGGCACGGTCGTTGACCAGCCGCTGGACCAGGGGCTCGGCCTCCCGTGCCAGCGAAGGATCGGCGATCTCGGCTGAGGTTTCAGTCGTCATATGGTTCCTTCGCGTTCGATCGTCAACACACGACGAGACGGATGGTGCACACGTTTACAGGCGGCCGCCGGTTCGCGAGGCCCTTTCACGAGCGAGGGCGTGGTCCGGGAGGACTTCCCGGTACCACCGCCGTGTTCCGGCCGGTCGTCCGTGCCGAACACCCACTCGTCAGGATTCCTCGATCCGACCGGGCGGCCGCCTGCGTTCGCGTGGTTTTCACCCGTGCGGGGAGTGCTCCCCACACGGGTGAGGCACCGTTACCGAGCCTGTTCGAGCTGCTGCGAAACCGTCCGCAGCAACTCGTCCCAGGACTTCTCGAACTTCTCCACGCCTTCCCGCTCCAGCACGGTGTAGACGTCGTCGAGGTCGATGCCGATCTCGGACAGCGAGTCGAACACCTGCTGCGAGGCCCCGGCGGTGCCGCTGACCGTGTCGCCCAGGACGTTGCCGTGGTCGGCGACCGCTTCCAGGGTGGACTCCGGCATGGTGTTGACCGTGTTCGGTGCCACCAGTTCGTCGACGTAGCGGGTGTCGGAGTAGGCGGGCTCCTTGACACCGGTCGAGGCCCACAGCGGTCGTTGCCGGTGTGCTCCGACCTGTTCGAGGGCCTGCCAGCGCTGGCCGGTGAAGACCTCCTCATAGGCCGCGTAGGCCAGCCGGGCGTTGGCGATGGCCGCCTTGCCGTACAGGTGCTCCGGTCCGTCCAGTTGCTTCAGTCGCTTGTCGATCTCCGAGTCCACGCGGGAGACGAAGAACGAGGCGACCGAGAAGATCTGGCTGATGTCGTGCCCGTTCTCCCTGGCCCGCTCCAGGCCGGTGATGAAGGCGTCCATGACCTCGCGGTAGCGCTGCACCGAGAAGATCAGCGTGACGTTGACGCTGATGCCCTCCGCCAGCGTGCGCGTGATCGCGGGCAGTCCCTCCACCGTGGCCGGGATCTTGACGAACAGGTTGGGGCGGTCCACCGCCTTGGCCAGTTCCAGGGCCTCCTTGACCGTGCTCTCGGTGTCGTGGGCCAGCCTCGGGTCGACCTCCAGCGAGATGCGGCCGTCCTCACCACCGGTGGCGGTGTGCACCTCGCGGAAGACGTCCGCCGCGTCGCGGATGTCCTTGGTCATCAACTCGCGGACGGCCTCTTCCACCCCGGCACCCCGACCGGCGAGTTCACGTACCTGGTCGTTGTAGTCCGCCGCGTTGGACAGCGCGCTCGCGAAGATCGTGGGGTTGCTTGTGACCCCCACCAGGTTCTTGTTATCGATCAGCTCGGCCAGATTGCCCGAGTTGATCCGCTGCCTGGACAGGTCGTCCAGCCAGATGGCCACGCCGGCGTCGCTGAGTGCCTGCAGATTGCTGTTGCCGCTCACTAGTTACCTCCGTCGTTCGCAGCGGTTGCGGTTCGGCCGGGTGCGACCGGTCTCAGTTCGACCGCGCGCTGCTCAGGCTCCGCCGGGCCGCGGCGACCACGGCTTCGGTGGTGATACCGAACTTCTCGAACAACGTCTTGTAGTCGGCCGAAGCACCGAAGTGCTCCAGCGAGACGATCTCGCCGCTGTCACCCGTGAAGCGGTGCCAGGGTTGCGCGATGCCCGCCTCGACGGCGACCCGCGCACGCACCGCCGTCGGCAGCACCCGCTCCCGGTAGCTCTCGTCCTGCGCGTCGAACCACTCGACGCACGGCATAGAGACCACGCGAGTGGGGACGCCCTCGTTCTCCAGGATCCCGCGGGCCTCCACAGCCAGCTGCACCTCGGAGCCGGTGGCGATGAGTACCAGCTCCGGTGTACCCGAGGAGGCATCGGCCAACACGTAGCCACCCCGCGCGACACCCTCGCTGTCGGTGCCCTCCAGCGTCGGCACGCCCTGGCGGGTCAGCGCCAGCCCGGCCGGTCCCTCGGGCCGTTCCAGCACGCTCTTCCACGCGGCCGCGGTCTCGTTGGCGTCGGCCGGACGCACCATCGACAGCCCGGGGATCCCGCGCAGGCTCGCCAGCTGCTCCACCGGCTGGTGGGTCGGCCCGTCCTCGCCCAGCCCGATCGAGTCGTGGGTCCAGACGTAGATGGTGGGAACCCGCATCAGCGCCGCGAGCCGCACCGCGGGCCGCATGTAGTCGGAGAAGATCAGGAAGGTGCCGCCGTACGGCCGGGTGCCGCCGTGCAGCGCGATCCCGTTGAGCAGCGAGCCCATGGCGTGTTCCCGGACGCCGAAGTGCAGCGTGCGGCCGTGGGGCTGTGCCTGGAACATCTCCGTGGAGATGCTCTCGGGGCCGAACGAGTCGGCGCCCTTCATCGTGGTGTTGTTGCTCTCGGCCAGGTCGGCCGAACCGCCCCACAGCTCGGGAAGCACATCCTTGAGCGAGGCCAGCACCTCGGCTGACGCCTTGCGGGTGGCGATGCCCTTGGCGTCCGGTTCCCAGCTGGGCAGCGCGTTCGCCCAGTCGGCGGGCAGCTCACGGGCGCTCAACCGGTCGAGCAGTGCCTTGCGCTGCGGATTCTCCGCCGCCCACGAGTCGAAGGCGATCTGCCACTTCTGGTGCGCGGCCCTGCCCTGCTCGGCGACCGTGCGGGTGTGGGCGATCACCTCGTCGGCCACCTCGAAGGACTTGTCCGGGTCGAAGCCCAGTGCCTTCTTGACCTCGGCGACTTCCTCGCCGCCCAGCGCGGCGCCGTGGGACTTGCCGCTGTTCATCTTGTTCGGGGCCGGGTAGCCGATCACCGTGCGCAGCACGATCAGGCTCGGACGCTCGGTCTCGGCCCGCGCGGCTTCCACCGCGTCCAGGAAGCCCCGCACGTCCTCGCCGCCGTCGACGGTGACCACGTGCCAGCCGTAGGCCTCGTAACGTTTGGCCGTGTCCTCCGACAGGGCGATGTGCGTGTCGTCCTCGATGGAGATCTCGTTGGAGTCGTAGATCACCGTGAGGTTGCCCAGCCGCTGGGTCCCGGCCAGGGAGGACGCCTCGGAAGTGACACCTTCCTCGATGTCACCGTCGGAGGCCAGCGCGTAGATCTGGTGGTCGAAAACGCTCTCGCCCGGCTCGGCGTCCGGGTCGAACAGGCCGCGCTCGCGCCTGGCGGCCATCGCCATGCCGACCGCGTTGGCCAGTCCCTGGCCCAGCGGGCCGGTGGTGGTCTCTACACCCGTGGTGTGGCCGTACTCCGGGTGTCCGGGAGTGGCCGAGTCCCAGGTGCGCAGCGCCTTGATGTCTTCCAGCTCCATCCCGTATCCGCACAGGTAGAGCTGCAGGTACAGCGTCAGGCTCGAGTGCCCGGCGGAGAGCACGAAGCGGTCCCGGCCGATCCAGCTCGCATCGTTGGGATCGTGGCGCAGTACCCGCTGGAACAGCGCGTACACGGCCGGGGCCAGGCTCATCGCGGTACCGGGGTGGCCGTTGCCGCACTTCTCGACCGCGTCGGCGGCGAGTACGCGGATCGTGTCCACGGCGCGTTGGTCCAGCTCGGTCCAGTCCTCGGGAACTCGTTTGGTGGTCAAACGGGCAAGGTCGTCTGTGACGGACACTCCTCGCGGCTCCAGTTTCCCTCGCGCGGTGAATCCGGTCGAACTTGACCGATTCGTTCCGCTGTTATCCCTCGTCCAACGTGCAGCGTAATCCTGTTGTGTGCTCGGTGTCGCGACCCGTCCGCCTCGTGGATGCGTTCGATGCCTCACCCCCGTTCGTGTGAACGCGCGAAACGTGCTATCCGTGTTCGGATAATCACTCGGAGTTATCGAATCGAGGCTTCCTCGTCGCCTTCGACGCGGGAAGTCGCCTTCGACGGAGGAAGCGGAAAAGCACGGATCCGTTTCCCGTGAACAGGATGCCGGTGCCGCGGTTCGGACGAACTCACTCCGCCTCGGCGTGGCATTCCGCCTCGGGGCAGTGCTCCGGCTCTTCCCGTCGCTGCCGGCGCGCGCGAGCCCGTCGAACGAGCACGAGCCCCGCGATTCCGACGGCCAGCACGCCGAATACCCCCCAGCTGGCGTTGCCGAGTATCGCCCCCACACGTTCCAGCGAAGCCCTGGCCAGCGCACCAGTGCACACGTAGACCAGTGACCACAGCGCCGCCGCGGACAACGAGGCAGGCAGAAAGCGGTTGTAGCGCAGTTGCGAGACCCCCGCCGCCGCGGGTGTGAAGGTCCTGACTATCGGCACCAACCTGGTCAGAAAGATCGCCAGGCCCCCGTGTCGATCCAGTGTGGCGGTGGCCTGGTCCCAGCGTCGCACCCCCATGCGTCGCACGATCGAGGTGGAGCGCATCGCCGGGCCGTAGCGTCTGCCCAACAGGTAACCCACGTGGTCACCCCCGGAGCCGCACACGGTGACCACCAGCAGCATCACACCGAGCAGTGCCCGGTTGTCCACGGAGGCACCGGCGATCAGCACGCCGGTCTCGCCGGGGATGAACATCCCCATCCCCAGGCCGGACTCCACGAACGCCATGGCCCCCGCGACGGTGAGGAGCAGCTCGTCGGGAAGTGACGAAAGCGTGTCCAACACGTCGGAGACCAGCGGCATACGTGTGCTCCAGAACTACGTAGTGATCGCGCGGGAGTTTCCCGCACGATCCTACACAGTCACTCTTTCGATTCAGTTTTTCAGTAGGGGTTCGCCGTCACGGTCTTCGTGGCCGTTTCCGTGACGGAATCCCGCACGTGGCAGCGGGGTCGACTGCGCAGGCAGCAGATGCGTCCCCGTCCGGTCCGTGGTGGCGCACAGCGAACAGACGACGTCCTCGTGCGTCGGACAGGCCAGCACGTCGGGCCGTTCGAAGTCCTGCCCGCACACGTGGCAGCGGTACGCGGTCGCCACGGGAGTGCCCGTGCCGTCGAACCTGGGCTCGGGGATCCCGTCGTCGGTGCGCCGCAGGTAGAACCTCCCTCCGGTGGCGATGGCGACCATCGGGGGCAGCACCAGCGCGAGCAGCACCGCCGCGATCGGCGAGTAGGGCTGCAAGGCGGAACCCAACGCCCCGAAGTACATCGCGATCGAGATCACGCTCGCTGCCGAGAACGAGATCACTCCGACCGGGTTGATCGGGTGCAGCATCCCCCTGCGGTACTCCGGCACCCGCGGCGAGAGACGCAGCAGGTACTTGTTCAGCACGATGTCCGAGGCGACCGTGACCACCCACGCGATCGCGGTGTTGGCGTAGAAGCTCAGCACCGAGTTCAGGAACGCGAACATGTTCGCCTCCATCAGCACCAGTGCCACGGCGAGGTTGCCGAACACGAACACGTTGCGTCCCGGATAGCGACGCGTGAGCCTGGTCGCCGAGTTCGTCCAGGTCAGCGAGCCGGAGTAGGCGTTGGTGACGTTGATCTTGATCTGGCTGACCACGACCAGCACCACGGCCAGGGCCACCGCCAGCCATCCGGGCAGGAACAGCCCGTAGACGCCGAGGAACTGCTCCACGGGTTCGGTCGCGGCGGAACCGGCCACCCCCAGCACGAAGAACGCCAGAAAAGCCCCGGTCGCCTGTTTGAGCGCGCCGAGCACCACCCAGCCCGGCCCGGCCGCGACCACCGAGATCCACCAACGCCGCGAGTTCTCCCGGGTCTTGGGTGGCATGAAGCGCAGGTAGTCCACCTGCTCGCCGATCTGGGCCATCAGCGACAGCGCCACCCCGGCACCGAGCAGCACCGCGGCGACGCTCACGCCGCCCGAGCCGTCCCGTCCCGCGAAGGCCAGCCACTCCCCCAGGGAACCGGGATCACTGAGCACCAGGTAGGCCATCGGGGCGACCATCAGCAGCAACCACACCGGCGTCGTCCAGACCTGCAGTTTGCTCAGGGCCGACATGCCGTAAACCACCAGTGGGATCACGATCAGCGTGGTGATCAGGTAGCCGAGCCACAGCGGGATCCCGAGTCCCACCCGCAGCCCCTGCGCCATGATCGCCCCCTCGGTGGCGAAGAAGATGAAGGTGAAGCTGCCGAAGATGACGCTGGTCAGCACCGAGCCGTAGTAGCCGAACCCGGATCCGCGAGTGACCAGGTCGAGGTCGATGTTGTAGCGCGCGCAGTAGTACGCGATGGGCAGCCCGGTGGTGAATATGATCAGTGCGGCCACCGCTATGCCCAGCAGCGCGTTGCTGGTGCCGTGCGTGAGCCCGATGCCGGCTCCGATGGAGAAGTCGGCGAGGTAGGCGATGCCGCCGAGTGCCGTGGTCGCGACCACGGGAGGACTCCATCGCCGATAACCGCGCGGGGCGAACCGCAGGGTGTAGTCCTCGAGCGTTTCGTCGGCCGCTCGGGTGGTCGTGCTCGCGTCGCTGGTCTGCCGCGGCAATACGCACTCCTCTCACCGTTTTCGCTCTCCCGGCGGGCTGAGCCGGGTGCGGCGGGGATTCTGGTGCGGTTCTGTTGCGCGGTGACTCCGAACGTGTTTCCGGAGTGTTTTCCCGTAGCGTTCTCCGCTCGAACACACGGCGTGCTTGTTCGGGAGCTCCGAGACGGTCGGGCGGTGTTCGTCGGCAGGGCCGTGAAGTTACTTCCGGTGTTTACGCGGCAATTACGTCCCGGAAAAGCGAGCAGGATTCACTCGGGGGTGACGTCGAATTCCCAGTTCCGGAGGCAGTGATGACCACTATTCACGAGCAGCTCGGTGGCGAGCCCGCAGTACGCGAAGTCGTCTTCCGGTTCTACGAAAAGGCACTGGCCGATTCCCGGCTGGCCGGGTACTTCCACCGGGTGGATCTGAGCCTGCTGCGGGAACACCAGGTCCGGTTGTTCACCGCCGCGCTCGGTGGTGCCGGAGCGGTCGATGGTTCCGGCGCGGGCGCCGAGCCGGACACCGCCGCTGCGGAGGGAATCCACCACGACGAGTACGACCTGGTGATCGGGCATCTCGCGGACTCGCTGCGTGAGAGCTCCGTACCGGAGCCGCTGCTCACCGGAACCCTGTTCGCCATCGCGCCCCTGGCCAGGGACGTGATCACCGTCCCCGTGATGACCACGTGACACCGCCGTCCGGTTCCGCCGGGCACACCGTCGCCCACGGCTGAAGCGGAGTCCGCCGGGACGGGTTCGCACCGTCCCGGCGGACCGCGATCAGGGTTCCAGCAGTACCTTTCCGGTGGTCCGGCGCCCTTCCAGCGCCTCGTGGGCCTCCGCCGCCTCGGCCAGCGGATAACTGCCCCCGATGCGGATCCGCAGTTCGTTGCGTGTGATCAGGTCGAACAGTTCACCCACTCGCCAGTCCAGCTCCGCGCGGTCCAGCATGTGGTGCGCCAACGTCGGCCTGGTGAGAAAAACCGAACCCGCCGAGTTGAGCCGCTGCGGATCCACCGGCGGCACCGGGCCACTGGCGGCACCGAACAGCGCCAGCGTGCCGCGCGGACGCAGCGAGGCCAGGCTCGCGTCGAAGGTGTCCCTGCCGACCCCGTCGTAGGCGACGTGCACCCCGACTCCGCCGGTCAGCTCCCGCACCCGCGAGGCCACGTCCCGCTCGGTGTAGCGAATGACGTCCTCGGCCCCCGCCTCGCGCGCCAGCCGTTCCTTCTCCGGAGTGGAGACCGTGCCGATCACGTGGCCGCCGCGCAGCGTGATCAGTTGCGTCAGCAGCAGCCCCATCCCACCGGCCGCCGCGTGTACCAGCGCGACCGTGCCCGGCTTCACCACGTGTGTGGAGGCGGTGAGGTAGTGCGCGGTCAGGCCCTGCAACATCGCGGCCGCGGCGGTGCGCTCCCCGAGCGCGGTGGGCAGTGCCACCGCTTTGTCCGCGGGTACCACGGCGCGCTCGGCGTAGCTGCCCGGAACCATGGCCCACGCCACCCGGTCGCCGATCTCGAAGCCGTTCACGCCGGACCCCACGGACAGCACGGTCCCCGCACCTTCGGAGCCCGGCGTGAACGGCAACGACACCTGGTAGAGCCCACCGCGCTGATAGGTGTCGATGAAGTTCACGCCGCTGGCGGTGATCCCGACCAGCAGCTCCTCCGGGCCGGGTTCGGGGTCCGCCACGTCGACGGTGTGCAGCACTTCTGGGCCGCCGTGCTCGGTGACCTGAACAGCGCGCATGCGCGGCCTCCTGATCCGTGGTTTCGCCTGGCAGTTCCGTGGCGTTCGATCATGCCACGAGAACTCCGTTCGGTACCGCTCAAGGTGATTCCAGCGGCATGCCCCGAGCATTCGCCGGGTGGTGTGGCTCACGCGTCGCTCCGTCATCGGCCGGGCTACCGTTACGATCAGCCGCGTGACTACGCAGCAGACTGGTGAGACCGCGCCGACGCGGCCTCCGAAACGTGCCGTGGCCACCGCCACCGAGTTCGTCGCCCGACACGGCGGTTCGGCACGTGCCGTGGTGGAGAACCTCGGCAAGGGCGGGGCACGGATAGTGCTCATCGGCCAGGACGGCGCGCTCGGCGACGTACTGGTTCCCGACCCGACAACGGGTGAGTCGGTCGTCGAGGCCGTGGCAGGTCTGGAAAGCGGTGACTGGGACTCCGATACCGCGGCGGCGTTGACGATCGGACCAGCCCACCGCAGGAAGATGGCGGGGGCACGCGCGAGGTGACCAGCGATACGCACCGAGCCGGTGGCCGTCCTCGCGTGCTGCTGGCGACCTACTCCGACATGCCCGAGTCCCACGAGGACGAGCGGTCGTTGCTCGCCGCGCTCGACGAACTGGGAATCGACAGCCGCTGGGCGGTGTGGGACTCCCCGACCGAACCCTTCGAGACCGCGGACCTGGTGGTGCTGCGCAGCACCTGGGACTACACCTCGCGGATGAAGGAGTTCGTGGACTGGTGCGAGTCCGTACCGGCGTTGGCGAACCCGGCGCGGGTGGTGCGCTGGAACAGTGACAAGCGGTACCTGGCGGAACTCGCCGAGGCCGGGGTATCGGTCACTCCCACCCGGGTCGTGGAGCCCGGTGATCAGGTGCGGGCCGACGACGCTCCCGAACTGCCGGAGCGGGAGTTCGTCGTCAAACCCACGGTGGGGGCCGGTTCGCGGGGCGCGGCGCGGTTCCTGCCCGAACAGCGCGAACGGGCCCTGCTACATCTGCGTTCGTTGCACGATGAAGGCATCCCGGCGCTGGTGCAGCCCTATCAGCCCGTGGTCGATCGAGAGGGTGAGACCGCGCTGGTCTTCTTCGGCGGGGTGTACTCGCACGGTTTCGTGAAGGGGCCGTTGCTGGACCCGGCCGATGACGCGGCTGGTTCGGCGGAGCTCGGCAAGGGGCCGTTCGCCACCGATCCCGCTCCCGAGCTGCGGCGGGTCGCCGAGGACGTGCTCGACGCCACCGGGCAGCTGTTGGGCGTGGCGCGGTACGAGTTCCTCTACGCGCGCGTGGACCTGATCCGTGGCGACGACGGCGACCCCATGCTGTTGGAGCTGGAGCTGATCGAACCGCGGCTCAATTTCCTGCTCGCCGACCGGGCGGCTCCGCTGCGCTTCGCCTCGGCCGTGCGCGCCGAGCTCGCGCGCCGGGCTTCCTGACTCGCATCGGGCCGCCTGACCCGGGTGCTCCGTCCGGCTCGTCGCGGGATCGGTGGGTGGGCCCGCACCCCGGTCCCGCGTAAATTTCTCGCGAAATCGCCGTGCCGGGGAGGCGTCTTGTCTTGTGTGTCGGTTCCACCTATGGTTTCAGTGTTTAGCGAAACCGATCACGGTGCTTCCGTGGTCCGGATCCGGAAGCGAGCACACCAGTGGTCGAGTACACCCAGCGCACGGACCGCCCCGCCATGTCGGAGTGGATCGAGCAGATGGCGGCCTACTTCGAGTCCACCGAAGGGATGCCGCTGATCGCCGGGCGAGTCCTTGCCTTCCTGCTGATCTGTGATCCGCCGGAACGCACCGCCGCGGAGCTCTCGCACGCGCTCAGTGCCAGTACCGGCTCGATCAGCACCAACGTTCGGTTCCTGGTGCGGCTGGGGATCGTCTCCAAAACCACCCGGCAAGGCCGAGAGGCCGCGCTCTACCGGGTGGAGGAGCATCGTTGGCCGGAGCTGGTCAGCGCCCGGATGCACCGCATGGTCGAGCTGGAGAGCCTGATCGACTCCGGGCTGCGCATGTTCAGCGGACAGGGGGAGCGCGCCCGCAGACTGCGGGCGGTACACGAGTTCTACCAGTGGCTGTCCGAGGAGATCCCGGAGCTGTGGCGCCGCTGGGAACGGGACTCCCGCAGGCGGAGCTGATCCGGCAGGCTCCCGGAGTTCACCCCCCGACGCGCCATCCCGGCGACAGCGGGTTCGTTCAACCACTCACCGGTTCGCTCGCCACGTGAACCGAGCGCGGCTGCCGCCGGTTGGGAGCCGGGCCCCGGTAGCGGGACTCCGCCCAGAGCAGGGACACCGTCGCGATCACGATCGTGGAGCCGAGGACGTGGGCCACCACCAGCCCCTCGGGAACCCCGGTGACGTACTGCACCGACCCGATCACCCCCTGCGCGAGCACCACGAGGCAGGCGGTGGCGTAGGCACGCAGCAGGCCACGAGTCGGCGAGGTGCCGCGCAGCCAGAACCCGAACACCGCCAGCAGGCAGAGATAGGCCATCACCAGCAGCCCGTGCAGCTGGGTCAGCAGCGGAATGGACATCGGCAGCCGCGGGGTGCTCGGGTCACCGGCGTGCGGACCCGCCGCCGTGACCAGCGTGCCCGCGAACAACATCGCGGCCGCGACCGCTGTCAGCGCCACCAGAACGCCGCGCATCCTGCCGGTGACGACCGGATACGGTTTCTCGTCACCCTCGCCCGCTGCCTTGACCAGCAGCCCGGAGATCCAGATCAGCACCGCCGATGCCATGAAGTGCAGCGATACGCTCCACCAGCGCAGATCCAGCAGCACCGTCATACCGCCGATCACGGCCTGCACCGGAACACCGATCAGCACCAACCCGGCCAGTAGGCGCAGTCTCGGGCGGACCGGGCGCACTCGCCATGACAGCAGCAGACAGATCAGCGCCGTGGCCGCGACGACCCAGGTCAGCAGCCGGTTGCCGAACTCGACGGCTTGGTGCAGCGGCGCGATATCGGCGTGCGAGACCGGCACCATGCTGCCGGGGAAACACTGCGGCCACGTCGGACACCCCAGTCCCGAGCCGGTGACACGCACGACCGCGCCGGTTACCGCGATCATCATCTGGGTGACCAGTACCGCGACGGCCGAGGCGCGAACCAGCCGGGCGGAGGGGCGGGTTATTCGTTCTGGCAACGACAGGGTCGGCACGAGACGATGGTAGGCACACCAGGGCGTCGCCCGGCGCGGGGGACCGCGCGTCGGTGTCGCACGCCACGGTGGTGATTCCCGCCGGACGGGGACCACCACCGCGAGAGTGCGCAGCCCGGCGGAGTCAGTGCTCGAAGAGCCGCTTCGGCACCGCGCCGGCCTCGTGGAGCTGTTTGCTCAGTGCGCCGCCGTGTTCGAGCAGCTTGGAGAACTCCGAGGTGTCGAGCGCGCGCCACGGTTCCAACGAGGCCGCGTCGGTGGTGTCCTCGATCTCGTCGAGCAGTTGCTCACCGGCCGCTGTCACCGCTCCGGAGGAGTCCAGCAGGCCCCGGTCGGCCAGTTCCAGTTGTGCGTCGGTCCACTGTTCCTCGGACCAGGCCCGGGTCTGTTTCAACGTCGCGGCGTTCATCCCCCGTCCGGCCGCGCTCTGCAGCACGGGTGCCTGCAGCGGGCCGAGTCCCGCCTGTTGCAGTACGGCGATGTGCGCGTCGCCCCGGAACTCCCGTAACAGTGTCAGGGCGTGCCACAGGCGCAGATGCGGTTCGTCCGGGTACTCGATCTCCGCGTGTCCGGCGAACAGAGGTTTGCCCGCGGGCGAGCACCTCTCGGCGGCCTTGGCCGCGAGCCGTCCGGCTTCGTCGACCGCCTCCGAACGGACCGCTTCCCGTCCCAGCATTCGTTCCAGGGCTCCCGAGACCGCGCGGAACCGTGCGGCGACGATGTCCTCCGGATCGGCGACCGACCAGGCGGCGGGAATGTGCTGGCGCACCAGTTCGGGGTTGAAGTTGTAGAAGGTGGCGGTCACCAGGTTCGCCCCGACGGCGCCCAGCGGGGCGGCACGGCTCGCGAAGTAGGCCCTGCTCCAGGAGTCGATCCCGAGCTCGGACATTTCCCGTTCCAGCTCGGGAGCGAAGTAGATCATGGCGTGCGGTAGGTCGAGAGCGTTCTTGGCCCGGCGCGCGTTTCGGTTTTCCATGGCCCGCACTCTAGTGATCCCCGGACCGCGCCGGAGCCGGGATCAACTGAGGCGGGTGGTGCGCACCGCCAGGGCTCCGGCGATGACTCCCCAGCACAGCAGGACCAGTAGTGATCCCGCGGTGGGCGCCGTCCCGTCGGCGAGGCAGGCGTCGAGCGTTTCGGCCAGGGCTCCGGAGGGCAGGTACTCGGCGAGCGAGCTCATGACGCCGGGCAGGTGCCGGGCGGGGATCGCGAGTCCGCCCGCCAGCAGCAGCGCGAACCAGGCCGTGTTGGCCACGGCGAGCACCGTCTCGGCCCGCAGCGCGCCACCCACGAGCACTCCGCCCGCACCGAAGACGAGTGTTCCCAGGATCAGTACCGGGACCGCCGCCGCCACGCCGGCACCGGAGGGGTGCCAACCGAGTACGAGGGCGGTACCGCCGAGGACCACGGTTTGCAGTGCCACGACCAGCAGTGCGGCGAGTACGCGGCCCGCGATCAGCACCCAGCGGGGGAGGGCGGTGGCGCTGAGGCGCTTGATCACGCCGTAGCGGCGGTCGAATCCCAGTGCGATGGCCTGCCCGGTGAATCCGGTGGACATCACCGCCAGCGCGAGTATCCGCGGGGTGACCGAGTCGACGCGGGGCTGTTCCACCAGTCCGATGTCGAGGGTACTCATCCCGATCAGCAGTACGAGCGGGATCAGCAGGGTCAGCAGTGCCTGCTCCGGGTGCCGCAGCGTCAGCAGCGATTCCGCCCGCGTCTGGGTGAGCAGCATCCGCAGCGGATTGGCCCGTCCCGGAGAGGGGCGGAAGGTTCCCGGTGCGAAGGTGGGGTTCCGGGTGGTCCGTTCCGGTGTGTTCGCGAGCCCCTCGTACGCGCTGTCGGAGCTTTCCTGTCGTGTCAAGCGCGCAGCTCCCGTCCGGTCAGTTGGAGGAAGACGTCCTCCAGGCTGCGTCTGCCGATCCGCAGTTCGTCGGCCATTACTCCGTGCCGGGCACACCACGCCGTCACGGTGGAGACGGTCTGCGGGTCGATGTGACCCCGCACCAGGTACTGTCCCGGACGCACTTCCCGGGCGGAGCACCCTTCCGGCAGCGCGGTCAGCAGCTGTTCGAGGTCCAGTCCGGGGCGGGACCGGAAGTGCAGTTCGCGGTGTTCCTCGTCGCCGGAGGTGAGTTCTTCGGGGGTGCCCCGTGCGAGCACGCGGCCGTGATCGATGATCACCACCCGGTCGGCGAGGGTCTCGGCCTCGTCCATCAGGTGGGTGGTCAGCAGCACACCGACCCCGTCGGCGCGGAGCGCCGACATCAGTTCCCAGACCAGGTTGCGCGCGTGGGCGTCCATTCCCGCGGTCGGTTCGTCGAGGAAGACCAGTTCCGGTCTGCCGACCAGCGCGCACGCCAGTGACAGTCGTTGTTGCTGCCCGCCGGACAACCGCTTGTAGGGGGTCGTGCGCACTCCGTCGAGTCCGAGAATGTCCAACAGCCAGGCCGGGTCGAGCGGCTCGGCGCAGCAGGCGGCCACCAGGCGCAACATCTCCTCGGTGCGCACACCGGGGTAGGCACCGCCCCCCTGGGGCATCACCCCGATGCGGGGGCGGAGCCGGGCACCCTGGTCGACCGGATCGAGTCCGAGCACTCGGACCTGCCCGGCGTCGGGACGCAGGAAGCCCTCGCAGATTTCCACGGTGGTGGTCTTGCCCGCGCCGTTCGGGCCGAGCAGGGCCAGCATCTCACCGCGCGCCAGGTGCAGGTCGATCTCGGACACGGCGGTGTTGCCGCCGAATCGTTTGGTCAGCCCCCGTGCCCGCACAGCGGCGGAGTCGGCGTCTGGGTTCACGCTCCGCCAGCCTAATACCGTTCTTCCGGCACGGTTTTCGTAGGTGCTCGTTCGGCGGAACCTCGGGAGCCGGTGGTGAGGTTCATCGTGAGTCAGGCGTGGCCGGTCGACGCAGGCTGGGCAGCAGCCGCGGCACCCTGCCGCGGGTGAGCAGCAGGATCGCGGCGAACGCGATCAGGGCGGCGATCACGGCGAACGGGATCATGTAGTAGCGCAGTACGTACCCGGCGCCCGTCGGGGGCACCAGCAGCGCGACCGAGGCGCTGATGGCGATGGTGACCACCCGGAACCGCGAGTCGTTCGTGGACACCGCCAGCGGCGCAAGCGCCCACAGCAGGTACCAGGGGTGCAGCACCGGGCCGAGCAGCGCCACGGCTCCCAGGGTTATCCCCAGCCCGGTCAGGGGTTCGATCCGGCCGCGGAAGGAGGTCCAGAGCAGTCGTAGGCACACCAGTGCGCTGATCCCGTATCCGATCACCTTGGTGATGCTCAGCATCGCGTCGGTGTGGTTGCCGAGTCGCAGCAGCATGCTCACGCCGCCGCCGCCGAACATGCCGACCGCGGTCATCGGGGCCAGCCATGTCTTGATGCGGTTCGGCACGTCGAACGTTTCGAGCCAGCCCAGGCCCCAGCCGCTGGTCACCGTGATGACGGTCATGGTCGCGAGGAACACGGCGACCATCGCCGCGGCCACGAGCAGCAGGTCGGTGAGTCGGCCGCCGCGTCGGCGCGCCAGATACATCCCGAGGAAACCGAGGGCGATGAAGGCGGGGGGTTTCACGGCTCCCGCCACGACTATCACCACCGACCCGACGACGAGTCCCATCGGGCGCGGCAGCCGCAGTCCCAGCTCGATGCCCGCCAGCATCAGGCCCATCAGCAGCGCCTCGTTGTGCATACCGCTGACCACGTGGAACAGCACGATCGGGTTGGCCGCGCACAGCCACAGCGCGCACACGGGCGGCACGCCGCAACGCCTGGCCAGGTGGGGAATGGCCCAGACGGCCAGCGCCAGCGACAGCAGCATCACCACTCGCCACAGCAGCACGCCGAACACGATGTTCTCCCCGACGAGCGCCGCGATGCCCCTGCCGAGCATCAGGAACAACGGCCCGTAGGGGGCGGGGGTGTCCCGCCAGATGTTGGGGACGTTTCCGGTCAGCGGGTTGTCCACGCCCAGTGCCTCGGAGGGGCCGAATTCGTAGGGGTCGGCTCCGCTGGCAGCCACCGCGCTCTGTGCGAGGTAGGCGTACATGTCGCGGCTGAACAGCGGTGGGGCTATCGCCAGTGGAAAGCCCCACATGACTATGGTGCGGCCGAGCTGGGTGTGCGAGACGAGGCGGCTACGTCCCGGCAGCGCGAGCCTGCCCAGCCACAGCCAGCCGATCACGACCATCAGCATGCCCAGCCAGGCGCAGGCCATCGCCACGGTGGGCATGCGGGCGGGCAGGCTCAGCACGCGGATTCCGGAGATCGGGTTGTCCACCGGTGCCGCTCCCGCTCCGACCGCGGCGAACGCGAGCAGCAGGGCACCCGTGGTGCCGAACCGGCGTACGAGTGCCAGTTGGCGGCGTTCGTTCCGGTCGAGTGGTCCCGGGACGTCGTTCGTCTCCGGTGCGATCGTGGTGGTTCCGGCGTCCTCCCGTGTTCGGTCCCGCCGGCCGGAGTGGCTCCTGTCCGAGTCGCCGGTGTCGGTTGCTTCGCCTGCCGCCATGTTGACCGAGCCTAGCCACTCGACCGACGGGTACGTGGCAAGGGCGAGTGGTGCGTTCGGGTAACCGGGGTGTGAGACAACTCATGTGCTCGGACCTGCCCGCTGTCGTGCCGTTCCAAATTAGGTAACATCAGTGTTGTGAAAAACGTCGGAACCTCCCCAGCGGGCGCGGCGGTCGAGTGGGCCGCCGAGGAGCCGGGCTCTGCGCGGCAGGGTGCGGCTCCGAGCGCCGGTGACGGGCGGACCCGGCAGCTGGTCGCCCGGACAGTGCTCGAACAGGGCCCCGTCACGGCGGCCGGGATCGCCGAGCGGCTCGGTCTGAGTCCGGCGGCGGTGCGCAGGCATCTCGATGCGCTGGTCGCCGATGGCGAGGCGTGGATCAGGGAGTCCTCGTCTCGTGGCCGCAGGGGGAGGGGACGTCCGGCTAAGCTGTTCCTGTTGACCGAGAGCGGGCGGGCACGGTTCGGCCATGCCTACGACGATCTCGCCGTCTCGGCTTTGCGGTTTCTGGCCGAACAGTCCGGCGAGCAGGCGATTCGCTCGTTCGCCGAACGGCGGATGGCCGCTCTGGTCGAGCACCACCGTGAGGCGTTGGCAGCGAGTGGGACCGTCGCCGAACGGGCCCAGGTGTTGGCTGACGCGCTCACGCGGGAGGGCTATGCCGCTTCCGCTCGAACCGTCGGGTCAGGGGAGCAGCTTTGTCAGCACCACTGCCCGGTGGCGCATGTCGCTGCGGATTTTCCGCAGTTGTGTGAGGCCGAGACGGAGGCGTTCGCCGAAGTTCTCGGCACCCACGTGCAGCGGCTGGCCACGATCGCCAACGGCGACGCGGCCTGCACCACGCACGTTCCGCACGCACGATCGGAGGACCGTACGGCGAGCCGTCCGGAAACCGATCACAACGCTGTCGCTTCGGGATCCGCGTCGCGGAGCCCGGACCGACAGGACACTGCCCCGAGTCCTCATGGAGGGGAGCCCGTATGACTGCCGCTGCGGAGCAGCGCACACCCACCACGGTGCCCAGTTCCGAACCAATGTCCCAGGAAGAAACCCTGGCCACACTCGGTAACTACGAGTACGGCTGGTCCGATCCGGACGTCGCGGGCGCGAACGCGCAACGCGGCCTCAGCGAGGCCGTCGTCCGGGAGATCTCGGAGCGCAAGGAAGAGCCCGACTGGATGCTGCAGGCGCGGCTGAAGGCGCTCGGGCTGTTCGATCGCAAGCCGACGCCCGCCTGGGGCGCCGACCTCTCGGAGATCGACTTCGACAACATCAAGTACTTCGTGCGCTCCACCGAGGAGCAGGCACAGACCTGGGACGACCTGCCCGAGGACATCAAGAACACCTACGACAAGCTGGGTATCCCCGAGGCGGAGAAGCAGCGTCTGGTCGCCGGTGTCGCCGCGCAGTACGAGTCCGAGGTCGTCTACCACAAGATCCGCGAGGACCTCGAGGAAAAGGGTGTCAAGTTCCTCGACACCGACACCGCGCTGCGGGAGCACCCCGAGATCTTCGAGGAGTACTTCGGCTCGGTCATCCCGGCCGGTGACAACAAGTTCTCCGCGCTCAACACGGCGGTGTGGTCCGGCGGCTCGTTCATCTACGTGCCCAAGGGCGTGCACGTCGACATTCCGCTGCAGGCCTACTTCCGGATCAACACCGAGAACATGGGCCAGTTCGAGCGCACCCTGATCGTGGTCGACGAGGGTGCCTACGTGCACTACGTCGAGGGCTGCACCGCGCCGATCTACTCCACCGACTCGCTGCACTCGGCCGTGGTGGAGATCGTGGTCAAGCGCAACGCCCGTTGCCGTTACACGACCATCCAGAACTGGTCCAACAACGTCTACAACCTGGTCACCAAGCGTGCCAAGGCCGAAGAGGGCGCCACCATGGAGTGGGTCGACGGCAACCTGGGCTCCAAGGTGACCATGAAGTACCCGTCGGTGTTCCTGATGGGCGAGCACGCCAAGGGCGAGGTGCTCTCGGTGGCCTTCGCCGGTGAGAACCAGCACCAGGACGCGGGCGCGAAGATGGAGCACATGGCGCCGCACACCTCCTCCTCGATCGTCTCCAAGTCGATCGCGCGTGGCGGTGGGCGCACCTCCTACCGCGGGCTGGTCAAGGTGGCCAAGCGCGCCAACCACTCCTCGTCCAACGTCAAGTGCGACGCCCTGCTGGTGGACAACATCAGTCAGTCGGACACATACCCGTACGTGGACGTCCGGGTCGACGACGTGACGATGGGCCACGAGGCCACCGTGTCCAAGGTCAGTGACGACCAGCTGTTCTACCTGATGCAGCGGGGGCTGACCGAGGACGAGGCGATGGCCATGGTGGTGCGCGGGTTCGTCGAACCGATCGCCCGCGAACTCCCCATGGAGTACGCCCTGGAACTGAACCGTCTGATCGAGCTGCAAATGGAAGGGGCCGTCGGCTGATGACGGAGTCGACTCTCGAAACGTCCGGCCGGAACGGCCTCGACGAGCGCGATCCGCAGAACTCCGCGGTGCCGCCGCGGAGTTCTCGCGGGCACCGCTTCACCTCCTACGACGTGCGTGCCTTCGAGGTGCCCGGTGGGCGTGAGGAGGACTGGCGCTTCACGCCCATGAAGCGGCTGCATGGACTGCACGACGGCTCGGCCGAGGCCACCGGTTCGCTCGATGTGGAGGTCAGCGGGGACTCCGCCGTGAAGGTGGAGACCGTGGACCGCTCCGACGAGCGGCTGGGCGCGGCCGGCGCTCCCGCCGACCGGATCGCCGCCCAGGCGTGGAGCTCGTTCACCGAGGCCACCGTGGTTACGATCCCGAAGGACACGCAGGCCACCGACCCGGTCACCGTCACCGTGCACGGCCCGGGGCAGGACCGTACCGCCTACGGGCACCTGCAGGTCCGGGCCGAGCCGCTGTCCGAGGCCGTGGTCGTGCTGGACTACCGCGGCTCCGGGATCATCGGCGACAACATCGAGATGATCGCCGAGGACTCGGCACAACTGTCGGTGGTGACCATCCACGACTTCGCCGACGACGCCACCCAGGTTTCCTCCGAGCACGCCTACCTCGGCAAGGACGCGGTGTTCCGCCATTTCGCCGCCTCGCTCGGCGGCGATCTCGTGCGGGTCAACACCAAGGTGACCTTCGGTGACCGCGGCGGCGACGCCGACGTGCTGGGGGTGTACTTCGCCGACAGCGGTCAGCATCTGGAGCACCGGCTGTTGATGGACCACGCGCAGCCGAACTGCCGCAGCAACGTCACCTACAAGGGGGCGCTGCAGGGCGATTCGGCCCGCTCGGTCTGGATCGGCGACGTGCTCATCCAGGCGGCGGCCGAGGGGACCGAGACGTTCGAGCTGAACCGCAACCTGGTGCTCACCGAGGGAGCGCGTGCCGACTCGGTGCCCAACCTGGAGATCGAGACCGGCGAGATCGCCGGGGCGGGGCACGCCAGCGCGATCGGGCGCTTCGACGACGACCAGCTGTTCTACCTGCAGGCCAGGGGGATTCCGTACGACCAGGCACGCAGGCTGGTGGTACGCGGCTTCTTCGGCGAACTCCTGCAGAAGATCACGGTCGACGAGGTCCGCGAGCGGCTGGAGGCCGCGATCGACAAGGAACTGGCGGCGGTCGGAGCATGAGCCGGCCACGGCCGGAACGCTCGGCGTTTCGGCCGCCCGCCCACCGCCGCTGACGCGGCAGCAAGACACAGCTTTTCGCGCAACCACCTGGAGAAGACGAACACGATGGCCACCCTGGAGATCAAGGACCTGCACGCCGAGGTCAACACGGAGGAGGGCTCGAAGGAGATCCTCACCGGCGTGAACCTCACCGTGCGCTCGGGCGAGATCCACGCCTTCATGGGACCGAACGGTTCCGGCAAGTCCACCCTGGCCTACGCGATCGCCGGACACCCCAAGTACAACGTCACCTCGGGCTCGGTGCTGCTCGACGGTGAGGAGGTCCTGGAGATGAGCGTCGACGAGCGCGCTCGTGCGGGCCTGTTCCTCGCCATGCAGTACCCGGTCGAGGTTCCGGGCGTTTCCATGTCGAACTTCCTGCGCAGTGCCGCCACCGCCACCCGGGGTGAGGCCCCGCAGGTTCGGCACTGGGTCAAGGAGGTCAAGCAGGCGATGAGCGACCTCGAGATCGACGAGTCGTTCTCGGAGCGCAGCGTCAACGAGGGCTTCTCCGGCGGTGAGAAGAAGCGTCACGAGATCCTGCAGCTCGACCTGCTCAAGCCGAAGTTCGCGATCCTCGACGAGACCGACTCCGGTCTGGACGTGGACGCGCTGCGCGTGGTTTCCGACGGCATCAACCGCTACACCGAGAGCGGTGACAAAGGTGTCTTGCTCATCACCCACTACACGCGCATCCTCAAGCACATCAAGCCCGACTACGTGCACGTGTTCGTCAAGGGCCAGGTCGCCGAGTCCGGCGGTCCTGAGCTGGCCGACGAGCTCGAGGAGTCCGGCTACGTCCGCTTCACGGAGAAGAAGGAGGCAGCCGCGCAGTCATGACCGTTGAGCCTCCCGGTGTCCGGGGGTCGGACACCACGCAGACAGGTGCGGGCACCGCACCGGCACCGCTGGACGTGGCGGCGCTGCGCGCCGACTTCCCGATCCTGCGGCGCACGGTGCGCGACGAGCGTCCCCTGGTGTATCTGGACTCCGGGGCGACGTCGCAACGCCCCACCCAGGTGCTCGACGCGGAGCGCTCCTTCGTGGAGACCTCCAACGCGGCGGTGCATCGTGGTGCTCACCAGCTGGCCGAGGAGGCCACGGACGCCTACGAGGGTGCGCGTGCCAAGATCGCCAGGTTCGTCGGTGTGGCGACGAACGAGATCGTGTTCACCAAGAACGCCACGGAGGGTGTCAACCTCGTCGCCTACGCCATGAGCAACGCGGCGACCGCCGGTCCGGAGGCCGAGCGGTTCCGGATCGGCCCCGGTGACGAGGTCGTGGTCAGCGAGATGGAGCACCACGCCAACCTCGTGCCGTGGCAGCAGCTGTGCCAGCGGACCGGTGCCACGCTGCGCTGGTTCGGGGTCACCGATGAGGGCCGACTGGACCTTTCGGAGCTGGACACCCTGATCAACGAGCGCACCAGGGTGGTGGCCGTGACCCACCAGTCGAACGTGCTCGGCACGGTCAACCCCCTCGAATCCATCGTGGATCGGGCGCACCGCGTCGGCGCGTTCGTGGTGCTCGACGCGTGCCAGTCCGTCCCGCACGGGCCGGTCGACTTCGCCGCGGCCGGCGTCGACTTCGCGGTGTTCTCCGGGCACAAGATGCTCGGCCCGTCGGGCATCGGGGTGCTCTACGGCAGGCACGAGCTGCTTCGGGCTATGCCGCCGTTCCTCACCGGCGGATCCATGATCGAACTCGTGCACATCGACCGTTCGACCTTCGCCGAACCGCCGCAGCGTTTCGAGGCGGGCGTTCCGATGACCTCGCAGGTGGTCGGCCTCGGCGCTGCCGTGGACTATCTGTCCGTGGTGGGAATGCAGCGGGTATCCGCGCACGAGCACCGGCTGGTCGAGCGGGCGCTGCGCGAGCTGTCCGCCGTGGAAGGGGTACGCATCATCGGCCCCGAGAGCACCGAGAACCGTGGTGGTGCCGTGTCCTTCGTGATCGACGGGGTGCATCCGCACGACGCCAGCCAGGTGATGGACGACCAGGGTGTCGAGATACGAGTGGGCCATCACTGCGCTTGGCCGCTGCACCGCAGGATGGGTGTGCCTGCCACGATCAGGGCCAGTTTCTACCTCTACAACGAGTTGGACGAGGTGACCGCTCTGGTGGATGCTGTCCGCGAGGCCCAGCGTTTCTTCGCGGTGACACCGACGGCAGGCTGAGGATGTGGTGATGCAGCTCGAACAGATGTACCAGGAGATAATCCTGGATCACTACCGGAATCCGCACCGGCACGGCCTGCGGGAACCGTTCGACGCCGAGTCGTTCCAGGTCAACCCGACCTGTGGTGACGAGGTGACGTTGCGGGTGCGGTTGGTCGGCAGTGGTACGGAGGCGACGGTGGCCGACGTCTCCTACGCCGGACAGGGCTGCTCGATCAGTCAGGCTGCCACCTCGGTGCTGACCGACCTGGTGGTGGGCCGTCCGTTGCAAGAGGCACTGGACAAGCAGGCGGCCTTCACAGAGTTGATGGAAGGCCGCGGCCAGGTCGAACCCGACGAGGACGTCCTGGAGGACGGAGTCGCCTTCGCAGGGGTCGCCAAGTACCCGATGCGGGTCAAGTGTGCGCTGCTGGGTTGGATGGCATTCCGGGACGCCGTATCGCGTGTTGTCGATGAGGTGGGAGCGTCATGAC
Source organism: Actinopolyspora lacussalsi (assembly GCA_030803735.1). Classification (NCBI taxonomy): domain Bacteria; kingdom Bacillati; phylum Actinomycetota; class Actinomycetes; order Actinopolysporales; family Actinopolysporaceae; genus Actinopolyspora; species Actinopolyspora lacussalsi. The sequence continues at coordinate 1,710,981 of JAURUC010000001.1, read as the reverse complement.
CAGTACCGAGAATCAGACGCAGGAGCAGCGGGGCACCGCCGCCCCCGAGGACGGTACCGAAGTGGTCCGCGGAGTCGAGGGTATGCCGGAGCCCCCGGCCGCCACGGCCGAACTGGCTGCTGTCGAGGACGTCGAAGAGGCCATGCGGGACGTGGTCGACCCCGAGTTGGGGATCAACGTGGTCGACCTCGGCCTGGTCTACGGTGTCCAGGTCGAGCAGGACAACTCGGCTTCGATCGACATGACGTTGACCTCGCCGGCGTGCCCGCTCACCGACGTGATCGAGGAGCAGGCACGTTCGGTGCTGACCGGCGGTCCCAACGGTGGTCTCGTCAACGATTTCCGGATCAACTGGGTGTGGATACCGCCGTGGGGGCCGGAAAAGATCACCGAGGAGGGGCGTGAGCAGCTCAGGGCACTGGGCTTCACCCTCTGACCGAGGTTCTCCGGTCGGGGTGTCGGGGTGCCTCGCTTGGCGGAACCTCCCGCCTGCTCTCGCCCCGGCAGGACCCGAGCGCTCCGGGATGATCCGGAGCGGTAGCGCTTCACGAAGGCGCACGGTAGTGGTCCCGCGGACGTACATCGGGGACGTCGGTTCACGGGTCGGATCCCGTCGAACCGGCGTCCTTCTCTCGTGTGGCCGGCCTTCGTTCCCGTGGTCGCCGGGGTCGGCAGCGGGAGTCGGGCGGGACTCCGCCACGACCCGCCGCGGGGCTCGGAGGAAGCGGTCCTACTGGGCGGACGAGCCGGTGCCTTCCGCCTCGTGGGCCGTCAGTGGCTTGGCCAGGTTCTCCAGGCTGGAGCGTTCGGCACGCACCCCCAGGATCAGTTCGGCGAGACCGCCGAGCAGCATCACCACGGCGCCGATCAGGAACGCCAGGGTCACGTTCCCCACCCGCTCGGTTTCGATGAGCTGGCCGAACAGCAGCGGCCCCGTGATTCCGCCGACCGCGGTGCCGACCGCGTAGAAGAACGCGATCGCCAGTGCGCGGGTCTCCATCGGAAACACTTCGCTGACGGTGAGATAGGCGGCGCTGGCCCCGGCGGAGGCGAGGAAGAAGATCCCCACCAGCAGCGCCAGGAACGTCCAGCGGTTCAACATCCCGTAGAGCAGCAGCATCGCCAGCGGCACCGTCAGCAGGGCCGAGCCGATGTAGGATCCCGCGATCATGGGAATCCGGCCCACCGTGTCGAACAGCCGGGACAGCAGCACCGGGCCGGTGAAGTTGCTCAGCGCGTAGATGACGATGAACACCGGCACGATCGTCGAGGAGACGCCGAAGAACGTGCTCAGCAGGGTCCCGAGGTTGAAGGTGAGACCGTTGTACAGGAACGCCTGGCCGATGAACAACGCGAGGCCCAGCACCGCACGGCGGGGGTAGCGCCGGTAGGCGGTCTCGGCGATCGTGCGGAACGGGATGGATCGCCGCTGTCGAACCGTGATCGACTCGCCGGGTTCTTCCAGCCTGGTGCCGCTCCGTTCGGCCACGTCCCGCTCGACGCGGTCCACGATCCGTTCCGCCTGTTCCTGGTAGCCGTGGATGAACAGCCAGCGCGGGCTCTCCGGGACGTTTCTGCGCACCAGCAGAATGCCCAGCCCGAGCACCGCCCCCACGCCGAACGCCACTCGCCAGCCGACGGCGGCGTCGAACACGGCCCGGTTGAGGAAGAAGACCGCTGTTGCCGCACCGCCTGCCGCGCCGAGCCAGTACGACCCGTTGATGATCAGGTCGATTCGGCCGCGTACCCGTGCCGGAATGAGTTCGTCGATGGCGGAGTTGATCGCGGCGTACTCACCGCCTATCCCGGCCCCGGTTATGAACCGGGCCAGGTAGAAGTACCAGGGGGCGAAGGCGAACGCGGTGGCCACCGTGGCGATCAGATACACCAGGAGAGTCAGCAGAAACAACTTCTTGCGGCCGAACCGGTCGGTGAGCTGGCCGAAGAACAGCGCACCCAGACAGGCCCCGAGGACGTAGATCGCGGCGGCGATGCCGATCTGTCCGGAACTGATGGGGATACCGCTGTCGGACTCGGTCAGCCGGGACGCCACGGAGCCCACCATGGTGACCTCGAGACCGTCGAGGATCCACACGGTTCCCAGCCCGATCACCACCCGCCAGTGGAATCGGGACCAGGGCAGCCGGTCCAGCCGTGCCGGGATTCGAGTTCGGATCGTCCCCAGTTCGATCGCCATCGACCACGGGGATTACCCGGGTAGGTCGCCGGGTATGCCTCCCACATGATCGGATGTCGAGTGCTGGGGCATCGCTATCGTTTCCGCGCGGTCGACGCGGAGTTGAGGTGGCACTGCGAGCGCGGTTGCGGAGCCGGTGCGAGCAAGCGGTACCCCACGGCCGAGCTGGCCGCGCGTTATGCCACCGCGTTGGACCGGGAGGATCGCGCCGCTCTCGGTGAACGCGCTCCGTTGATCGGGCTGTTGCCGCTGCGATTGTGGCGGTCACTCGGCCAGAAGCGGCGGGGAAGTCGTTCTCCGACCGCGGAAGCTGATCACCGACCGTCCCGGTGACGGGCCCCGTGGTCACCCGGTCGTGGTGGAGGTGGGTCCGGATCGCGGGTGGGAAATCCCGGCTCGCCCTGCTCGGGGATGTCCTCGCGGGAACCGCGCAGCACGTCGACCCGGTCCGAACCGATCCGCGACATCACCCAGCTGGAGCCGGTCAGCGACTTCGCGTGCTTCTTCAGCGGGACCAGCAGCCGCGAGGCGTCCTGGTAGGAGGTGGTTCCGGTCTGCGTGCAAACCAGCGTGGAAAGCGAGAGGGTGACGTCGATGCCTCCGGCGCGTCTGGGCGGGTCCAGCACCATCCGTGCCAGGTTCACCAGATCGTCCAGATCGGCTACCAGCAGGAAGTCGTCCCCTCCCACGTGTCCCACCCGCACCGAGCCCAGTGAGGTCGCCGCGTCGGTGAGTGTTCTGCCGACCGAGCGGATCAGCTCGTCACCGGCGGAGAACCCGGCGGTGTCGTTGACCGTCTTGAACCCGTCGATGTCCAGCCAGTTCAGTGCGAACACCTCGCCCGCGGCGATGCGGCCGTCCACGTCGCGCTGGATCGCGTCGCTGCCCGGCAGTCTGGTCAGCGGATTCAGTGCCGCCGCCTGCTCCGCCTTGAACTCCGCCATGCCGCGGATCAGATGCACCGCACGCACGGTTCCCAGGCACCTGCCCGCCTCGTCAACCACGATCGCGTCGTCGTGCACCCGGGTGTGGTCAGCCCCGCTGACCAGGGTCAGTGCTTCCATCGCCGTGGTGGCCGTGTTCACCAGCCGGGGTTCGTCGGCCAGGCGTGCCGCCGGGCGTTGCGCGTGCAGCGCGTGACCGTAGGGGCCGGTTACCGCCAGCAGGAACCGGTTGCGGTCTATCGAGTACTCGGGGCGGTTGTGCTCGTCCACCAGCACCACCCCGCTGATCTCGGGATGGTCCGCCAGCACGCCGCGTACCGAGTCCGCCGTGGCGTCCCGGGAGAGCATCGTCGCGGGGGACAGGAATTCGGTCACCCGGGGGCCCGCGGGGGTCGGTTTCGAGCCGCCGTACGGGTCGTCGGTCTCGGCCACGGCCTCGGGGATCTGCAGTGAGGTCGGTGGACGCCGTGCCGCCGATGCCAGCAGGTTGCCCTGGACCACTCGCACACCCGCGGCGCGCAGCGCTGCCAGCTGCTCCTCCCGCTCCGCTCCCTCGGCGATCAGAATGGCGCCGGTGGCGTTGCACAGTCCCTGCAACGATTCCAGCAGCGCGGCCTGCCCCGCGTTGTCGGGAATCCCCTCGATGACCCTCTTGTCGAGTTTGATGGCGTCCGGTGCCAGCTCGGCCAGCAGCGTCAGCGGTATGTCACCGTCGCCGACCCCGTCCACCGCTATCCGGTAGCCGTGCGAACGCAGGTTCGCCACCTCCGAACGCAGTTTCCGCCCGTCGAGTCGGGAGAACGGCGGCGCGAGCTCAAGCGTGATCTCCGTGGCGCGTCGCCCCACCTCGGCCAGTTTGTCGTGCAGCGCGCGGAGTCGGTGCGACTCGTGCGTCACGGTTCCGCCGAAGAGGTTCAGATGCAGCGGCAGCAGCGACTGCTGCTCGTGCGCACGGTCCACGGCGGAGACCGCCAGGTCCGCGTCCAGCTCTCCGACCCGTTTCTGCCGGGCGGCCTCCCGGAAGAAGTCCGTGATGTGTCCGTCGGCGGGGCGGGCGAGCGCCTCCACGGCGACCACCGCTCCCGTACGGATGTTGATCAGCGGCTGGAAGGCGAACCGCACATCGTTGGCCGGTCCTAGCACGTGATCGATGTTGCCGGGGTTCATGTCGTCTCGGCGAGCCCGTTCACCAGCTGTTCAATGACATGTAAACGCTCCTGTCCGTTGTCCTTCGACAACATAGCGCGTTCGCTCGTGCCGTGGCAGCAACCGTGAACTGAGAATGTGGTAACCGGCACAACACGACGGCCGCGGTTGGACACTGTTCGTAGTGAATTCCTCGTTAGGGTGGCGGTACGTGTCCACCCGGTGCGGTGCCGTGTGGTCGAGGTCGGGGAGTTTCGTGGCGGGACCGCTGGTGAGGTTCCGTGTCTCGGGACAAGCGACGCGTCCGATTCCGCGCGACCGCCGGGTGGTGCCGAACACCGCTCCGGGCCCTGCCTGGGCCCGTCAGGAAGCCGGACCGACCAGCCCGCCCACGACCAGTCGTCGTCGCAGCCACCAGGGGGACCGGTTGAACAGCTCGGTCATGGCCTCGCGGCACTCCCGGGGTGAGGCCAGTGGTGTCAGGAACGCCCGCTGTTTCCGGGGCGGCATGTCGAAGAACACGTCGAAGAAGTCCGGAACCATTCGCGGCGGCATCGCCAACAGTCCCTCGGCCGCGCACAACCGCAGCCGTCGCGTGGTCAGTGCCGGAAGTGGCCACAACACCGAGCGGGCGTCCCGAGCCGCCGTGACCGGATCCCGCTCCAGACCGTCACTCAGGGCCGCGGCCACGAGCGGCGCCAGCTGCAGCACACCGGCGACGCTGAAACCCGTGGTCGGGTGTATCAGGCCGGCGGCGGCGCCGAACGGCACCGTCGCGAACGGGACGGTGCGCTGCCGCTCGGGCACCGGATCGTCCAGTCGGAACCGCACTCGCTCCTCGGGGGGTTGGCCGGGTGCGGTCACCCCCGCAGCCCGCAGCCGGGCCCACAGCCGTCGACGCAGCGTCGCCAACGGAAGTCCCGGACGACGCGCCAGGGCGGTCTCCTCCAGCAGCGTTCGGTCACCCGGCAGCGGGACGGCGTAGAGGAAGCTCGGCCACGGATCGTCGTTGGAGGGTGGCTGTCGCCAGTCCATGAACACGCCCCGGCCCGCGCCGACCAGTCGCTCGGCGTGCTCGTCGGGAAGTACCGCCCCCACGGCGGTCTGTTCGCTGGCCACCCGGTCGACGCGCCCACCCGAGAGGACCCGGTTGCTGCCCGACGCGTCCACCAGTACCGCCGCGCGCAGTTCGCGCCCGTCCCGCAGCCGCACCGTGCGTCCGGCCGTGTCGTGTTCGGCCTCGCGGACCGTGCCGGTGACCTCGCGGATCCCGTCGCGGTGCAGCAGCCGCCGCAGTGCCGGGTTGTCCAGTACGCAGTACTCGCCGTGCAGCAGATGCGGTCGCGTTCCCACCGCGGTCGTCCTGCTCGTGGTGCGCGCCACCGCGGTTTCCGCTACCGCGGTGGGCAGCTCGTCCCGCCAGCAGGCATAGGTGTTCGGCCACGGTCGCCGCGGCGCGGGGTCGACGAGGGTGACCCGCAGTCCGGTGTCGGCACAAGCCGCGGCCAAGGCTCTGCCCGCCGGGCCGCCTCCAACCACCAGCACGTCCACCATGCGTCCATCAGATCACGGCGATTCGCGGGAGGGTAGCCGGTGGTGGACGCGCTAGCGTTGCGGTATGGATCCCCAGCCGCCGTCCGGGCGAACCGCGCGGCGCGGCCACCTCGTTCGTACCGCGGCGGAGCCCGCTCACGTCGCCCAGCCGTACGATCTCGCGGCGAGCCCGTTCCGGGCCGACCGGGACCGCATATCCGGCTCGGCGTTCTTCGCCCGCCTCGGCGGCGTGACCCAGGTCGTCAGCCCGAGTGGATCCGGACTGTTGCTGCACAACAGGTTGACGCACAGCCTCAAGGTCGCCCAGGTGGCCAGGGCCGTCGGGGAGAGCCTGTCGGATGATCCCGAAAGTCGGGCCGCCGTGACGCGGCTCGGCGGATGTGATCTCGACGTGGTGGAAAGCGCGGGCCTGGCGCACGATCTGGGGCATCCGCCGTTCGGCCATCTCGGCGAGCGGGTGCTGGATCGGATCGCGCGGGAGCGCTTCGGGCTCGTCGACGGTTTCGAGGGCAACGCGCAGACCTTCCGGATCGTCAGCAGCATCGACGTGCGCGGTGGCGGCGGGGACGGTCTCGACCTGACAGCCGCGGTGCGGGCGGCGCTGCTGAAGTACCCCTGGACCCGGCTCGCGGCACCCGATCCGCGTTCGCTGCCGTTGCCGCCCCGTGGCGCGTCCGAACCGGAGGACGCCCCCGGCACTGGTGCCGCCAAGTTCTCCGCCTACATCACCGAGCTCGACGACATGCTGGACTGCCGGGCCCCGTTCGCAGCGGCGCTGGCGGGTTGGCAGCAGACCGTCGAGGCATCGGTCATGGACACCGCCGACGACATCGCCTACGCCATCCACGACCTGGAGGACTTTCACCGGGTGGGGATCCTGCAGCACGCGACGGTGTCCACCGAACTGACCGAATGGCTCGGCAGGGCGGCGGAACTGGCGAGGTTCGACGACGCCGAGCTGCGAAGCCGGTCCGAAGCCCCGGGGTACTCGCTGGAGAGCCTGCGCAGGCGCCTGCATGTCAAGGACTCCTGGATCGCCGCCGACGACGCCTTCGTCGGGGCGGTCAAGAAGGTGCAGTCCGACCTGGTCACCAAATTGCTGGAACAGCCGTTCGACCGTTCGAAGCAGGCCGAGCGTGCCGTCGCGGCCTTCTCCGGAACCTGGACGCGTCGACTGGTGCGTGGTGTGCGGGTAGAGCTCGACCCGACCACCCGTTCCGGACACGTCGTGCTGGACCGCGAGCAGTGGCACGAGGTGCAGATACTCAAGTTCGTGCACCGCCGGTTCGTGCTGCAGCGCCCCGATCTCGCGCTGCACCAGCGCGGTCAGGACCGGTTGTTGAGCAAACTGGTGCAGGCGTTGGACGAGTGGCTGATCGACCGTAGCGAGTCCGCCAGGCTGCCGCACCGGTTGCGCGATCTGTTCGAGCACGCAGCCGTCGAACTCGACGCGGTCCGACGCGACGATCCCATCTCGCTGCTTCCGCGCTCCGAGCGGTCCTCGGCCGAAGCCCCCGACCGGGAGCAGCTCGAACGGATGGCCCGGGGGAGGGCCGTCATCGACTTCGTCGCCTCGCTCACCGACGAGCAGGCAGCCGCCCTGCTGGAATCGCTGTCCGGCCGCACCACGCAGCTGTGGTCCGACACCTTCGTGCTCTGAGCGGCCCGCTCCCGGACGCCTCGGTTCCGGGAAGGCCCGAGCGGACAGTATGATCCCCGAACCGTGAGCAGCAGGGTGCGGCAACTACCCGGCGGCGGTAGAGCGGTGGAGGTGGAACCGAATCGGCTGGCCGGTTGGTTCGAGCGGTTCGGGCGGCGCCACGAGGGGGTGGCCCGGACCTCGGAAGCGGCCGACGTCGTACGAGTGAGTGCCGTCGACGGCGCGGAAGCCGTGGTACGGGTTCCGTTCGGCGGACTGGCCGAGCCGGGTGGTGAGGCCGAGGGGCTCGCGATATCCGGGCTGCTCGAACACGTCTCGCGTTCACGACGGCTCGGCCTGGTCCTGGTGCGGCACGGGGCGCACAGCATCGGTGTGGTGCGGGACGGCGAGGTCGTGTCCTCGACGACCGATCGCCACTACGTGCAGGGGCGGACCAAGGCCGGCGGCTGGTCCCAGAAGCGCTACGCGCGCAGGCGGGCCGGGCAGTCGCGCAAGGCGGTGAGTTCGGCCGCCGAGGCCGCCGCGGAACTGCTGCTTCCGGTGCGCCGGGAGCTGGACGGCGTCGTTCTGGGGGGCGACCGCGCGGCGCTGGACGAGCTGACGGCGGACCCCCGCCTGGCCGGGATGCTGGCCGCGGCCGAGCCGCGCGTGCTGGACGTCCCCGAGCCGAGGTTGGCGGTGTTGCGGGAGGCCGCCGGCCGTGCGGTCTCGGTCGAGGTGGAGGTTCGGGAACCGCAGTAGCGGTTTCGCCGCTTCCGTCACCGGGCCGGCTCGGCAACCCGGGTGAACAACCAGAGCAGCTGTCGAAAACCCGTCGCCCGACCGGTATGATTGCGGTGGTTTGTGATCGCTTTCCGTCGCGGCGCGTGTGGTGGACGGACGTCGGTCGTCGTGCCCGGTGTGCCGAGGTCGATGGGGAGTTCCCGCCGCGTGACCGGATGGTTACGGTCCTGTGGGCCGTGGCTTGCCCGTGGTGCGCCCCACAGTACGTGGGCGCTGCCGCGTGCCGTTCGCACCGTGAAGTTTTCCGCTGTCGTGGGGAGTCGTCCCGTGCGGACGCGGCCGACGAGGTTCACGGTCGCGGGGCCGCCGGACGACGGTGCCCACTGACAAGCACGTACGCCGATATGTCTCGATCCGGAGTTTGCGTTGATCTCTGCCAGTGGCCTCGAACTCAGGGCCGGTTCCCGTATCCTCCTCGCGGATACCTCACTGCGTGTTCAGCCCGGTGATCGAGTCGGTCTGGTCGGGCGGAACGGCGCGGGCAAAACGACCGCGTTGCGCGTGCTGGCGGGTGAGGGCGAGCCCTACGGCGGCGAGATCACCAGCCATGGCGAGATCGGTTATCTGCCGCAGGACCCCCGGGAGGGAGACCTGTCGGTCACGGCCAAGGATCGGGTGCTCTCCGCCCGCGGGCTGGACCGGATCCTGCGTGACATGGAGAAGACGCAGTCCGAGATGGCCGAGTTCGTCGACGACTCCGCGCGGGACAAGGCCATCCGCAAGTACGGCAAGCTGGAGGAGCGGTTCGCCGCCCGTGGTGGTTACGCCGCGGAGGGCGAGGCCGGGCGCATCTGCAGCAATCTCGGCTTGCCCGACGGTGTGCTGCAACAGCCGTTGAGCACCTTGTCCGGTGGGCAGCGCAGGCGTGTCGAACTGGCCAGAATCCTGTTCGCCGCTTCGGAGACCGGTCCCGGCGGCGCGTCCAACACCACTCTGCTGCTCGACGAGCCCACCAACCACCTCGACGCGGACTCGATCAACTGGTTGCGGGACTTCCTCAAGGTCCACGACGGTGGTCTGGTGGTCATCAGCCACGATGTCGAGCTCATCGACGCCGTGGTCAACAAGGTCTGGTACCTGGACGCGGCGCGCGGCGTCGCCGATGTCTACAACATGAACTGGCAGCGCTACCAGGAGGCCCGCGCCGACGACGAGAAGCGCAGGCGTCGGGAACGGGCCAACGCCGAGAAGAAGGCGGCCACCCTCAAGGCGCAGGCGGACAAACTGGGCGCCAAGGCGACCAAGGCCGTGGCCGCGAAGAACATGGCGCGGCGTGCCGACCAGATGATCGCCGAGTTGGACGAGGAGCAGCCCACCGAGCGGACCGCCAAGATCAGGTTCCCTTCGCCCGCACCCTGCGGCAGTACACCGATGACGGCGCGGGGACTGTCCAAGTCGTACGGCTCGTTGGAGATCTTCAGCGGTGTCGATCTCGCGGTGGACCGCGGTTCCAAGGTGGTGGTGCTCGGGTTCAACGGTGCGGGCAAGACCACGCTGCTGCGGCTGCTGGCAGGCATGGAGGCGCCGGACGCGGGCGAGGTGCAACCCGGTTACGGTCTGCGGGTCGGCTACTACGCGCAGGAGCACGAGACGCTGGACACGAACGCGACCGTCTGGGAGAACATCCGCACGGTCGCGCCCGACACCTCCGAACAGGAGCTGCGCACCCTGCTCGGCGCGTTCCTGTTCGCGGGTGAACAGCTGCAGCAACCGGCCGGAACCCTCTCCGGCGGGGAGAAGACGCGGCTCGCGCTCGCCGGGCTGGTCTCCAGCGCCGCCAACGTGCTGCTGCTGGACGAGCCGACCAACAACCTCGATCCGGCCAGTCGGGAGCAGGTGCTCGACGCGCTGCGTAGCTTCACCGGCTCGGTGGTGCTGGTCACACACGATCCGGGAGCCGTGCAGGCGCTGGAGCCGGAGCGGGTGATCCTGCTTCCCGACGGCAGTGAGGACCACTGGTCCGAGGAGTACATGGACTTCGTGCAGCTCGCCTGAGCGTGGCTTTCCGGTCTGGTCTCCGGGGAGGGGCGGAAGGGCTCCGCCGTTCCGCCCCGGGCGCACCCACGAGGCCGGTCATGGTTCGGGGTCATCCGCCGCGAGTCGGGCTCGGCCGGTGGTTCGCTCACGCACCGTCCCGTTCGATCATTCGGGCTGTACCGATTCGGTTCGGTGAATGCCGGACTTGACGCGGTTCATTCTCGTGTCCGCGCTCTCACTGAACGGAAGCGCGTGTACCGGAAACGAAATGTTGATCTTGTTTTGTGTCCCGCAATACCTGATTTCCATGATCAATAGGAATATATCTGCCCGTTGGGCGGGATCTGTTGGCAAGGTCGTCTGGCGTTTCCGGCTTTCCTGTTCGATCATTGGCCTGACAGGGGTCGCGAGCGGCCCGACCTGTTCTACGGGGAAGGCGGGGACACAGTGGTTGACCTGAAGAAGGGTGCGCGAATCACCGGAAGCGCACGAGACAAACTGGCCAGTGACCTCAAGAAGAAGTACGAGAAGGGGGCGAGCATTCGTTCCCTGGCGGAGGCGACCGGTCGTTCATACGGTTTCGTGCACCGCGTACTGGTCGAGTCCGGAGTGCAATTGCGGGGGCGCGGTGGTGCGACCCGCTCCAAGAAGAAATAGGTATCCACGGCTGCGGCGTGCCCGGCACGCTGTCGGCACCGGGCACGCCGTGTCCGAACGGTCCGTACCGCGCGGCCTCCGATCGCGGCACCATGATCGGTCTTCTAGGGTGGTTGCCATCCCGACCGCTGGTGTGTAGCGACGGAGGACCCGTTTGACGGAATCGGCAATTGATCCCGGTGTACTGGATCGTGGGCACGTTCGACTGATGTTGCGCGGTTCCCGCGCGACGATCGTTCTCGATCGACCGGATCAACTCAACGCGCAGACGCCGGACACGTGGAAGGCGTTGCGCGAAATCGGACAGAACCTCGCACCCGAGGTGCGCGTCGTCGTTGTCCGGGGGGAGGGGAGGGCGTTCTCCGCCGGGTTGGATCGGCGACTGTTCGAATCCGAACAGGTCGACGGTGCGCCCGGGCTGTTGTCGCTGGCCTCCAGCCCGGTAGAGCAGGGCGACGCCGACATAGCCGCGTTCCAACAGGGATTCAGTTGGTTGCGTGATCCCGAACGGGTGACGATCGCGGCGGTTCGGGGCCACGCCATCGGCGCGGGTTTCCAACTGGCACTGGCCTGTGACATGCGTGTGCTGGCCACCGACGCCAAGTTGCGCATGGCCGAGACCAGTCTCGGTCTGGTTCCCGACCTCGGGGGGACGTTGCCGCTGGTTCGGGCCGTCGGTTACTCCAGAGCCGTCGAGATGTGCCTGACCGGGCGGGAAGTGGACGCCGATGAGGCCTCCCGGGTCGGGTTGGCCAACTCGGTGGTCGAACCCGAGCGGCTGGAGGACGCTACCGATCAGCTCGTCGAGGCGATCACCCGATCGCCCACCGGGGCGGTACGCGAGACTCTCGCGCTGTTGTCCCAGGCGGAGGAGGCCGAGGATCCCGAGCAGCAGTTCGCCGCGGAACGAGCGGCCCAGCTGCGCAGGCTGCGGGAGCTGATGGGTGGTTCCGGCGGCGAGTAGAGCTCCGTCGGAACCACCTGTTCGGACGGTGCGGGCCGTGGAAAGGGAGTCGGGCACGGGCCGCACCGGGCCACGCCTCGGGACGAGCGCGCCCACAGCGGTGGCCGGGTCCACCGGGGCGGCGCCGGCTCGCGACGGTTCTGACCCACTTCGGTCTAGACCAGTCGCGACGCCGGCGGGGAGTCGGTTCATGGTCACTCCCGGCGTGCTTGCCGGTTCAGCGCAGCCGCGGTACGCGCTTGCCGTAGTGCTCCAGCCGCTCGGCGTTGGCCTCGTCACCGCCGGGAACGTTGGAACTGCGCCACCACGGCAGCGAGATGCCGACCTCACCGGCACGTTCGTACGTCTCGACCATGAGCAGATTCCACAGGAATACGTTGGCCAGTGACGACCCCGGTGCCGTAGCCGGTCGCTGTTCGGGGTGTGTGATGTCGCCCGCCGGCACCATGGTGTCCAGCACGACCGTGGCCTGATCCGCCAGCGTGCCCTCCTCCGTGCGGCGCGGGGCTCCCGCCGCCGCGGCGGGTGAGGTCACCGCGATGACCTGTGACCCCTCGCGGCGTGCCGTGGCCGCCAGTTCCACCGGATAGGGATTGATCCCCGAGTTGGAAAACACCACGAGCACATCGGTACCGCCGCGCAGCCCCGATTCCCGGAGCACGTCTTCGGCGAGTCCCTCGCGCCGTTCGGTGGCCGTGCTGGTCGCCGCGCCGTGCAGCGGGAGCAGATCGGGGTGGTACAGCGGGCGAACCGCGGCCAGCCCTCCTGCCCGGTAGAAGCTTTCCAGTACACCGGCGAGGGAGTGCCCCGCACCCGCGGTGAACACGAGACCGTCTGCCTCGACGCAGTCGATCAGCGTTTTCGCCGCCTCACCCAGTGCGGCCCTGTTGTGCTCGGCCGCTCGATCCAGGTCCTGCAGGCTCCGTTCGGCGTGCTTGCGTGCGTGCGAACCGTCCGTCATGCCGTCCTCTCGGCTGGATTCTGGTGTCGTGAGCCGATAATCGCAGCGGAACCCCCGAGGCTGTGCCATGTGTGACAGATCACTCCTCGCTGTGTGTCCCGGCACGTGTGCCGCGAACCCGGCGCCGGTCGTCGGAAACCGGTAGCCGAGCCGTGCGCGGCGTTGTCCACCGTTCGGTGATTTCCGCCGGTGCCGTATCGGATCACTACGTGTACCCACGGTAATCTCTCGAGCGGTCCCGGAGTCTACCGATCTCGCTTCCGATCACCGGCCCGTTCGGTCGCACCCCGAGGCTGGCAGCATGATCGCAACAGCTTGGTGGGTTCTAACGGGTGCCACCAGGGAAACGGGTACACGGATTGGAACACGGAAGGCATGTCGAATCCGCCGTCACACGACGAGCCGACCGCGCCGGGGAATCTCTCGGAGATCTTCGCCCGCTTGACGGATGTGCCGTTGGACCACGTGGACAAGCTGCTCGAGACCACCGAGTCCGTCTACGCGGACCTCAACAGGGTGATGGAACATCCGTACTGGGCGGATCTGGTGTTCCACCAGGGGGCCGCGCTGCGGGCACTGCGAGAGGCCCGGGCCGAGCTCGACGCCTTCCGTGCCGAAGCCGTCGGAGCGCGCAACACCGAACTCGGGATCACGGTCGCCACCGGTGTGATCGGTGACGAACGGGAGTACGCCGAACGCGACGAGCGCAAGCGTGAACTGGTGGAGAAGTTGCTTCGTCCGCCGCGACAGGGCCGAGCCTGCCAGCTCTACGTCTGGGACCGTCCGTACGAGAACGAGGAGGAGCCCGGCCCCTACAGCGGGATTCGGGTCGTGACCTCGGCCGACGACGAGATGGGAGTGCTCAACTACACCGAGGAGGACGAGGAGGGGCAGCTCTCCTCCTGGCAGACCCGTAGCGGTGATCCCGATCCACAGGCCCCCGTGCTGCGTTTCGACCTCGGTAGCCCGCTGGCCTTTCCCGCCGACTCGGTGCTGGGGTTCGCCGAGCTCCGCGCGGCGCTGGACGAGTTCGTCCGCACCGGTGCCCGTCCCGAGTCGGTCCACTGGCAACAGGCCCGCTGGGGACGGTAGTGGGTTCCGGTCGTCGCTGCCCGTCGTCGGACCTCCCGGAGCGCTAGCCCGCGGGAGGTTCCGCCGAGCGAGTAGCTCGACAACCCGACCGGAAGACTTCGATCAGCCGTAGAGCTCCTGCACGGCTCGGGAGGCCACGGTCGTGATCACCTTGAACGTTTTCATCGCCGTGGTCATGTCGGCTGCCTCGAACTCCACCGCACGAGCGCCGGTTCGTTCCACCGTGGGAATCAGTTCGACGGCATCGGCGAGGTGCGTACCGGTGAACTCGAGTTCGATCCGGTGGGTCGAGGTTCTCGGGGTGCCGCGTCCCGCCTGCCGCATGGACAGCTCGGCGGCGGAGCTGATGTCGGATGCGGTGCGTTCCGGCGGCGAGCAGACCGCGGCGTACCTGCTCACGCACTCCTTGACCGCGACCGTGTGGCTGCCCGGGGTGTAGTCCCGCGCGTCCGAGCAGGTCAGATCATCACCGGTGATCAGCAGTACCGGTACCCCGTACTCGGCGGCCAGCGCCGCGTTGAGCCTGCCCTCGCTCGCGTGCGCGCCGTCCAGCCACACCCCGAGCAGTCCGTTCTCCATGTAGGTGTGTGACAGGACGCCGTCGGCACCCGCGCCGGTGTGGTAGCCGAGGAACACCACTCCGTCCACGCCCGAGTCGATACCTTCCATCATCGACAGTGGTTTGTGGCGTCCGGTCAGCATGCGCGCACGCGTGTCGAGTCGCTCCAGCAGCAGGTGCCGTTGGATCGAGTGCGCCTCGTTGACCAGCGTCGCGTTCGCGCCACCGGCCACGAGCCCGGCCACGCAGGCGTTGACGTCGCCGGTGAACAGTTCTCGGAACCGTTGCCAGGCTTCGGTGCCCGCCACCACGTCGTCCGTACCGGTGACACCGGTGGCGCCTTCCATGTCCGCAGAGATCAGGATCCGCACGGTCGTCCACCCTAGACGCCCGGCGCCGTCCCGGGCAGTCCCGAAGCGCGCGTGGCGTTTCGGCGTGCTCGCCACGCCGAACCGGTGAATCATTGACCGGGAACCGTTTCGAGTGGTTAGTTCGTCACTAAGAGCGAAGGGGTGATCACAGTGGGTGTGAGATCTTCAGGGGCTCGGAGAGCGGCCCCACGCGCCCTGCTGCTGATCCTCACGCTGCTTCTCGCGGCGCTGGTGCCCGCCCTCGGGAAGCACGAGCCCGCTACCGCCGCTGATTCCCCGAACGGGGGAGGGGTCACCCTTCGGGTCGGTATCCAGCAGGAATTCGACTCGCTCAACCCGTTCCTCGGGTTCAGCCTCGCTTCGACCGACGTGTTCCGGTTGATCTACCCCACACTGACCACCTACAGCGCCGAGGACTTCTCGGTCGTACCGGAACTCGCCACCGACTGGAAGTCCTCCGAGGACAAGCTCACCTGGACGTTCCACATCAGGCAGGGAGTGAACTGGTCCGACGGAAGGCCCGTGACCGCCCACGACGTGGCCTACACCTTCAAGCGGATGATGAACGACCCCGCCGCGGCCACGGCCAACGGCAACTACGTGGACAACTTCAGCTCGGTGAGCGCTCCCGACGATCGCACCGTGGTGATCCGCACCGAGAGCCCACAGGCCACCATGCGCTCCATCGCCGCGCCGATAGTCCCCCGCCACGTCTGGTCGAGGATCGACAACGTGGCCGAGTTCGCCAACCAGCGGATGCCCGTCGTGGGCAGCGGTCCGTTCGTGGCCACCGAGTACCGTCCCCAGCAGTATCTGACGCTGCGCGCCAACGAGGACTTCTGGCGTGGCGCTCCCACGATCGACCGGCTGCGGTTCGTCAACTTCGAGAACAGCGACGCCGCCGTGCAGGCGCTGCGCAAGGGTGACATCGACGTGGTCCGCGATCTCACTCCCACCCAGTTCGACGCGCTGCGTGGCACCGACGACATCCACCGGGTACGCGGCAAGGGGCGGCGGTTCTTCGAGATCGTGCTCAACCCGGGTGCCGCCAACAGCGCGGGCGATCCCATCGGAACCGGACATCCCGCGTTGCGCGACGCCCGCGTACGCAGGGCCATCGATCGGGCCATCGACCGTGAACGCCTCGTCGAGCGGGTGCTCGGCGGTTACGGAACGGTCGGAGCGGGATACCTGCCCCCCATATTCGAGGACTACTACTGGACGCCTCCGCCGGAGACGAGGCGCCCGTTCTCGATCGAAGCGGCCAACCGGGCGCTGAACGAGGCGGGCTATCCCCGCGGTCCCGACGGAGTTCGCCGCGGCCCCTCCGGCAGGGCCCTGGACTTCGAGTTCGTGCTGCACGGTGATTCGCCCACCGACGCGCTGGTCGGGAAGTTCGTCAAGGAGTGGCTGTCCCGGTTGGGAATCCGGGTAAGGCCGCAACCGGTTTCGGACAACCAGGTCAACCAGCGCACCACGGCCGGTGACTTCGACATGGTGGTCAGCGGGTGGTCGGTCAATCCGGACCCGGACTACGTGCTGCGACTGCAGACCTGTGGTGCCAGGCCCAAACCAGGTGGGGGCGGTCTGCCCGACAGTTTCCTCTGCGATCGGCGTTACGACGAGCTCTACGCCCGACAGCTCGCCGAGTTCGACCACTCCAAACGGGTCGACCTGATCCGAGAGGCACAGCACCGGTTTCACCGGATGGCCACCGGGCTGATCCTGTTCTACCCCAACACGCTGGAGGCGTACCGGTCCGATCGTTTCGAGGGATTCGAGTCGCAACCGTCCGAGGACGGTGTCATCACCGCGCAACAGGGCTACTGGGGCTACTACGGAGCCCGTCCCACCGAGCAGGCCCGAACGGCCTCGGGCGGCGCCGGATACCGCTCGGCGGCCTTCGTCGTCGTCGGAGTCCTACTGCTCGGAGCGATCGTGGTCGCGTCCGTGGCGGCGCGTCGTCGACACACAGCGGAACACCGGGAATAGGCCATGACGGACACTCGTGACGAACTCGAGACCCGCGGCCCCGCGAGCGGGCCGCCACCACTGCTGCGGTTCGTGGCCGCGAAGGTCGGCGGGGGCGTGGTGAGCCTGTTCCTGGTGGCAGTGCTCGGTTTCTTCCTGTTCCGGGTGCTGCCGGGCGATCCGGCGCGCACCATGACCAGATCCACACCGGTCAGCGCCGAACAGCTGGCCGCGCTGCGACACCGGTTCGGCCTGGACCAGCCGTTGTACCTGCAGTTCCGCGACTTCCTGCTGAACCTGCTGCACGGCGACCTGGGGACGTCCTACATCTACAATCGCCCCGTAGCGGAACTGATCGTCGAACGGATCGGTCCCACCGTGCTGCTGGTGGGCACCGCCACCGTGCTGGCGGTGCTGGTCGGGCTCTGGATGGGAACCCGTGCCGCCTGGCGGCAGGGCGGTGTGGTGGACCGGTGGTTCACCTCGGTGGGGTTGACGTTGTGGTCGGTCCCCACCTTCTGGCTCGGACTGCTGCTGCTGATGGCCTTCGGGGTCGGCGTCGGTCCGCTTCCCGGGTTGTTTCCCGTGGCCGGCATGTCCTCTCCCGACGTTCCGGCGGGCGTGGTCGCCCGGGTGCTGGACGTGGCCCACCACCTGGTGCTGCCGTGCGTGACGCTCGTGGCGGTGATCTACGCGCAGTTCATGATGGTCATGCGCACCTCGCTGCTCGAGGAGATGGGGGCCGAGTACCTGACCACCGCCCGCGCCAAGGGGCTGCGCGAGGATCTGGTGCGGCGCAGGCACGCCGTGCCGAACGCTCTGCTTCCCACCGTGACGCTGATCTTTCTGCACCTCGGGCTGGTGGTTGCCGGGGCGATCACTGTGGAGACCGTCTTCTCCTGGCCCGGACTGGGATTGCTGACCTACGAGGCGCTGCGGGTGCCCGATCTGCCGTTGTTGCAGGGAACGTTCATTGTGCTGGCAGGGAGCGTGATCGTGATGAACGTGCTGGCCGAGCTGATCTACCGATTCCTCGACCCGAGGGTGCGTGACTCGTGAGCGCCCCGCCGAACCTCACCGGAGTGACGGGGCGGCGGCTAGCCGCCCTGGCCGAGGGATGGCGTGTCTACCGCGCCGATCGGGGCGGGCTGTTCGGCCTGGCAGTGCTGCTGGTGGTCGTGGGGCTGGCTCTGCTGGCGCCGGTGCTCACCCGGTCCGACGAGCTCGACGTCACCAGGGTGCGGGGGGAGCCGCTGCGACCACCGAGCGCGACGAACTGGTTGGGAACCGACGAGTCGGGGCGTTCGGTGCTGCTGCTGACCTGGTGGGGAGCCCGCATGTCGTTGCTGGTCGGGTTGTCCGCGGCGGTGCTGTCGATGGTGATCGGAACAGTGGTGGGGTTGCTGGCCGCCCACTTCGGTGGTTGGGTCTCCACCCTGCTGCTGCGGGTGACCGATTTCTTCCTGGTGCTGCCCGCGCTGGTGCTGGCCATAGCCCTGTCCACCGTGCTGTCGAGAGGCGTGTTCACCATCGTGCTCGCCATCGGGGTGACATCCTGGCCGCAGACAGCCCGGCTGGTGCGGGCACAGACGCTCACGGTGGAAACGCGTCCCTACATCGAGCGAGCCAGAGCACTCGGCGGGGGGCATCGGCATCTGCTCGGAAAGCACGTGCTGCCCGCTGTGCTGCCGCTGGTGTTCGCCACCACCACGCTCACCGTGGCCAGCGCGATCATCGCCGAGTCGACGCTCTCCTTTCTCGGGCTGGGGGATCCGTCCATGATCTCGTGGGGATCGATGCTCAAATCCGCCATGGACACCGGAGCCGTGACGGCGGGTGCCTGGTGGTACCTGCTACCGCCCGGTCTGGGCATCGCGATCGTGGTGCTGAGCTTCACGTTGTGCGGCCGTGCGCTGGAAACCGTGCTGAATCCGAAATTGCGGGGAACACGCCGATGAATCCGATACTGCGTATGGACGGGGTTTCGGTCACCTATGGCGGTTCGGCGCGGCCGCGACAGGCCGTGATCGACGCGAACCTGACGTTGGAACCCGGCGCGACGCTGGGACTGGCGGGCGAGTCCGGCTGCGGCAAGACGAGCCTCGCTCTGGCGGTGCTGCGGCTGTTGCCGCGTTCGGCCGATGTCGACGGCACGATTCTGCTCGACGGTCAGGACATCGAGCGACTCACCTGGGGCGGGTTGCGCGCCGCACGGTGGGCGAGCGCATCGGTGGTGTTCCAGGGGGCCATGCACGCGCTCAATCCGGTTCGCACCATCGCCGACCAGATAGCCGAGCCGATCCGGTTGCACTCCTCCGAGCGTCTCTCGGCGGCGGTGTCGCGTGCCAGGGTGGTCGAGCTGTTGGAGCGGGTCGAGATTCCCGCTCGGCGTCGCGACGCCTATCCGCACGAGCTGTCCGGTGGACAGCGGCAGCGTGTGATGATCGCGATGGCCCTTGCCTGCGAGCCGCGCCTGATCATCGCGGACGAGCCCACGACCGCGCTGGACGTGGTGGTCCAGTCGCAGGTGCTGTCCCTGTTGCGGCGCCTGGTCGCCGAGCGCGGTATCGCGTTGTTGATGATCAGTCACGACCTCTCGGTACTGGCGGCGAGCTGTCGGCGGCTGGCGGTGATGTATCGGGGACGGCTGGTGGAGGAAGGTCCCGCTCACAGACTCGCGAGCGCTCCGGAGCACGAGCACACCCGAGAACTGGCGGCGGCGTTTCCCACGATCGGTGATACCGCTTCCCGCTATCCGGGGGCCGGTGAGCCCGCCGGGGCGGCCGGTTCCACCCGGCGACCGCTGCTGTCGGCCGAAGGGGTGAGCGTGGAGTTCACGGACCGCCACCGCAACCGGGTGCCGGCGGTGCGCGAGGTCGATCTGGACGTCACCGGTGACGAGATACTCGCGCTGGTCGGTCAGTCCGGTTCCGGGAAGACCACGCTGGCCCGCACCCTGCTCGGACTGCGGCACCCCGATACCGGGGTGGTCCACTACGACGGGCGCCCGATTCCCACTTCCGGGCGGCGACTGCGCGATTTTCGGGGCAATGTGCAGCTGGTGCTGCAGGATCCCACGGGCGCGCTGAACCCCCGCCACACCGTTTACGAGGCGGTGGCGGAGGGACTGCGGGTGCACGGCGGAGCGACCGACGAGACGGCCCGTGTGCACGAGGCGCTGGAAGCGGCCGAGCTGCGGCCCGCCGAGGAGTTCGCCGGGCGGTTCCCGCACGAGCTGTCCGGTGGGCAACGGCAACGTGTCGTCATCGCGGGTGCGTTGGTGCTGTGCCCGCGGGTGCTGGTCGCCGACGAGCCGGTCGCCTCGTTGGACGCCACGGTGCGCGGTGAGATCCTGGCGCTGCTGCTGCGGCTGCGGCGCGAGCGAGGTGTGTCCAGCCTGGTCATCACGCACGATCTCGGGCTGGCGTGGAACGTAGCCGATCGGGTGGCGGTGATGCGGGCAGGGGCGATAGTGGAGACGGGACCGGTCGAGCGGGTCCTGATCGATCCCGAGCACGAGTACACCACCGAACTGCTCGCGGCGGTCCCCTCGTTCGAACGAAGTGTTTCCTGAACGGTCGCTTCCGGCGGTTTCGATGATCGCGGTGTACCTCTCCTCGGGATGCTCGATTCCCCGGAACGCTCGACCGAAGGCGAGCGGGTGAGCGTGTCCGTGGTGTGCTCTCAGCTCAACGAGTCCACTATCGCGGGACGTTCCGGACGGTCCATCCGGACCAGTCGGTCTGCCAGCAGGTCGGGGCGGATCTCCCGCTGGTAGTCGTCGAAGGCGGGCAGCTGCCACTCGTTCTCCGCGGCGACCCGTCGCAGCAGTACCTTCTCGGACATCCACAGGTGTACCGCGAAATCCGTTTCGAGCCCGCCGCCGAGCAGGAACGGGCCGTCGACGACCACCACACCGCCCTCGGTGAGGCGCACGCGTTCCATGCGCGGGGAACGGTCCAGTTCCGCATCCCACAGTGTCGGAAGTACGAGACCGCTGCCTGCCGGCCGCAACGGCGCGAGGACCTCCCTCGTCAGGGCGCCGAAGTCGAACCAGTCGAACCGGAAGGAGTCCGGGTCCTCGCGCCCCCGCTCCAGCCGAAGCGAGGCCGGGCGGACGTAGTCCCATAGGCGTACCCGCACTACGTGCCTCCCCCGCAGCCGCAGCTGTTCGGCGAGCGAATCGGCCAGCTCATTCGTGCCGGTGAGGGGATGTCCGTCGAGTGCCACCCTGCACCACGGTTGTCCGGTGCCCTCGTGCAGCACCTCGCTCAGCTCGACGGCCAACAGCTCCCGGCTGGTGGAACGTACCCGCATCCCTCGTACCGCCGCCCCTCGCGAGGTGGCCCGCCGTGGCGGACCACGATTCAGCCGGGTCCGGTCGCGTCGAATGTGAGAGTGCCAGCCTCGGCGTCGAGCTCGGCGCTCACACCGAGCGGCACCGTGAGCTGGCCGTCGCAGTGACCGAATCCCAGTTCCCACAACACCGGTACCCCGAGATCACCCAGGATGTCGAGCAGCGTCGCACGTACGCCCTCGAGTGGCCCGCAGTCCTGCCAGGAGCCCAACACCACCCCGGTGGCCGTCTCGAACCACCCCGCCCGTTTCAGCTGGGTGAGGTACCGGTCCAGCTGGTAGGGCTGCTCGGTCACGTCCTCCAGCAGCGCCAGACCGGGATTCGGTGGTTCGGGCAGCTCCCCGGAGCCGAGCAGCCCGGCCAGCACGCTCAGGTTGCCGCCGTGGGTGACCCCCGCCGCGCACCCACTCCGCAGCGCGGCCGAGTGCGGGCTGCTCAGGCGCGTCCCCGCCGGTTCGAACAGGGCGCGACGCAGGTGCTCGCGGGCGGTGACGTCCTCGGTGAAGGCTTTCGTGGCGATCATCGGCCCGAACAGGCCGGCCAGTCCCAGCCGTCGGCCGATCGCTTCGTGCAGTGCCGTCGTGTCGCTGGAGCCCACCAGAAGCTTGCCCGGGGCCCGTTCCATGGCTCGCCAGTCGAGCCGTGGCAGGATCCGCACACTGCCGTAGCCACCGCGTGCGCACAACACCGCGCTGACCTCGGGGTCGCACCACGCTCGTTCCAGGTCCGCTGCCCGATCGGCGTCCGAACCGGCCAGGTAGGCCAGCCGGGGATGCCGATCCCTCACGTGATCGCCGACTCTGACCCGCAGCCCCCACGATTCGAGCAGCCCGACACCGGTTCGCAGTTGCTCCTCCGGCACGGGGCCCGCGGGGGCGACCACCGCGACCGTGTCCCCGACGCGGAGCGGGGGAGGGATGGTGCGTGCTGCTGTGATCGTCGGCATGACCTCATGGTGCACCGCTCGGGGCGTGCCGAAGCGCGCACGGCAGTGGTCACTTTCGGTTCGGGTTTTGCTACGTTTGGTGACAGACGCCTCGCGGGGTGTGTACGAGCTCCGTTCGGTTCGTGGTCGTGCGGAACGGTGACTGTTGTTCGCGGGTGGCGAACATCGTCCCGGTGGGGTGGTCGTGGGCCGATCCGCCCGGCGGGTGAGATCGACATCGACGCTGCCAGGGACGATCCCCCTTCGTGCGCGAGGGGAAGGGGCTGCATGATCAGCAGCGCTGTGACTTAGTGTCGAGGGTGTCATGGCTCGTGTCATCCACGTATTCCGTCAGCCCGACCGTTTCATCGTGGGAACGGTCGGTGAGCCCGGCGATCGCACCTTCTATCTGCAGGCCACCGAGGACTTGCGGACGGTGAGCGTTCAACTGGAAAAACAGCAGGTCTCGGTGCTGACAGAACGCATCGACGCCCTGCTGGAAGAGGTGCAGCGCCGATTCGACACCGAACTGCCCTCCGAACCACCGGACGAACTGGTCGACTCCGGTCCGTTGGAGGTGCCGGTAGAGGAGGAGTTCCGGGTCGGCACCATGGGGCTCGGTTGGGATGCCGAGACCGAGGCGGTCGTCGTGGAACTGCTCGCGGTCACCGAGGAGGAGGTCGACGAGTCCGTCGTGCTCGACGACACCGACGAAGGGCCGGACGCGGTTCGGGTGTTCCTCAGCGCGGCGCACGCGCGCGCCTTCGCGGAGCGCGCGCAGCGAGTGATCGAGGCGGGCCGGAAACCGTGCCCGCTCTGCTCGGAGCCGCTCGATCCGGAGGGCCACATCTGCCCACGGCAGAACGGTTACCGCCGTTCGGAAGAGGAGTAGCGGCTCGTGCTCGCCGACGACGTCGCTGTCGAGCTGTTGCGCGAGGGGAGTCTGGAGGTTCAGGGCCGTCTCGTCGAGGCCTCCAACGCCACCCTGCTGTGCACGGTGGAGAACGACGGGTTGCGGGCCGACTGCGTCTACAAGCCGGTGCGTGGTGAACGGCCGTTGTGGGACTTTCCGGACGGCACACTGGCCGGTCGTGAGGTCGCCGCCTATCTGCTTTCCGAAACGCTCGGATGGCATCTGGTGCCGCCGACACTGTTACGGGACGGCCCCCACGGTCCGGGCATGGTGCAACTGTGGGTGGACACCGAGCAGGACTCCGAACTGGTCGACATCCGCACTCCCGAGGACGTGCCCTCGAACTGGCTGACCGTGCTGCACGCGCGGGACGATCAGGGTGAGCCGGTTGTGCTCGCCCACTCCGACCACGACGAGCTGCGTAAGCTGACCCTGTTCGACGTGGTGCTCAACAACGCGGACCGCAAGGGCGGTCACGTGTTGTGCACCTCGCGGGGGCGGGTGCTCGGTATCGATCACGGTGTGAGTCTCAACGCCGATGACAAGCTGCGCACCGTGTTGTGGGGCTGGCTCGGGCAGGCCCTCCACGGGACGGAGGTCCGCTCCCTGGAACGGTTGCGCGCTGAGTTGGACGGCGAGTTCGCCGCCGGATTGGTCGAGCACATAACCCCGAAGGAAGTTCAGGCCCTGCGGGACCGGATCGACCGGTTGCTGCGGGGCGGGGTGTTCCCGGCGCCCTCCGGCGAGTGGCCCGCCATACCCTGGCCCCCCTTCTGATGGCGGTGACAGCGGTTGCGTGCCTGGTCGGTTAGCCGGCACGTGAGTCGGCGCCTTGCCGCGTTGGGCCGGCTCTTGAGTAGCGACCTACGCGGCGAGCGGCCCGGCCTCGCAATGCATCCGACTCACGCACCGGGGCCCGCGCTGCTTACTCGCATGGTCGCGTCCGATGGGGGCGGTACCGGGGGAGTCAATTTCCGCTTTGCTTCGACCGGTGCGGGTCGCGTGGGTGGTGGGAGTGCGGCCCTGTGCTGCCCCACCGCCCGGCGATTTCGCGAGAAATCGACGCCGGAGGCTCCGGGGCGGGAAAGCTCCGGCCCGTCACGGGTCACTTAACCGTGGCGGCTAGGGTCGGACACATGCAACCCTGGTCATCGGTTTCCGTGCCCAGCCTGCCCGGTACTGCGCATCCGTTGCGGCTGTTCGATACCGCCACCGGCGAAGTAAGACCGGTCGGTACCGGTTCTGGGGTGCGGATGTACGTCTGCGGCATCACTCCCTACGATGCGACCCACCTCGGTCACGCCGCCACATACATCGCCTACGACCTGGTGCACCGCATCTGGTTGGACAACGGCAGCGATGTGCACTACGTGCAGAACGTCACAGACATCGACGATCCGCTGCTGGAGCGTGCCACGCACGACAACGAGGACTGGGTCGTGCTCGGGATGCGCGAGACCGCGCTGTTCCGCGAGGACATGGCGGCCCTGCGCGTACTGCCACCGCGGGACTTCGTCGGAGCGGTGGAGTCGATCCCGGAGATCGAGCAAGCCGTGACCAAACTGCTTTCCTCCGGTGCGGCCTACCGGGTGGACGACGAGTTTCCGGATGTCTACTTCCGGCACGACGCCACCGGTAAGCTCGGGTACGAGTCCCGTTACAGCAGAGCCGAGATGACGGAGGTGTTCCCGGACAGAGGTGGCGATCCGGACCGCCCGGGCAAGGAGCACCCGCTCGACGCCCTGCTGTGGCGCATGGCTCGCCCGGACGAACCCTCCTGGGACTCCGAGCTCGGTGCGGGTCGTCCCGGCTGGCACCTGGAGTGTTCGGTGATCGCGTTGAACAGGCTCGGGATCGGGTTCGACCTGCAGGGCGGCGGCTCGGACCTGGCCTTTCCGCACCACGAGTTCAGCGCCGCGCACGCGGAAGCGCTGACCGGGCAACACCCCTTCGCGGGCCACTACTCGCACGCCGGGATGGTGGGACTGGACGGGCAGAAGATGTCCAAGTCCAAGGGCAACCTCGTGTTCGTCTCCCGGCTTCGTGGCGATCGAGTGGATCCGATGGCCATCAGGTTGGCGTTGTTGAGCGGTCACTACCGTGCCGATCGTTCGTGGAACGCCGATCTGCTCACCACCGGTGCCGCCAGGCTCTCCCGCTGGAAGCAGGCGGTGGAGCTGTCGGAGGGGCCTCCCGCCGACTCGACTCTCGACCGGTTGCGGGAGCGGCTCAGCGACGACCTCGACACCGAAGGGGCGCTGCGAGCCGTGGACGCCTGGGTCGACGAGGCGCTGTACGAGGGGGGCGAGGACACGACCGCGCCCTCGACGATTCGCCGTGCGGTGGACGCCCTGCTGGGCGTGGCCCTGTAACCCCGCCGTCCTCGGAGCCGGGGAACGGAAGCACGTTCGGCGCCCCGCCGCAGGGGCGCCACTTCCGGTTCCGGTTCGGAAATCCCGTCGGTCGCGGTGGCAGGCTCGGATATCCCGAGTGGCGGATTTTCGTGGCCGGGACGGCATTCTCCGTTTCCGGCGGCAATAGGAACCCCGCGCGCCGTGAACCCTTCCGGCGATTCTCACGGTATTCCGCGGTTGTCGACTTCGGCCTGCGCGACACGTTTCCGAGAGTTTCCTCGGCCTCGCTCCTGCTGCCCTGTACTGCGACGATACCGCGTGTCGTGGTGGGGGTGCGCGATGTTTTCGCCGCTCACGCCGTTGCTTCTCCCTACAGGCCGGGTCGGGTCGGCGAAGAGATGGTGGTCGCGACATTCGACTCGGGTTTTTGTTCCGATGAGCTGGGAAAATGCTCTTGACCGTCGAATTTTCGGTAATATGCGACAACCACCGGCCACCCCGACCGGCCAATAGGAACACAACGTAGACTTCCGCCAACCGATCTGATTGGATCTCGTGACACGAGTCCGCACGAAGCCCGGATCGGTAATAGGTGCTTTGGTTGCGAGGTGGGATGGTGAGTCGGGTATGGGAGATGCTCGAACGCTCGCGCAGATCGTTACGGGACGGTGCGGCGAGACAGCGGTTGGAGGGATCGACCAGACAACTGTTGCAGCGTTCACGGGACACCGTGGCGCAGATTATCGGTCCTTCGCCTTCGCGTGAGCCGAGTTCACAGGATGTGTTGGCAGGGGTCTGCTCCAGTGTCGCCCTGCGTGATCTGAACCTTGTGGACTCACTGCTCGAGCAACTGGAACAGATGGAGTCCGAAGAGGACGACCCGGAGTCGTTGGATCGCCTCTATCGGCTCGACCACCTGGCCACCCGGCTGCGGCGCAACGGTGAGAACCTCCGTGTGCTGGCCGGGCGGGACGCCGGTGGTGCTAAGCCGGAGACGGCTTCACTGGTCGACGTGATCCGTGCGGGTATGTCCTCCATCGAGCACTACAACAGGGTGGAACTCGGCAGGGTGACCGAACTCGGCGTGGTCGGGTTCGCCGCGGACGACGTCAGCAGGCTGCTGGCGGAACTGCTGGACAATGCCACGGCGCATTCCCCGCCGAATTCGTCCGTGACCATCAGCGCGCATCTGACCGAACAGGGCAGCATGATGGTGCGTGTCGAGGACGCCGGTATCGGCCTCCCCGCTGCGAGGCTCTCCGCGCTCAACGAACGGCTCGCGAGTGCCCCGGTGCTCGATCGCAACGCGGTGCGCCACATGGGGTTGGCCGTGGTGCGCAGAATCTCGGGCAAACACGGTATTCGGGTCTGGTTGGCGCGTCGTGCGCCACACGGGACGACCGCCTCGGTGCTGCTGCCGCACGCCCTGGTGCACGAGAACGCGGCACCCAACGGGGGCGTGTCACGACAGGTTCCGGTGTCCGAGGAACCGGCGATCCCGAACATGCGTTCCGCGCGGGCGACCACGGAACCCCGGGCGAACGCGGCCGCCGAAACCCCGTCCGAAACCCCGTCCGAAACCACGGAGGCCGGTGTGGAGACTCCCGCGGTGGCGGCCGAGCCCGTTTGGCCCTCCGAGGAGCAGGCCGCGGCGCAGCAGGACCAGTCACAGCCCGCCACCACGGCCAACGGGTTGCCACGCAGGGTTTCGCAGAGTCTGAAGGGATCCTCCGGCGGGAGCAGCGGCTCCGCCGTGCCCGCGCCGGAACTCCGCTCCGACGACACGGAACGCGACATCCGCGAGAGCCATCAGCAGTTGCTCGCGGACCTGGGAGATTTCGCCGAGGGCGAGTTGGAAGCCAGGCAGCACAACGAAAACGACGATGCCGAGAGGCCACAGCAGTGACGGCTGCAGAAAACAATGCCCAGTCCGCGAATTTCGACTGGCTGGTCGACGATTTCGTGCACCGGGTGCACGGCGCCACCCACGCGTTGATTCTGTCGGCGGATGGCTTGCCACTGGCTGCTTCCTCATCGGTCACCTCCGATGAGTCCGAGCAGCTCGCGGCGATCTCCAGCGGCATGCTCAGCCTGGCGCACCACGGTTCCGCGTTGTTCGAGAAGGGTGATTGCGAACAGATCATTCTCCGGCTGCGGCACGGATACTTTCTGTTCATGGGTATCGGTTCCGGCGCCGGACTCGCCGTACTGACCTCGGCCGAGGCGCAGATGCGCGTAGTCGCCTACGAGATGACCCAGTTCGTGGAAAACACCGGGCACGCGTTGACACCGGAGGTCCGTGCCGACTTAAGGCGCGTCGTAACCGCGCGAAGGCCGCGTGACTGATCGGTTAAAGGAAGACCCATGGTCACACACTCACAGAACCAGCGGGAAAGCCGCAGTAGCCGGGTGCGGCCCTACGCGCTCACGCACGGACGGACCCGAACCCGGCACCAGCTTCTCGTGGAGACGATGGTTTCGGTGTCGGATTACGACACCGAACTCGCCGAAAAGCTGCTTCCGGAATCCCGGTCGGTTTACGAGCACGCCCGACGGCCGATATCGCTGGCCGAACTCTCCGCCTCGCTGAACATCCCGCTCGGGGTGATACGAGTGCTGGTCAGCGACTTGGCGACGGAAGGGGCGATCGTCATTCACCCCACCGGACAGGCTTACAGTTACGATCACAATATCCTCGAGAGGATTCTCGATGGCCTCAACAAGCTCTCCGCGTGACCACTCCGAGCTGATGCTCTCGGCGAAGATCGTGGTCGCGGGTGGATTCGGAGTCGGCAAGACCACATTCGTATCGTCGGTGTCCGAGGTCGCTCCCCTGAACACCGAGGCGTGGATGACCGAGGCCAGCGAAGGCGTGGACGATCTCGATCCCGCCGGGGAGAAGACGACCACCACCGTGGCGATGGATTTCGGGCGTATCCAGCTGCACCCGGACCTGATGCTCTACCTGTTCGGAACCCCCGGACAGTCCCGTTTCTGGTTCCTCTGGGACGACCTGGCCAGAGGCGCGCTGGGCGCGGTCGTGCTGGTCGACACCAGACGGATAGCGGAGTCGTTCGCCGCGATCAACTACTTCGAGCACGACTCGGACATCCCGTTCGTAGTGGCCGTCAACCTCTTCGAGGGAACGTTGACCCACGAGCTGGAGGAGATCCGCGAAGCACTCGCGATCGCTCCGGACGTCCCATTGATCACCTGCGACGCACGTGATTCATTGTCCACTGTAGATGCTTTACGGACGCTGGTTACCCACACGATGCGGTTGAACGTGACGCACGGCGCCGCGTGATTCGTCGCCGTGTCCCGCGGGGACCGGTGTCGTAGTGGAGGGGTCTCGTCGGGTGAAAGGAAGGGTGCGATGCGCAAGATCCTCATAGTCGGAGCCGGCCAGGCCGGGTTGCAGACCGGTCTGTGCCTGCTGGAACACGGCTATGACGTCACGATCATGTCCGCGCGAACGCCGGAGGAGATCCGTGGTGGTCGTGTCATGTCGACACAGGCCATGTTCCACACCGCGTTACAGCACGAACGGGACTACAAGCTCAACCTCTGGGAGGGTCGCGCACCGCGGATCCAGGGATTGGGTGTCTCCATCGCGGCCGAGGACGGCACCAGGGCACTGGACTGGGTCGGCATGCTGGACGACTACGGGCAGTCGGTCGACCAGCGGGTCAAGATGGCAGGTTGGTTGGAGCTGTTCGAGGACAACGGCGGCAAGGTCATCTTCCACGGGGTGACGACCTCGGATCTGGACTCGCTGACCAGGCACTACGAACTGGTGCTCGTCGCGGCGGGCAAGGGCGAACTCGTCCAGCTGTTCGGACGCGACCCCGACCGCTCGCCCTACAACACCCCGCAGCGAGTGCTGTCGGTCAGCTATGTCCACGGTGCGGATCGTCGGCCGGAGCACCCGGACATGGACGCGGTGCGGTTCAACGTGGTCCCCGGCGTGGGTGAGCTGTTCGTCATTCCCGGCCTGACGTTGAGCGGGCCGTGTGAGATCCCGTTCTTCGAGGGCATACCGGGTGGCCCCTTGGACTGCTGGTCGGACAGGCCCGCCCCGGGCGAGCACTGGAAGCGCATGCTGGAGCTGATGCGGCAGTACGTCCCGTGGGAGTACGAGCGCTTCAAGCACGCCGAGCTCACCGATTCGCAGGCGACCCTTTCCGGAGGTTACGCACCGGTGGTGCGTAACCCCGTGGGCGAACTGCCGTCGGGAGGGGTCGTTCTCGGTATGGCCGACGTCGTGGTGGCCAACGATCCCATCACCGGGCAGGGCTCCAACAACGCGAGCAAGTGCGCCGCGTCCTACCTCGAGAGCATCCTGGAGCGGGGCGGCGAACCGTTCGACAGCGACTGGATGCGGCGAACCTTCGAACGCTACTGGTCCGTGGTCGAACCGGCCACCACCTGGACCAACGCGATGTTGCAGCCCCCGCCGGCGCACGTGCTCGACATCTTCTCCCGTGCCGAGCGCAACGCGACCATCCGCAAGCGCTTCGTCAACGGCTTCGACGATCCGGCCGATTTCGGTAACTGGTTCCTCGATCCGGAACTGGCCGAGCGGTACCTGCGTGAGGTCGACGGCTGAGCGGTCCCGCTCCCGACGCGACGGCTCGGCCGGGCCCCACCCGGCCGAGCCACACGGGGCCCGTTCCGACTACGGGTTCTTGCTCGGTCCGGCGGGCCCCTTACCGCGTCCTCCACCCTCCCCGGGGCCACCGGGACCCCTGCGGCGCAGGTAGCGCTCGAACTCCGCCGCGATCGTCTCACCGCTGGTCTCACTCAGCGTGTTCTCGGCGTCGCCACGTTCCTCCAGGGCCCGCACGTAGTTGCGAACGTCCTCGTCCTCCTCGGCCATCTCGCTGACGGTGTTCTCCCACTCCTCCGCCTGCTCGGGCAGATTGTTGAGCGGGACCTCCAGGTCCAGCGCCTCCTCCACGCGGTGCAGCAGCGCCAGAGTGGCCTTCGGCGAGGGGGGTTGCGAAACGTAGTGCGGAACCGCGGCCCAGAACGAGATAGCCGGGATACCGGCCTGTACACAGGCGTCCTGGAAGATGCCGAGAATGCCGGTGGGGCCCTCGTAGCGGGAACGCTCCAAGCCGAACCGGCTCGCCGACTCGGCGTCGTAGGCGCTGCCGGTCACCGGGATCGGCCGGGTGTGCGGGGCGTCGGCCAGCAGTGCCCCGAGACTGACCACGGTGCTGGCGCCCGCCTGCTCGATGTGGGACAGCAGTTCGGAACAGAACGCGTTCCAACGCATGTTCGGTTCGATTCCGTGTATCAACACCACGTCCCTGCTGCAACCGGGTGGACGGCACACCGAGAGTCTCGTGGTCGGCCAGGAGACTTCTCGCGTCACACCGTCGACCAGTTTGACGGTGGGCCGGGACACCTGAAAGTCGTAGTAGGGATCCGGATCGATCTCCGTCCAGCTGGTAGCGTCCCAGGTGAGCTGGAGGTGTTCCACGGCTGTACTGGCGGCGTCGCCGCCGTCGTTCCAGCCCTCGAAAGCACAGATTATGATGCTGTTCTCGAGGGTGAAACCGGCAGGTGGGGCAGGTACGGACACATGGCGAGGGTACTACCCACCTCGTGCGCTGTCGGAGATGATGGATGCCGAGTGCTGTACCCGCTCGGTAACCGCCCTCGTGGCTGTGCTCACATCGCGTACTGCGCACCGTGAACGAGCCAGTAAGCTGGACGCATGCGTAACGATCTTCGACGGTCGTCCTGCCCGGGCCGTCCCGGAGCCTGGTCCCGGGAACGGGCGGGAGGTCCGCTTCGATGACCGAAACCGATCCTCGCGCCGCTGAGTCCCAGCGGCCCGCTGTTCCGGAGTTCCCCGCCGCCGTGCTCTTCGACATGGACGGCACCCTGGTCGACTCCGAGAAGCTCTGGACGGTCGCCATGGACGACTACGCGGCGGCCAACGGCGCCGAGATCAGCGATGCCGCGCGTGCGCGCATGGTCGGCTCCAACATGTCCCGCAGCATGCGGTTGCTGCTCACCGACATCGGCATGTCCACCGGCCCGGCCGACATCGAGGCGGCGGGCCAGCAGGTGATCGAGCGGATGGCCGAGATGCTCGCCAACGATCTCACCTGGCGTCCCGGCGCCGAGCAGGCACTGCGTCGGGTCAGTACCGACGGTGTTCCGGTCGCGCTGGTGACCTCCACCATCCGGTCGCTGACCGACATCGCGCTGCGAACCATCGGTGCCGAGATGTTCGACGCCACCGTCTGCGGTGACGAGGTGGACGGCTACAACAAGCCCGATCCGGAGCCCTATCTGCGCGCGTGCCGCGAGCTGGGCGTCGACCCGGCGGACTGCGTCGCGATCGAGGATTCCCCCACCGGGGTGAGTTCTGCCGTGTCGGCGGGGTGCGCGGTGCTCGGAGTGAGCTGCGAGGTCCCGCTGGAGCCCGAACTCGGGTGCACCATCCGGGAGTCCCTGGAAGGGCTCGACACCGCTGAGCTCGGTACGTTGCTGCGTCGCGGCTGAGCTCGTCGCGTCCGGCGCCGGGCGGTGTTCGGCCGAGCGTGGCGGGATGCAAGGATCACCGGTCGTGAAGACCTTCGACGAGCTGTTCAGTCAGCTTCAGCAGCGTGCGCACAGCCGGCCCGAGGGATCCGCCACGGTTGCCGCCCTCGACGCGGGGATCCACTCGCAGGGCAAGAAAGTCCTGGAGGAGGCAGGGGAAGTCTGGTTGGCCGCCGAACACGAGTCCGACGAGCAGCTCGCCGAGGAAGCCTCCCAGCTGCTCTACCGGCTGCAGGTGATTCTGCTCGCGAGGGGCCTCTCCCCCGAGGACGTATACCGCTATTTGTGATTCAGATTCCTCGCTCGTCGTGCCGGGGTGGGTGCGTGGCGGAACCTCTCGCGGGCTCTCGCTGCGGGGAGGCCCGACATCGAGTAGGTACTACGCCACGTCGGGCCTTCCTCACGAGAGCACCACGAGAGAACCCGCGGCGGTGCCGACTGCATGAGCGGCAGGAGCTCGGCCAGCGGAAGTGGTAGGAGTTCGGCTCTGGAAGCGACGCGGGCCCCGCGATTTCGCGAGAAATCGGCACCGCTCCGGCCACACCACCGCACCGGCCCGGCGGTTCCGCGTTCCGGTGAGGTGATCGGATCGTGATTGGAACAGCACATACAGCGCGTGTCGCGGCGGATAATGGTGTCCGGAAGACGCCAAGTACTAGCGGGAGGACCCATGGGTGTGGTCCCGGTGGACTCCGCGCCGCCGAAATGGCAGCTGTACGCGGGGATGCCCTGCTGGATCGAGTTGATAACTCCGGACCTCGAGCGGGCATGCGAGTTCTACACGGCACTGTTCGGCTGGCGGTACGAACAGCGCCGGGCATCGGACGGCAGTGATCACCTGATCGCCACGCACGACGACTTTCCCGTCGCGAGCCTGCGCGCGGCGGGTGAGGACGTGGCCGGATGGCGGTTGTTCCTGGCCACAGGGGACTGTCGAACAGCCTGCGAGCAGGCCGAGAGCAACGGTGCCACCGTGACCGTGCCGCCCGGCCATCTCAGCGGTATCGGCACCAAGGCCGTGCTCACCGATCCCTCCGGCGTCGAGTTCGGACTGCTCGAACCGGAGGACTCCTGGCAGTTCGACGTGGGCCTGCCCGCCACCCTCATGTGGGCTGAGCTGCTCACCATCAAGGCGCAGACGGCCGATCTGTTCTTCCAGGAGCTGTTCGGCTACACCGCCACGCAGTTCGGCACCGAGAACCAACTCGACTACTCGGTCTGGTACCTGGGTGAGGAGTCGGTGATGGCCCGCGTCAGCATGCTCCGTGATCACATCAACGGTGAGACCGAGCCGCACTGGTTGATCTATCTCGGTGTCGACTCGAACATCGGCACCGACGAGACGGTCCGGCGTGCCATCGCCGCGCATGGCAGGGTGCGGGCCAACCCGTACGACTCGTCCCTGGGCAGAATGGCTGTGTTGCGTGATCCCACCGGGGCGAGGTTCGCACTGGTGGATGCTTCGGAGGCGTCACGCGGCCACGGGATTCCCGGCAACTACGATCCCTACGAGGACTGAGCGGACCTTCCCGCTCGGGCGAGGCGGAGTCGCGTTCGCGGCCCCGGTCGGACTCGGCCCCGGTCGGACTCGGCCCCGGTCGGACTCGACTGGGACCTCAGAGTCGAGTGGGTAGCAGGGCCTGCGCACTTTGTCCGACGGGGCCTGCGGCGTCGTGCAGCGTGGTCCGGGTCAGTCCCGCGCCGTCCGGACCGAGCGTCATGCGCGCGTCGAGACCCACCCACTCGCCGTGTGGTTGCCGGGCCAGGTGCACGGTGAGATCGGTGTTGGCGAACGCCCACCGCTCGAACGGCAGACTGCTCGATACGCCGCTGGCGCAGTCGGCCACGGCGAACAGTCGCTGCAACGGGCTCGGCTCCTCGCCCGCCACCAGCGGCATGCGCTGCCTCGCCCACACCTCCGCGTGGCCCGGTTCCGGTGTCGCGGTGCTCGCCGTACGCCACTCCAGTGCGTCGGCGTAGCCGCCCGACCAGCCGGCCGGTAACGGCATCGCGGGGCACTCGGCCGGATCCGTGAGCCGCCGCGCGTCGTCGCGGGCTACGTCGGCGGTGTCGGAGCGCAGCATCCGCCAGGCCCGTGCCGTGGCCGCGATCCGTCCCGAGGCCGCTATCTCGGCGGTGACCAGTTCCACGGAGCGTCCCGGACGCGCGACCTCCGCTCGTACCGTCACCTCGTCCACCGGCACCGGCCCGAGCACGTCCACACTCACCCTGCGGACGGAGCGGCGTTCGTCGGGTTCACAGCACTCGATGCCGCGTACCAGCAGTGCCGCCACCGGCCCCAGATGCTGGGCCTTGTCCGACCACGGCCCGACGGTGTGCTCCGTGGCGCGGAAAACACCGTGGTCGAGCTGCTCGTAGAACACTTCCTCCGTCGCTGCCAACGCGGTTCCCTTCGCCGTTTCGTCATTCCGCCGTGTGATCGGTTCCGCACGGCCGTTCTCGCTCGGACTGCTGTCGGAGTTCAGGCGCCGTGCTTGGCGGAGGCGGCGGTTCGCTGTTCCGGTTCCGGCCAACCGGGGTAGGGCGGAGCCGTCCCGCCGTGTGCGGGGCACAGCGGTTTGAAGTCGCAGAAGTCGCACAACCGGGACGGCGTGGGGCGGAAGTCGCCGCTGCGTCCCGCGCGCAGGATGGCCTGCCAGATGGCCTCCAGCGTCCGCTCGAACCGACGCAGCTCCGCCTCGTCGGGCTTGTAGGTCAGCGACTGTCGGTCCTTCAGATACATCAGCAGCAGCTGCCGGGGAAGCTCTCCCCGGCTTCGCCACAGCACCAGGGCGTAGAACTTCATCTGGAACAGCGCCTTGTTCTCGCCTGGTTGCCGGGGCGCGGCACCGGTCTTGTAATCGACCAGCCGCACCTCCCCGGTGGGGGCGACATCGACCCGGTCGATGAACCCCCGCAGCAGTACACCGCTGTCCAGTTCGGTCTCCACCCGCAGCTCGCACGCCTCGGGGTCGAGTCGCCGCGGGTCCTCCAGCTCGAAGTACGATTCGAGTAGCTCGCCGGTCGACTCCAGCCACTCGGTCAGCTCGTGCTCGTCGGCGAACAGCTCGGCCAGTTCGGGCTGTTCGGCGCGCAGTTCCCGCCAGACGGGCGTGAGGAGTTCGGTTGCCGTGGCACGGTCCCGCCGCGCGGCGGGCAATTGGAACATCCGTTCCAGCACCGAGTGCACCACGGTGCCGCGTGCCTGCGCCTTCGTGGGGGTTTCCGGAAGCCGGTCCACCGCGCGGAACCGATACAGCAGCGGGCACTGTTTGAAGTCGCTCGCGCGGGACGGTGAGAGCGCCGGACGACGCCCGCCGGATCCCCCACGCGCGGAACTCGCGAGCTCGCCGCCTGTCTCGTTCCGGGCAGATTCCGCCATGACCGGCAACCCTAGTAGGGCTTCGTGGTTCCGATTCGCCGAGGTGCTCGCGTGGTGGGACTCGGCGGGCTCGCCGTCGCGGGCAGGGTTCGTGCCGGGAATTCGGCCGGTACGCCGGTGCTTCCGCGCCGGAGTGTTCGCAGCGGAGACGGCTCTCGGAGGAGTACCGAGAGCCACGACACGCCGCGTTCCCGGCACCGTGATCCGCTCGTTGTCGTCGCGGCGTTCTAGGCTGCTCGTATGGCCACCACCGAGGAGAGGCGAGCGGGTTCCGGCGGTGCGGGGCTGCGGCTCTGCCGGGTCGTCGGGGTTCCGGTACTGCTGTCCCCGTCCTGGTGGTTGGGCGCCGTCCTCATCGTGCTGCTCTACACCCCGCTGGTGCGCGGCCTGCTGCCGCACGCGGGGATATGGGCGAGCGCGTTCGTCGCGGCCGCGTTCACCGTGTTCCTGGCCGGTTCGGTGCTGCTGCACGAGCTCGGGCACTGTCTCGTGGCGCTGCGCCTGGGCCTGCCGGTGCGGCGGGTACGGCTGTTCCTGCTCGGCGGGATATCCGAGATCGCCCGCAGCCCTCCCACCGCGTTCCGGGAGGGGCTGATCGCGGCGGCGGGCCCCGTGGTGTCGTTGGTGCTCGCCGGTTTCACCGGGATCGGCTGGTTCGCGCTGCAGCCGCACGGTGCGGTGTGGCTGCTGGTGGCGCAGACCTGCGTGGCCAACCTCGCGGTCGGGGTGTTCAACCTGCTCCCCGGGCTGCCGCTGGACGGCGGCAGGATGCTGCGTGCGGTCACCTGGCGGCTGACCGCCGACCGGCACCGCGGAACCGTCGCGGGGGCTCTGGGGGCGGTGGTCGTCGCGCTCGGACTGCTCGGGTGGGCGGTCGGTGGTGCGCTGGGCGACGCTCCCGGGCGGTGGTTGCGGCTGGCGGTGTGTGCGCTGATGGCCTGGTTCGTGCTCGCAGGGGCGTACTCGGAGTACACCGCCGGACGGGGAGAGCGCTGGCCCAGCGGGGCGGTGTTGGCGGACCTGTTGCGGCCCGTGCTGCAACTGCCCGCGGAGAGCCCGGTGGGCGACGCGCTGTCGGCCGCCGCGGGACGTGGCGTGGTGCTGGTGCGGGCCGACGGGGTCGCGGTGGGGCTGCTGGACCAGTCACGTGCCGCCCAGCTGGCCGCGACTTCTCCCGGAGAGCCCGCCGAACGGGCGTCCGAGGAGGTGCTGCCCGAGACCGTGCTGCTGCGCGACGAGTCCCCTGAACAGGTGTTGCACCGGCTGCGCACCGTATCGGCGGAGCAGCTCCTGGTGGTCGACTCCGAGGGCAGACCCTGCGGCGTGTTGCGCCGTACCGCCGTACGGGACGCGGCGCGGCGCTACGGGCCGCAGTCCTGACCCGCGGCCCGGTGCTGCTCCACCGTGCCGCCGTAGGGACTCAGCGGCAGGGGCGCAGCTGCAGGGGTTTACGGCGCGTCTGGCAGGATGAGCCGCCGTGTCCGCATCGGTCCAGTGGACGCATTCGCGGGAGGTTCGCACAGGTGAGCAGTGTCAGCGGTCCGTTCGAGGCGGGAGACCGCGTCCAACTGACCGACCCCAAGGGTCGGCGTAAGACGATCGTGTTGCAGTCCGGCGGCGAGTACCATACCCAGCACGGTGTGCTGCCGCACGACGAGATCATCGGACGCGACGAGGGCTCGGTCGTCAGCTCCAACGGCGGAACCTCCTATCTGGCGGTCCGCCCGTTGCTGTCCGACTACGTGCTGTCCATGCCGCGCGGGGCGCAGGTCATCTACCCCAAGGACGCCGCGCAGATCCTGATGTGGGGCGACATCCGGCCCGGAGCCAGGGTGCTGGAGGCCGGTGCCGGCTCGGGCGCGTTGACCTGTTCGCTGCTGCGCGCGGTGGGCGACGGTGGCTCCGTGGACTCCTGGGAGGTGCGCCAGGACCACGCCGACCACGCCGAGCGCAACGTCGAGCGGTTCTTCGGCGAGCGGCCGGACAACTGGACGTTGCGGGTCGGCGACGTCACCGAGTACGACGGAGGTGAGGTGGACCGGGTCGTGCTCGACATGGTCTCGCCGTGGGAGGCACTGGAGACGGTGCACCGCGCTCTCGTGCCCGGTGGTGTGCTCGTGGTCTACGTGGC
The DNA here is from genome assembly GCA_030803735.1 of Actinopolyspora lacussalsi. Lineage (NCBI taxonomy): Bacteria > Bacillati > Actinomycetota > Actinomycetes > Actinopolysporales > Actinopolysporaceae > Actinopolyspora > Actinopolyspora lacussalsi. Next base: position 1,673,522 of record JAURUC010000001.1, on the reverse strand, counting down.
CACCACCACCCAGCTGTCCACGGTCACCGAGGCGCTGCGCGAGCAGCAGGGCTGGACCGAGCCGCAGTCCTGGGAGACGCTGCTGCGGCCGTGGCACGCGGTGGGTATGGCGGTGCGCCCCGAGCACCGCATGGTCGCCCACACCGCGTTTCTGCTGGTTACGCGTAGACTGGCCGACGGGGTCACGCCGCTGCGGGTACACCGCAGACCGAGCAAGGGCTGACCCGCCGCCCGAGTGACCCTCGCTTGGTCACAGGGTGGCTCCGACTTCCCGAGCCTGGCTTCCCGGCGGGGAAGTCGGAGCTGAGCCGTGGTTTCAGCCGGTGGGCTGGGCGGCGCCGTCGCACATCTTCCACTCGCCGTCCTCGACCACCATGTCCATCTCACCGCCGATGTTCTCTTCGTTCGACCGCGTTCCCGTCGGCCCCTCGAACTTGATCACCATGTTTCCGGTCATGCTGGCCACTGCCGTGGTGTCGGACTTTCTGGTGACCTTTTCGAGCTCGACGTTGAACTCCATCTCGTTAAAGACCTGGGTCGCTTGCTCCTGGCTGAGCCCCCGATTCTTGAACGAATCGATCAGGTCTTCCCTGTTGACGTCGTTGAAGGGGTTGTCCTGATCACTTAGTGTATTTTCACAGGTCATCGAGGCCAGTGCGGGGAAGTCCTTCTCCTTGATCTTGTTCACGTACTCCTGCGCCACGTCCTTCGGGTCGCCGGGGCCGCCGAGCACCACGAACAGCAGGGCGATGATCCCGCCGATGACGACGACGCCCGCCCCGGCGCCGCCGAGGATCCAGGGGAGTTTGGATTTCTTCTGCTGCGGCGGATAGGGGCCGCCCGGCTGCGTGTAGGGCGGGTAGGCGTTGGGATCGCCCGGGAAGCCCTGCTGCGGCTGTCCCCACGCCTGCTGTCCCCACGCCTGCTGTGGTCCCCACCCCTGTTGGCCCCATGCCTGCTGCGGGCCGCTCTGCGGGTACTGCCCACCGGTTTGCGGGTACTGCCCATCGGGCTGCTGTCCCCACACGGGTTGCCCGCCCGTCTGGGGATACTGCCCGCCCGGTTGCTGCCCGTAGGGATCCTGGCCGTACTGCTGTCCCCAGGCCGGTTGCCCGCCGGACTCGGGATAGTAACCGCCCTGCTGTCCCTGGTTCTGCTGCCAGGGGTCGTTCGGATCGGGATGCTGCGAAGGGTAGGTCATCGCTCCTCGCGTTTCGAATGGGTGTGCTTTTCGTCGAGCGGTGCGGTCACCGGTGTGCTCCGTTGGGATACCGGGCCGTTTCGGCGGTGAACTCCGGATTCAGGAGGGATAGCAGATCTTCCAGTCGTCGTTTTCCTTGACCAGATCGAGTTCGTTGGTGATCGGTTCCTCTCCGGGCGTGCTTATCCGCATCGTGAATGTGCCGCTCTTGTCGTCGTGCTCGACATCCCGCGTGGTCACGGTTGTGCGGCGCAGCTTGGACAGCTCCTGCTCACCGAGTTGTGAGGTCTGCTCCGTTTGGTTGCGAAGAGTTTCCTTCATGGCCTGCCGCTGCTCTTCGCAGAGCAGTTCGTCGTACTCCGACATTGGTGGCTGATTCAGCGGATTGGAAATCTGCTGCTGTGCGGCCTTCTCATAACGGGCGACCACGTCCTCGGGACCGTTCCCGCCCAGCAGGGTCACCAACAGCAGCGTGACGACTCCTCCCAGAACGAGAACACCGCCGATGCCGCCGCCGAGGATCCAGGGGAGTTTGGATTTCTTCTGCTGCGGCGGATAGGGGCCGCCCGGCTGCGCGTAGGGCGGGTAGGCGTTGGGATCGCCCGGGAAGCCCTGCTGCGGCTGTCCCCACGCCTGCTGTGGTCCCCACCCCTGTTGGCCCCATGCCTGCTGGGGGGCGCTCTGCGGGTGCTGACCGCCGGGGTGTTGCCCGTAAGGGTGGGGTTGGCCGTACTGCTGTCCCCAGGCGGGCTGCCCGCCGCTCTGCGGGTGCTGATCGCCGGGCTGGCCACCGTACGGCTGTTGGGCGCCCCGGGGATCGCCCTGTCCGGGAGGTTGTGGGTATGTCATGTCGTTCCTCGGTCCGAAATACTGCGCGATCACACGCCGGATGGCTGGAAAAGTCTCGGAATCGTTGCCGCAGCGTCATCGGCCGTTGCCGGGACAGCGACGGTGCGGCCCGTTCGGTTGAGAGAGGACGGCGGATTCGTCGGATCCGGCCGCCTCGCGGGTAGAGCGCCGCCACGAGGTCGTCAACGGGCCAGGTCGCAGAGTCGCCATCGGCTGTCCTCCCATCGCAGGCCGAGCGGTTGATCGACCCGATAGGACGCACTGCCCGCCGAGTAGGTTCCGGTGACCCGGACCGTCGCGCTCTCGCCTCGTGCACTGATCTCCCCCAGGTTCAGGTCGAACTCGCCCGCGCTGAGCTGTTCGAGCTGCCGGAGCAGTTTCGCGCGGTTCGCCGAACACAGTTCCGGTTCGAGCGATTCGAATCGACCGTCGTTGATTCTGTCCAACAGGTTCGTGGCGGCGGGTCGGGGGTCGTCCGGACCGGTGAAGAACAGGAAGTAGCCGCCCGTCGCGGCACCGGCGAGCAGCGCGCCGAGCAGCGCCGGAAGCACCCACCGCCGTCGTGAGCGGTGTTCGGTCGGTGGAGCGGCCTCGAACGATTCCCGGGACTCGCTCCGGGGCAGCCCGCGGTTGAACGCGGGATCGCCCCAGTCCGGCGGTGGGGGTGGAGTGCCGGGAACGTGTCGTTCCGAGGGAGGTGGGCCGCGACGGCCCGGGGGCAACGGTTGCCCGACGGGTGGTTCTCCCGGGTCGGAGTGTTGCCACGAGGCGGACGGATCGTCCCGGGGGTCGGTCCGGTGATGTCCGGTTCCGTTCTCCGGTCGCCGGGCCTCTCCGCCGGGGCCGGATCTTCGTGGCGGCTGGGTCATCGGGGCCTCCCGAGGCACGTGCCCTTCCGTGCGGTTCCGAAACAGGCTCCTGCGGCGGGTGTTCGCGCAGCAGCGGTACTCAAGTAGATCAGAGCAGGCCGCTTCGGAATCGGGTAGTGGTCGGCGGTTGTCCGCGGCTCGTTCCTCCCGAGCAGTGGGACTCCCGTGGTTGGCCGCACGATCGTGTCGGGATCACGAATCGGTTACCACACGGATGCCCGTGTGCGCTCCGTGCGGTGCGGTGATCGCGACAGCAGGTGTGCGAACAGGCCACGTGATCGGCGTCGAAGAGGAAAGTCTCTCCCGAACGGACCAACGGGACGAAACGCACCGTGGTCATCCGGCGAACCGCGTAACGAATCGCAACAATGCCGGAGTGGCTCAGTTCATGTGATGCGGCCGATTCGTGTGGCACGCTGGGCCGTCTAGCGGGATTCGACGACCTCGCGTTGTCGTTGATCGCCGGTACCGTGGTGGTACGAACACGGGAGGAGGGTGCCGATATGCAGCACGACCGTCCCGACAACCGGCCTGAAGAGGGCGTTGGCCAGGGAGCCCGCGGCAGTGCGGAAACGAACAAGCAGATCCGCGAGCTGGAGGACGAGGTCGCCTCGCTTCGAGACAGGCTCAACGAGTCCCCGCAACAGGTGCGGTTGTTGGAGCAGCGGCTTGCCGAGGCATCCGAGAGAGTGAGCCAACTCACCGAACGGAACGCCAAGCTCACCGAGACCCTCAAGGAAGCGCGGAGCCAGCTGACCGCGCTGCGCGAGGAAGTTGACCGACTCGCTCAGCCACCGAGTGGGTACGGCGTTTTCCTCAGCCGTTACGAGGACGGCACGGTCGACGTGTTCACTTCCGGCAGGAAGATGCGTGTGGCCGTGTCACCCAACGTGAATGTGGAGGAGTTGCAACTCGGCCAGTCGGTGCGCCTCAACGAGGCGTTGACGGTGGTCGAGGAGGGAACGTTCGAACGTACCGGCGAGGTTTGCACCTTCCGTGAGATGCTTCCGACCGCCGAAACGGATCAGCCTCGACGAGCACTGGTCACCGGGCACAGCGACGAGGAACGCGTGGTGTGGCTGACGCCGCCCATGGTCGAGTCCGGCCTGAAGTCCGGTGATTCGGTCCTGGTGGACAGCAAGGTCGGCTATGCCTACGACACGGTTCCCAAGGCCGATGTCGAGGATCTCACGCTGGAGGAGGTGCCCGATGTCGGTTACCAGGACATCGGTGGCCTCGGTGGTCAGATCGAGGAGATCCGGGACGCCGTCGAGCTGCCGTTCCTGCATTCGGATCTCTACATCCAGTACAAGCTGGCACCTCCCAAGGGTGTGCTGCTGTACGGACCACCCGGTTGCGGCAAGACCCTGATCGCCAAGGCGGTGGCCAACTCGTTGGCCAAGAAGGTCGCCTCGTCCCGGGGCGACGAGGACGGTCAGGCCAAGTCGTACTTCCTCAACATCAAGGGTCCCGAACTGCTGAACAAGTTCGTGGGCGAGACCGAGCGCCACATCCGGCTGATCTTCCAGCGTGCGCGGGAGAAGGCTTCCGAGGGCACACCGGTGATCGTGTTCTTCGACGAGATGGACTCGATCTTCCGCACCAGGGGCAGCGGTGTCTCTTCCGATGTGGAGACCACCATCGTTCCCCAGCTGCTCAGCGAGATCGACGGTGTGGAGGGGCTGGAGAACGTCATCGTCATCGGCGCCTCCAACCGGGAGGACATGATCGACCCGGCGATCCTGCGCCCCGGCAGGCTCGACGTCAAGATCAAGATCGAGCGGCCCGACGCCGAGTCGGCCAAGGACATCTTCTCCAAGTACCTCACCAGCGATCTGCCCATCCACGAGGAGGATCTGCGGGAGTTCGGCGGGGACCAGCCGTCGTGCGTGGACGCGATGATCCAGACCACAGTGGAGCGGATGTACGCCGAGACCGACGAGAACCGCTTCCTGGAGGTCACCTACGCCAACGGGGACAAGGAGATCCTGTACTTCAAGGACTTCAACTCCGGCGCCATGATCCAGAACATCGTGGACCGTGCCAAGAAGGCGGCGATCAAGTCCGCCATCGACACGGGGCAGCCCGGCTTGCGGGTGCAGAACCTGCAGGACGCCATCGTCGACGAGTTCGCCGAGAACGAGGACCTGCCCAACACCACCAACCCGGATGACTGGGCACGTATCTCGGGGAAGAAGGGTGAGCGCATTGTCTACATCCGCACCCTGGTCAGCGGTAAGAACCAGGAGTCGGGCAAGGCGATCGACACCGCCACCAACACCGGCCAGTACCTGTAGTCGTACCGGTTCCCGTAGTCGGCAGTGCCAGCGGTCGACGGTCAGCCGCGTCATCGTGTCGGAGAGCCGCTCTTCGACACCTGGCCGCTGGTCAAGTCGGCCACTTGAGCAACCTGGCCATTGACCAGACGGGGCGCCACTCGTTCGAGTGGCGCCCCGTGACTGTGTCGCGGCGCGGTCGGCGTCACCGGTGTCGTCATCGACGCGGGCTCGATAGGTTGCGGCGCATGACGGATGCTTCGACCGGTCCGGTGGACCGCTTCGGTGTCGGATTGGCCGCCCTGGGCAGGCCCGCCTACATCAACGTGGGGCGTGTCGGCGTGCTGCCGGAGGACCGCACCGTCGACGCCATGCGTACCCGGACCAGGCAGGTGCTGGACGAGGCCCATGCCGCTGGGATCCGCCGGGTGGACACGGCACGTTCCTACGGCAGTGCCGAGCAGTTCCTGGCCGAGTGGCTGCGCGACCGCGGTCACGAGGACGTGATCGTGTCCAGCAAGTGGGGCTACGCCTACGTCGCCGAATGGCGTGTCGAGACCGAGGTCCACGAGATCAAGGAACACTCCTTGGAGCGCTTCCGACAGCAGTGGTCCGCCAGCCGTGAAGCGTTGGGGGAGCACCTGAAGCTGTACCAGGTGCACTCGTTGACCACCGACAGCCCACTGTTCGAGGACGCCGAGTTGCAGCGGGAACTGGCCCGGCTGCGCGACAGCGGAGTGCTGCTGGGAATCTCCACGACAGGAGCGGCCCAGGCTGCCGCGATCGAGGCGGCCTGGGAGCTGCGGGTGGGCGGTGAACAGCTGTTCGGTGCCGTGCAGGCCACGTGGAACTCCCTGGAACCGTCGGCGGGCAGGGCGCTGTCGCAGGCCCACGAGGGTGGTTGGCGGGTGCTGGTCAAGGAGACCCTGGCCAACGGCAGGCTGGCCTCGCGACCGCCGGAGCCGCTGGCCGCCGTGGCGGGCAGGCACGGTGCCGGCGCCGACGCGGTCGCCCTCGCGCATGTGCTGGCTCAGCCGTGGGTGGACACGGTGCTGCTCGGTGCGGCGAGCGTGGGGCAGCTGCGCAGCAACCTGGCCGCCCGCTCGGTCTCGCTGAGCAGGCGTGATCTCGACGAACTGGCGGCCGTCGCCGGGGATCCGGCGACCTACTGGGGAGAGCGTTCCGCCCTACCCTGGCACTAGGAACTTACACGCGATCGAGTTGCTCGAGCGGTTGCTTGGCGGAACCTCTCGCACGGCTCTCGTTGCGGGTGCCCCGACTTCGGGTAGCGGCCTACACAACGTCGGGGCCGTCCTCACGAGAGCCGCACGGGAGAACCCGCTGGTGGTCGGGCTGCGTGCGTGGTCGTTTCGGTGCTGTCGCACCGAGGGTGCGTCGATTTCTCGCGAAATCGCCGGGCCGCTTCGGCGCCCCTGGAGGTTCCGCCACCCGCACCTCTCGCGGGCCGAGGTGGCTGCGCCTACTGGTCGGTCACTTCACGAGGAGTTCTCGCGGGGCCGGGCGCGTAGGTGGGCGCGCTCGCCCTGCTTGCCGAACAGGCTGAGGAATTCCACGGACTCCTCGGTGGCGCTGCCGAACCAGTGCGGTGTGCGGGTGTCGAACTCGGCGGCCTCGCCGGGCGAGAGCTCCAGGTCGTGTTCCCCGAGCACGAGCCGGAGGCGCCCGTTGAGCACGTAGAGCCATTCGTAGCCCTCGTGGCTCCGCGGATCGGGAACGGCGGGGCGGTGAGTCGCCGGGATCACGAGCTTGTACGCCTGGATCCCGCCCGCGCGGCGGGTCAGCGGCAGCATGGTCATGCCGTGCCGGTTGACCGGCCGCAGGTGCACGCGCGGGTCGCCGGTGGGCGGGGCGTCCACGAGTTCGTCGAGCGTCACACCGTGCGCCCTCGCCAGCGGGAGCAGTAGTTCGAGGGCCGGTCTGCGCTCGCCCGATTCCAGGCGGGACAGTGTGCTCACCGATATACCGGTCGTCTCCGACAGCTCGTTGAGCGTGGTTTCGCGCTGCCTGCGGAGCGCTCGCAGCCGGGGACCGACCGTGTCGAGTGTCTGGTCGAGGTCGTCGTCCATGCCCTCAGTTTGCCATTGCGGCAACAAAAGTTGCAGATGTTTCCCGCGGATTCGCATGGTGGTGGTGGAGGTGGTGGTAATGACCGACGAATCGGGTACGCACTACGAGGTTGCGGTGATCGGTGGCGGAGCCGCCGGTTTGAACGGGGCGCTGATGCTGTCGCGGGCGCGGCGCTCGGTGGTGGTGATCGACTCGGGCGAGCAGCGCAACGCCCCGGCAGCCGGGGTGCACGGTCTGCTCGGGCGCGAGGGGGTCCCTCCGGCGGAGCTCCTGGAACGCGGCCGGGAGGAGGTGCGCGATTACGGTGGTCACCTGCTCGCGGGCGAGGTCGGTTCAGTGGCTCGGGACGACGCCGGATTCGACGTGACCCTGCTCGACGGTTCTCGGATCAGTGCTCGCCGGTTGCTGGTGACCACGGGTCTGGTAGACGAGCTGCCCGAGGTGGCCGGGCTGCGGGAACGCTGGGGCAGGGATGTGGTGCACTGCCCGTACTGCCACGGCTGGGAGGTTCGGGACCGGGCCATCGGTGTGCTGGCGACCGGACCGATGTCGGTGCACCAGGCGTTGCTGTTCCGCCAGTGGAGCTTTGATGTCAAGTTCTTCTGCCACACCCGGGCCGCGCCCACCGGCGAGGAGGCGGAACGGCTCGCGGCGCGCGGCATCGAGGTGATCGACGGCGCTGTCGACTCGTTGGAGCTCGGTGAGCGTGGGATCAGCGGGGTGCGACTCGTCGGCGGCACCGTGGTCGGCCGCGAAGTGCTCGCGGTCGCGCCACGGATGACGGCGCGTGCCGCGTTCCTGGCCGAGCTCGGGCTGCGTGCGGTGGAGCACCCGGCCGGGGTCGGGGAGCACGTCCCGTCCGACGCGACCGGTGCCACCGATGTCGACGGAGTGTGGGTCGCGGGCAATGTCACCGATCCGTCGGCCCAGGTCGGTCCCGCTGCCGCGGCGGGAGCCAACGCGGCGGCACGCATCAACGCCGACCTGGTCGAGGAGGAGACAGCCCGTGCGGTCGCCGCTCACCGAGACCCGTTCTCCGCCGAGTCCGAGGCCCGTGGCTGTGAAGCGGTAATGGGCGAACGCCGCCACGGGCTGTGAACCGGGAGAGTCCTGTGAACCTGGGGAGCCTCGTGAAGCGGGCGTGGATCCTCGTGGCCGAGCGATTCTAAGCGGGCGCACCGGGAAGAGCGTTGCCGACAGCATGGTCGGGGACATCCCGGCTGATCGTCGGGAGGACCTCGCGCAACGCCGCGCGCAGCACGGTGCCGGCCCGCTCCGGCGCGGGGGAGTGCTCGGCGGTGTGCTCCACGGCCACCCGCAGTGCCGTGTTGACCATCGCCGCCTCCGTCTTCACGCTCAGCTCGTCGGCCCGCCTGCCGGTTCGGTGGGCGATCCCCGCGGCGAACGCGGGTTCCGCGTCCCGGTGAGCCTGCAGCCACACCGTCCTGATCTCCGGCTCCTCCTTGGTCAGTCGGACCAGCGCCAGCATGGTGTCCACATCCGCGTTCTCGTCGGCCCCGGCGTGCCCGCTCAGTTGGTCGGGCAGCGCCTCGCCGGGCGCCCAGTCGGCCAACGCTCGGGCCACGTCGTCGATCCCGTTGGTCAGCAGTGGGCGTATGAAACTCTCCTTGCCCGGCCCCGGGCAGTAGCGCCACAGCGTCCGGATCGACAACCCGGCCGCTTCCGCTATCTCATCGGCCGAGGTCTCGGCGACCCCTTTGCTCGTGAACAGCCGCACCGCCTCACGTGCGATGTCCATGCGCGTCGCCGCCTTGCGGCGCTCGGTCAGCGGCGGGCGTCCGGTGCGCCTGTTGGACGTCTCCTGCTCGCTCGACATCCCGGGTTTCCTCCTCGTGGCGGCGGTCACCCGATTCTAGGTCGTTCATTTTTCGGCGCATAATGTAAACTTGGCGTACTGTGCCTAGAAGTATCGAACGGTTCGGGTCACATCGGTCGTCCGGCGGGCCCGGAACAGGGCGGAAAAGGAGTTCGGGATGAGTGGAACCGGCCTGGAAGGGCGCTGCGTCGTGGTCACCGGCGCCGGATCGGGTATCGGGCGCGCCGCCGCGCTGCGGTTCGCCTCCGAGGGGGCGCGGGTACTCATCGCGGACCTCGATGCCGAAGGTGCCTCGGCCACCGAACAGCTGATCCGGAAACAGGAGGGCACCGCGACCACCGTGATCGGCGATCTGAGCGAGCGGACCGTGGTCGACGAGATCGTCTCCACCGCGGTGGAACGGTTCGGCGGGCCGGACGTGCTGGTCAACAACGCGGGCATCATGGACAGCTTCGCCGCGGTGGCCGATCTGACCGACGCCGAGTGGGAACGCGTCCTGCGGGTCAACCTGAGCGCTCCCTTCCTGCTCACCCGCGCGGCGCTGCCGCACATGCTGGCCAAGGGCAGCGGTGTCGTGGTCAACACGGCCTCGGAGGCGTCCCTGCGGGGCAGTGCGGCGGGGGCCGCCTACACTTCCGCCAAGCACGGCGTCGTCGGACTGACGAAGTCGCTGGCCGTCATGTACCGCGACAGCGGCATCCGGGCCAACGCGATCGCCCCCGGCGGTACCGCGACCGGCATCACCGTCGACGCCGATCCCGAGGCGCTCGGCCCCAACGTTCTCGGCAGCTACGGCAAGAACATCGGTCGCGTCGCCGACGCCGACGAGCAGGCATCCGCCATCGTGTTCCTCGCTTCCGATGCCGCCAGCAATGTCAGCGGGGTCGTCCTGCCGGTGGACAACGGGTGGTCCGCCGTCTGACGTGGGCTCTCGAAGGTCGCTACCCGATGTCGGACCTCCCGGAGCGAGAGCGAGCGGGAGGTTCCGCCAAGCGAGTAGTTCGAAACCCGACCGGAAAACTTCAATCAACTTTCCCGGAGGTCGAACCACTCGGTGAGGAACTGCCTGCCGTCCGGAACGAACGGCCAGTCCGGATCCCGTGCGCGTTCCCGCAGCTCGGTCAGCGGCATCCACCAGCCAGCGGCTATTTCCTCCGGCTGATGGATCACGGTCCCGTCCCAGCGGATCTCGTACACGAAAGCGTGAAATCGCACCGGTCCTCGTTCGTGGCTGGTCCGGAACAGGAAACGCGGTTCCGCCTGGATTCCCAGCTCCTCGGCCAACTCCCGCCGGGCTGCCTCGTCCGGAGTCTCACCGGCCGCCACGACACCGCCCGCCCAGCAGTCGTACATGGCCGGGTAGACGTCCTTGTCCGCGGTGCGTCGGTGCACGTACACCTTCGTCAGGTCCGTGGAACGCACCAGCACCGAGGTGGCCGCGTGCCACAGTCCCTCGGAGCGCATACGTGCTCGCAGGGCCGAACCGACCACCGAGCCGTTTCGGTCGTAGACGGCGACTCGTTCCTCTCCGATGGTCACCACCCGAGGATGTCAGTTCCGTTGCCGGCGCCGGGGGAGAATGTCCTCGCGCGGTGCCGCGTCGAGCCGGTAGCGGCAGTGAGCGAGCCGGTGTCGACAGTGGGTGCGGGCCCACCGTCGTTGCCCGCGCACGGGACCGGAATGTGAACGCTACGGGGAGTCGTACGCCGCGTTGAACCCGTAGGCTGAATACCATGCGTCGGATCATGGGAACCGAGGTGGAGTACGGGATAACCGTGCCGGGAGACGCGACCGCGAACCCGGTGCTGACCTCCACCCACATCGTGCTGGCCTACGCGGCGGCGGCCGACATCCCCCGAGCGCGGCGCGCTCGGTGGGACTACGAGGTGGAATCGCCGTTGCGCGACGCCCGCGGCTTCGACATGGGCGCCTCGACGGCACCGTCGAACGGCTCGGAGGGTGACGATCTCGGTGCGGCCAACGTCATTCTCACCAACGGTGCGCGACTCTACGTCGACCACGCCCACCCGGAGTACTCCGCTCCAGAGGTGACCAATCCGCGTGACGCCGTGCTCTGGGACAAGGCCGGGGAGCGGGTGATGGAGGAGGCAGCGCTGCGTGCCGCCAGCGTACCGAGCACCACCCCGATCCAGCTGTACAAGAACAACATCGACGGCAAGGGCGCCAGCTACGGCACCCACGAGAACTACCTGTGTGCCCGTGACACCCCGTTCACGGCCGTCATCGCCGGACTCACGCCCTTCTTCGTCTCCAGGCAGATCGTCTGCGGTTCCGGCCGGGTGGGCATCGGCCAGGTGGGGGAGAAACCGGGCTTCCAGCTCTCGCAGCGCGCCGATTACGTCGAGGTCGAGGTGGGGCTGGAGACCACCCTCAAACGCGGCATCATCAACACCAGGGACGAACCCCACGCCGATGCCGACAAATACCGCAGGTTGCACGTGATCCTCGGCGACGCCAACCTCGCCGAGACGGCCACCTACCTCAAGCTCGGCACTACCGCCCTGGTCCTGGACATGATCGAGTCCGGACGTCGTTTCGACGATCTCCGGTTGGCCGATCCGGTCAAGGCGGTGCACCAGATCAGCCACGACCCGAGCCTCAATCAGAAGGTCGAACTCGCCGACGGGCGACATTTCACCGGTCTCGACCTGCAGCGGGCCTATCACGAGCGGGCGGTGGAGTACGTCGAGGCGCACGGCAGCCACACCTCGGGCGAGGTGGTGCGTACCTGGGGAGAAGTCCTAGACCTGCTCGCGCGCGATCCGATGGAGTGCGCCGACCGGCTCGACTGGCCCGCCAAGTTGAAGCTGATGGAGAACTACCGCAGCCGGGACAACCTCGGCTGGGGCTCGCCGCGGTTGCACATGATCGACCTGCAGTACGCCGACGTTCGCATGGACAAGGGACTGTACAACCGGCTGGTCAGCCGTGGTTCGATGCGTCGCATCCTCGCCGAGGAGGAAGTCCGTGAGGCCGTCACGACACCGCCGGAGGACACCAGGGCCTACTTCCGCGGTCGGTGTCTGGAGCGCTACCCGAACGAGGTCGCCGCCGCCTCCTGGGACTCGGTGATCTTCGACCTGGGACGCGAGTCGCTGGTGCGTATCCCGACCCTGGAACCGCTGCGGGGGACGAAGGCGCACGTGGGTGAACTGCTGGAGGCCGCCTCCAGCGCCGAGGAGCTGGTGGACTCCCTCACCGGCGGGTGATATCGGAGCGCCCGGTTCGATGACCACTCGGTCGCGGGATCTTCGGAGCGCGACAGATCCAAAACGGCCACCTTTGGATCTGGGCGTGCGGCCGATTGACTAGGTAGTGTTCACACCAGGATGTTTTGTTGCCCGTCCGGCCCGGGACGTTGTCGGGTACGCCCGGCGGAAGCCGCGGTGTCGGTTTCGGGCAGGCATCCTCGATGAGACCACCGGGAGGCGAGATGTCCCAGGAAAAGGTTGAGCGGCACGGCGGCGGAGACGAAGGCGACGAGGAACAGAACGGTGCCGAATCCGCTGGTCAGGAGCGTCGGGAGAAGCTCGGCGAGGACGTGGACACCATTCTGGACGAGATCGACGACGTCCTGGAGGAGAACGCCGAGGACTTCGTCCGGGCCTACGTCCAGAAGGGTGGCCAGTAACCCAGTGACCCGGAAGGGTGGCCAGTAACGGAGTGCTTCGGGACGGTTCGTCCTGCCGCTCCCGGCTGAGACGGCGGGACAAGACGTCCGAACCGCCCGATGGGACTCCCGCTTCGCGGTCAGCGCCGGCCGGCACCGGGCCGACCGGCGCGACCGCGCACGGCCTAAAGTGTGCACAACCGATCATGTGACGCCAGTTACTTCGAGCAGGAGACGATGTCGCCCATGGAATCCAGCTCGACTCGGAGCCATCCGGGTCAGGCGCTGCCCCCCGAGTACTTCACTCCCGGATCCTCCTCGTTCACGGACTTCCTTCGAGCCACGGCCCCCGAGATGCTGCCGCGGGCCGCGGACAGCACCGAGGGATCGATGGACGTGCCGCACGGGACGACCATCGTCGCGCTGACCTTCCGGGGAGGTGTGCTGCTCGCGGGAGATCGTCGTTCCACGATGGGCAACATCATCGCCCAGCGGGACATGGACAAGCTCTACGTGACCGACGACTACTCCGCGGTGGGGATCGCGGGTACCGCCGGTATCGCGCTCGAGATGGTGCGACTGTACGCCGTCGAACTCGAGCACTACGAGAAGATCGAGGGCGTTCCGCTCTCGCTGGACGGTAAGGCCAACAAGCTCGCGACCATGTTGCGCGGCAACCTGCAGGGTGCGATGGCCGGACTCGCGGTGGTTCCACTGTTCGCCGGTTTCGACACCGCTGCCGAGGACCCCGAGAGGGCGGGGCGCATCGTCACTTACGACATCACCGGCGGACGCTACGACGAGAGCACGGGGTACAACGCCGTCGGCTCGGGCTCGCTGTTCGCCAAGTCGGCGTTGAAGAAACGTCACGATCCGGAGGCCGATGTCGACTCGGCCGTGCGCAACGCGATCGAGGCGCTCTACGACGCGGCCGACGACGACAGCGCGACGGGTGGGCCGGACGTGGCCAGGAAGATCTATCCCACGGTGGTCACGATCACCGGTGCGGAGGGGGCTGTCCGCATGTCCGAGGAACGCACCGCCGCCGTCGCCGAGGAGGTCGTCGCGGGCAGGCAGCAGAATCCCGGAGGCTGAGGCCGGGAGCCCGCGCGGGGCAGGATCGCCACGACCGGGAGCACGGTGCGTTCCGGCCGGCCCGGTGTCCGTCGCCGCGTGCGAAGCAAGCGCCATGTGCCAAGTCGGTACAGCACGATTCGAGCCAGGAGTGCACAACCGTGACGATGCCCTTCTACACCTCGCCAGAGCAGCTGATGCGCGAACGCTCCGAGCTCGCCCGCAAGGGGATCGCTCGGGGTCGTAGCGTGGTGGTGCTCAAGTACACGGGCGGGGTGCTGTTCGTGGCCGAGAACCCCTCGACCACCCTGCACAAGATTTCCGAGATCTACGATCGCATCGGCTTCGCCGCGGTGGGGCGGTACAGCGAGTTCGAGAACCTGCGCATGGCCGGTATCAGGATGGCCGATGTCAAGGGTTACTCCTACGACCGGCGTGACGTCACCGGTCGGGCACTGGCCAACTCCTACGCGCAGACGCTGGGGGCCATCTTCACCGAACAGGTCAAGCCCTTCGAGGTGGAGATCTGTGTCGCCGAGGTGGGGAGCACGCCGGACGCGGACCAGCTGTACCGGTTGACCTACGACGGTTCCATCGTCGACGAACCGCAGTATGTGGCGATGGGCGGGCAGGCCGAGACCGTCACGTCCGTATTGAAGGACTCCTTCACCGACGGCATGGAACTCGAACCCGCCGTTCGTGAGGCGGTGAGCGCCCTGATGGCCGGCGGCGAGGGATCCCGCCAGTTGGGAGTCGGGCAGTTGGAGGTGGCGGTGCTGGAACGGTCCAGGCCGCACCGCACGTTCCGTCGCATCACCGGTGCGGCACTGCGCCAGCTGCTTCCCGACGAGTCCGAGCAGTCTGGCTCGGGGGCGGACGACACCGGCTCGGGATCCGACTCGGAGCAGTCGGAAAACGGCGGCTCACCCGAGTGACGGGTCGGCCCCGGGTGGCTCGCGCCGGGGGCACGGCGGTGTCGTGACGAGCGGAACCGGTGGTTTCGGTGTTCGGTCCCCGACCGCCGAAACCCCGCTTCCGGCCCGCGTGCGGCCACGGTGTGTGGTGTTTTCGACCGAATTTTCTCGCGTCCGGCCCCGAACGGCGGACCGCCGAGTTCGACGAAGACGCCTACTGTGGAGGCATGCAGCGGAGGATCTTCGGCATCGAGACCGAGTTCGGGGTGACCTGTACCTTTCACGGGCAACGCAGGCTCTCCCCGGACGAGGTTGCCAGATACCTGTTCCGAAAGGTCGTTTCGTGGGGCCGTTCCTCGAACGTTTTCCTGCGCAACGGCGCGAGACTCTATCTGGACGTCGGTTCGCACCCCGAGTACGCCACGGCCGAGTGCGACGATCTCGTCCAGCTCGTCACCCATGACAAGGCGGGTGAGCGCATACTGGAGGATCTGCTCACCGATGCCGAGCGGAGGCTGGCCGACGAGGGTATCGGCGGGGACATCTTCCTGTTCAAGAACAACACCGACTCGGCGGGCAACTCCTACGGTTGCCACGAGAACTACCTCGTGGGGCGTTCGGGGGAGTTCTCCCGCATCGCCGACGTGCTGTTGCCCTTCCTCGTCACCCGACAGTTGATCTGCGGAGCGGGCAAGGTGCTGCAAACCCCCCGCGGCGCGGTCTACTGCCTGTCCCAGCGGGCGGAGCACATCTGGGAGGGAGTTTCCAGTGCCACCACCCGCTCCCGCCCGATCATCAACACCAGGGACGAGCCGCACGCCGACGCGGAGCGCTACCGCAGGCTGCACGTGATCGTGGGTGACTCGAACATGTCCGAGGTCACCACCCTGCTGAAGGTGGGCACCGTCAACCTGGTGCTGGAGATGATCGAGCAGGGCGTGCAGTTCCACGACTTCAGTCTGGACAACCCGATCCGCGCGATCCGGGAGATCAGCCACGATCTCACCGGAAGACGCCCCGTGCGGCTGGCCGGTGGCCGCGAGGCGTCCGCGCTCGACATCCAGCGGGAGTACTACGGCCGCGCGGTCGAGTACGTGGCCCGTCGCGGTTCCGACCCCATGACGGACCGGATCATGGACCTGTGGGGCAGGGCGCTGGACGCCGTGGAGTACCAGGACTACTCGCTGATCGACCGGGAGGTCGACTGGGCCATCAAACATCGCCTGCTGGAGCGCTACCGCGACAAGCACGGACTGGAGCTCTCCAGCCCGCGCATCGCGCAACTCGACCTGGCCTACCACGATCTGCGACGCAACCGGGGTCTGTTCGAGATGTTGCAGCGCAAGGACCTGGTGGACCGTGCCACCAACGACGGTGACATCGAGGCGGCCAAGGACACCCCGCCGCAGAGCACCAGGGCCAAGCTCCGCGGCGACTTCATCGCGGCCGCCCAGACGGCGGGCAGGGACTTCACCGTCGACTGGGTGCACCTCAAACTCAACGACCAGGCGCAGCGGACAGTGCTGTGCAAGGACCCGTTCCGCGCGGTGGACGAGAGGGTGGAACGTCTGATCAGCTCGTTGTGATTCGTTCGTGTCCGATCCGCGTGGCCGGACGCGTCGAGGCTGCCGCGACGGAAGGGTGGGCATGGACTATTCGGAGTACCGCGAACACGACGGGGTGGGGCTGGCCGAGCTGGTCTCCAGCGGTGAGGTCTCCGCGACCGAGCTGCTCGACGCCGCCTTCGACCGCTACGAGAAGGTCAACGACCGCATCAACGCGGTGGTCCGCACCGACCGGGTGGCCGCGGCTGAACTGGCGAGCGGGCTGTCCGCCGGTGGTCCGCTCGCGGGGGTTCCGTTCCTGCTCAAGGACTTGAACCAGGAGTTGGCAGGGCACACTTCCAGCGCGGGGACAGCCGCGCTGGCGCGGGTGGCGGCACCGGAGACCGCCGAGGTGGTGCGCCGCTGGCTGAACGCGGGGCTGCTGCCGTTCGGACGCACCAACACCCCCGAGTTCGGGGCCAAACCGGTCACCGAGCCCGAAGCCTTCGGGCCCTCCCGCAACCCGTGGTCGCCGGAGCGTACTCCGGGTGGTTCCTCGGGCGGCTCGGCGGCCGCGGTCGCCGCCGGGATCGTGCCGGTGGCCGGGGCCAGTGACGGAGGCGGGTCCATCCGGATCCCGGCCGCGTGCTGCGGCGTCTTCGGGCTCAAACCCGGTCGTGGCCTGGTGCCCGCCGGACCCGTGCGTGCGGAGAACTTTCACGGTGCCGCCTCGGACGGTGTGCTCTCGCGTACGGTTCGGGACAGCGCCGCCGCGCTGGGCGCGATCGTGGGAGCCGATCCGGCTGGTCCGTACTCACCCGCTGTGCCCCACAGGGACTTCACCACCGAGATCGCCTCCGAACCCCCTCGGCTACGTGTCGGTTTCACCTCGCAGTCGGCGCTGGGACGGCCGCACCCCCACGCGACCGAGGCGTTGAGCGACGCCGCCCGGCTGTTGGAGTCACTGGGGCACCACGTGGAACCGGTGAGCTCACCGGTGGATCTCGACTCGCTGGCCGTGGACTTCCTGCGTGCCTGGTCGGTGAAGCTGGCGGCCTCGATCGACGACGCGGTGACTGCCACCGGGGCGCCGGAAACCTCGTTCGAGCTGGACAGCAGACTGCTCGCTGCGGTGGGGCGCACCATCAGTGGCCCCGAGTACAGTGCGCTGCTCGACCGTTGGCACGGCTACACGCGCAGGCTGGCCGAGTTCCACCGCGACTACGACCTGCTGTTGACTCCCGGACTCGCCGGGCCACCGGTACGCGTGGGTGAGCTCGCGACCGGTGGGCCGCTGCGCGCGGCAGGCAGAGCCGTGCTCGGGCTGGGGCTGGGGAGAATGCTGCGTGCCAGCGGAATGGTGGACCGAGTGGCCCGGGAGAACCTGCGCCACGTGCCCTACACCCAGCTGGCCAACATCACCGGCAGGCCGGCCATGTCCGTTCCGCTGTACTGGGATCCCGACGGGCTGCCGCTCGGTGTGCAGTTCGTGGGGCCGTTGGCGGGTGAGGGGATGCTGTTCCGACTGGCTGCGCAGCTGGAGCGTGCGCGGCCCTGGGCTCGGCGCGAACCCCCGCTGTGACCTGCGGGCCTTACGTGCTTCGGTCGCCCGATAGGGCAAGCTAGCGTGCCGGGTAGTCTGGAATGCATCCAGATTTCCCGGCAGAGGTTCGGGCGCACCGTTTCATCAGGTCACGACGCCGGCCCGCGAACGTGACCGCCCTTACCGTCACTAGACTCGGGACAGTGGGCATTCCGCGCGCAGAACGCCTGGTCAACCTGGTGCTGTGTCTGCTGTCGACTCGCCAGTACCTCACCGCGGAGCGAATCAGGGGGATCGTTCCCGGTTATTCCGACGCTGCCAGTGACGAGGCGTTCTATCGAACATTCGAACGTGACAAGGCCGAACTCCGCGACCTGGGTATCCCGCTCGAGACCGGGCGCAACTCGGCCTTCGACGGTATCGACGGCTACCGGATAGCGCGCCGTGACTACGAGATCGGTGACATCGCGCTCGAGTCCGACGAGGCCGCCGCCGTGGCGCTGGCCTCCCGACTCTGGGAGGCCCCCGAATTCGGCACCGCCGCGCGCGGTGCCCTGCACAAGCTGCGTGCCGCCGGTGTCGATGTCGACGACAGCGCCGCCGGACCGATCGAACCCAAGGTGCGGGCGGACGAACCGGCCTTCTCTCCGCTGCTGATCGCCGTACGCGAAGGGCGGCCGGTGACCTTCGACTACCGCAGACCCGCCAGCAGTTCCGCGCAGCCGCGAACCGTGGAACCGTGGGGAGTGGTGTCCTGGTGCGGCCGGTGGTACGTGGTCGGCCACGACAGGGACCGGCAGGCCGCGCGTTGTTTTCGGCTCTCCCGCATCACCGGAGAGGTGTGCGCCTTCGGCTCGCGGGGGCAGGTGAACCGCCCCGAGGACGTTGACCTGATGAGTCTGGTCACCGGTTTCGAGTCGACACCACCACCGCGAACTCCGGTGCGCCTGTGGGTGGCGAGCGGACGTGCCCAGGGGGTGCGGCGGGACGCGGAAGTCGTCGCCGAGCGTGAGCTGGACGGCGTCGCGGGTGAGGAGCTGCGTCTCGAACTGAGCTATCCCGAATCGGCGACGGGGTGGCTCGCGGGCTACGGACCCGATGTGGTGGTCCTGGAACCGGAAACGTTGCGGAAGTCCGTCCGCGAGGCACACCTGGCGACGTTGCGGACCCTTCGGGAGGGAGATCGGTGAGCAGCACGAGTGAGCGGCTGCCTCGGTTGCTCGCGATGATTCCGTACCTGGTCAACAGGCCGGGAATCGAGGTGACCGAGGTCGCGGCCGATTTCGGGGTCAACGCGCAGCAGATTCGTCGGGATCTCGAGCTGCTCTGGATGTGCGGCCTGCCGGGATACGGCCCCGGGGATCTGATCGATCTGTCGTTCAGCGGGGACACCGTCACGGTGGTCTACGACGCGGGGATGCGCAGACCGCTGCGCCTGACCGGTCAGGAGGCCACCTCGCTGCAGGTGGCGTTGCGTGCGCTGTCCGAGACACCGGGCATCGCCGACACCGACGCGGTGCGCAGGGCGTTGGTGAAGGTCGAGAACGCTGTGGGCGCCGCACGGCGCCAAGGTGTCGTGGTCGGGTTGGCCGATGAGTCCCGACCGGTGTCCACCGAGGTGGGCTCGACCGTCGAGGAAGGCACCAGACTGGGCAACGCGCTGCACATCAGGTACTACACCGCCTCCAGGGACGAGATCACCGAACGTACGGTCGACCCGATGCGGTTGGTGCTCGTGCAGGGGCACAGCTACTTGGAGGCCTGGTGCCGGCGCGCGGGTGGGGTACGGCTGTTCCGGCTGGACCGGATCGACGACGCCGAGGTTCTCGACGAGCCCACGCGTCCCCCGGCCGAGGCGACCAGCACCGACCTCTCGGGAGGACCGTTCCGCCCCGCGGAGCCGCAGCCGAGCGTCGAACTCGTACTGCGTCCCGAGGCCCGCTGGGTTGCCGAGTACTACGCCGTCGACGAGCTCACCGATCTACCGGACGGATCCACCAGGGTGAGGCTGCGCTACTCCGACCACGCGTGGTTGGTGCGGCTGGTACTCGGACTGGGTGGGGGAGGAAGGATCCTCGCACCCGCGGAACTGGCGACCGAGGTTCGACAGCGCGCGGACGAAGCATTGGAACGGTCGCTTCACCCGCTGTCCACCTGAGGGCGATACGGTGTCACCGTGCCGTACGCGTTGATGGTGGGACTTGTGCTGGTGGCCCTGATCGCCCTGATCCCCGTGGTGCTGACCACACTCCGCTCGGTTCGCCGCGCGCGGTCCGCATACACCCGGGTGTCCGGTGAGCTGTCCGACCGGCTCGGTCTGCTGCGGGCACGCGGTGCCGGAATCGGGATCGCCCTGAAGCGTCATTGATCCGATCGAACCTGTCGAAACCGGCCTCGTCCGGCGTAATATCCCCGTTGCAGCAGGCTTGAGAAGAGGTGTACAAGCATGAGTTTCCCCGGTGGTTGGGAGCTGGTCCTCATCGTCGGTGTGTTGGTGTTGCTCTTCGGAGCCGCCAAACTGCCGCAGCTGGCCAGGTCGCTCGGTCAGTCCGCACGGGTCTTCAAGGCGGAGACGCGTGGTATGAAGCAGGACGAGCAGGCCGCGTCCCCCCAAGGCGATTCCGAACGGAGCGATCCGCAACAGCTCACCACGGGTGAGCAGCACTCGACCGGGTTCACGGCGACCAGCGCGGAGCGGTTGAACGGCGAACGGCCGGCCGAGGACAAGCACCGCAACGACGCCACGAACTGACGCGGGGGCTGTGACGGTGGAAGGCAGTCGGCTTCGCCGCCTCAACCCGTTCGGGCGTGATCGCACCAAGTACAGTCGCCGCCGGAACCCCGACGGGACCATGACACTGGTCGATCACCTCTACGAACTGCGCTACCGGTTCGGGGTGGCCCTGCTGGCGGTGATCATCGGCGGGATCTTCGGTTTCTGGTGGTTCTCCCACCAACTGTTCGGGTTGCCGAGTCTCGGTGACTTCGTGACCGGACCGTACTGCTCGTTGCCCTCCGACATGCGGCTGAGTCCGAACGACAAGTGCCAGCTCATGCAGACCCGTCCCTTCGAGATCTTCATGATCCAGCTCAAGGTCGGCCTGTCGCTGGGTGCGGTGCTGCTGAGCCCGATCTGGTTGTATCAGTTCTGGGCGTTCATAGCGCCCGGGCTGCATGCCAGGGAACGCAAGTTCGCCAGGGTTTTCGTGGGCATCGGCAGTCTCCTTTTCGTGGCGGGTGCGGCGCTGGCCTACTTCGTCGCCCCGAAGGGACTCGCCTTCATGTCGGGCTTCGGTGGCGGATCGTTCTTCACCGCGCTGACCGGCGGGGAGTACATCAACTTCGTGCTGCTGATGCTGTTGTTCTTCGGTATCAGCTTCGAACTGCCGCTGGTCATGGTGATGCTGAACCGGGCCGGTGTCGTGAGCTACGCCAAGCTGCGCAACTGGTGGCGTGGCAGCGTGTTCGCGTTGTTCGTCTTCGCCGCCATCGCCACCCCGGGGCAGGATCCGTTGTCCATGCTGGTACTGGCCGCGGCCCTGTGCACGCTGTACGGATTGGCCCTGCTGATCTGCCGGGCTCACGACAACTCCAAGGCGCGCAAGCAGGCCTCGGCGCAGCAGGTCGACCCCGATCAGCCGTCCGAGCTGGATACCCGGCCCTCCGAGGTCGATGTCGGTGGTCCGGCCAGATCCGGTGTCGAGGAGGACGACGCGACCTGACCGCTCCCCCGGGCGGCCTCGGTGTCAGCATGGTGGACACGTTCACGGCCGAGATATGAAAGTCTGGGAGAGTGGCTGACAGCCGTATTGAAACCACGGAGACGAGCGCCGGGTCCGCTGATCCCGCGGCGGCGTACGCCGCGCACCAAGCGCGGAGTGCGCATCCGAGACTGCGGGCCTTCACGATCGACCTGTCCTTCGAGCTGGATCCGTTCCAGCGGACCGCCTGCCAGGCGCTCGAGGACGGGCACGGGGTGCTCGTCTGTGCGCCCACCGGCGCGGGCAAGACCGTTGTCGGCGAGTTCGCCGTCAACCTCGCCCTCGCCGGTGGGCGCAAATGCTTCTACACCACGCCGATCAAGGCGCTTTCCAACCAGAAGTACACCGACCTGTGCGAGCGTTACGGCACGGGTTCGGTCGGGCTGCTGACGGGCGACACCTCGATCAACGGCAGCGCCCAGGTGGTCGTGATGACCACCGAGGTGCTGCGCAACATGCTCTACGCGGGTTCCAGCAGCCTGGACGCGCTCGGCTACGTCGTCATGGACGAGGTGCACTACCTCGCCGACCGTTTCCGGGGTGCGGTCTGGGAGGAAGTGATTCTGCACCTGCCGCAGCAGGTGCAGGTCGCCAGCCTCTCGGCCACGGTGAGCAACGCCGAGGAGTTCGGCGAGTGGCTGGTGGAGGTGCGCGGCGACACCACGGTGGTCGTCGACGAGCACCGACCTGTCCCGTTGTGGCAGCACATGCTGGTGGGCAACCGCATGTTCGACCTGTTCGGCGGCGAGGACGAGAACCGCGAACTCAAGATCAATCCCAATCTGCTGCGGCACACCCGTGAACTGGGGCGTACCAGGGAGCCACCCGGCAAGGTGCGTCGTGGTCGGGACGGCAAGCGGCGCGTGCAGAATCGGGGTGGGAAGTCCTTCCAGCCCTCGCGGGTGGACGTGCTCAATCAGCTCGACGAGGCCGAGCTGCTGCCCGCCATCGTGTTCATCTTCAGCCGTGCGGGGTGCGATGCCGCCGTGGGCCAGTGCGTTCGTTCCGGTCTGCGGCTGACCAGCGAGGAGGAGCTGGACGAGATCCGCGCGGTGATCGACGAGTACACCAGTACCCTGCCCGAGAGCGATCTGGACGTGCTCGGGTACTGGGAGTGGCGGGAGGCCCTCGAACGGGGTGTCGCCGCCCACCACGCGGGACTGCTTCCCGCGTTCAAGGAAACCGTCGAGGAACTGTTCGTCCGCGGTCTGGTCAAGGCGGTGTTCGCCACCGAGACACTGGCGCTGGGCATCAACATGCCCGCCCGCACCGTGGTGCTGGAACGGCTGGTGAAGTTCAACGGGGAGTCGCACGTCGATCTGACTCCCGGCGAGTACACCCAGCTCACCGGGCGTGCCGGGCGTCGGGGTATCGACGTGGACGGGCACGCCGTGGTGATCTGGCAACCGGGTATGGATCCCGAGCAGGTCGCGGGGCTGGCCTCCACGCGTACCTATCCGCTGCGTTCCTCGTTCCGGCCCGGATACAACATGGCCGTCAACCTGGTCGGACGCCTCGGGACCGAGTCGGCCCGGGAACTGCTGGAGCAGTCGTTCGCCCAGTTCCAGGCGGATCGTTCCGTGGTGGGGCAGTCCAGGCGGGTCGAACGCAACACGGCCGCCCTCGACGGCTATGCCGAAGCCATGCACTGCGACCAGGGTGATTTCGCCGAGTACTTCGATCTGCGGCGTCGTATCTCCGATCGGGAGAAAGAACTCGCGAAGCAGAACAAGGCCGCCAAGCGTGCCGAGGCGGCCGAGTCGCTCGAGAAGTTGCGCAAGGGCGACGTGATCACGATTCCGTCCGGCAAGCGCTCCGGGCTGGCCGTGGTGGTCGATCCGGGGCTGGATCCGATGGGCGAGGCACGACCGCTGGTGGTGACGGAGGACCGTTGGGCCGGAAGGGTCTCGGTCGCCGACTTCACCAATCCCGTCGAACCCCAGGACAGGATCAAGCTGCCCAAGTACGTCGACGTCCGCTCGCCCAAGTCGCGGCGCCAGCTCGCGAACACGCTACGGGAGAGCGGGATCGCTCCCGCGGGCAAGCGCCGTGGCGGCAAGGGCTCTTCGGCCGGTGACGACCGGGAACTGGCCAGCCTGCGCCGGGCGATGCGGTCGCATCCCTGCCACGGTTGCGACGAGCGCGAGAACCACGCCAGGTGGGCGGAGCGCCACGAGCGACTGCGCCGCGAGACCGAACAGATCAGGAACAAGGTGGCCGCCACGACGAACTCGTTGGTGCGTTCCTTCGACCGGATCACCGCGTTGCTCGGGGAGCGTCACTACCTGGATCCGCACAGTCCGGACGACCCGGTCACCGACCACGGCAAGCGGTTGGCGCGGCTCTACAGCGAGTCCGACCTGCTGCTCGCCGAGTGCCTGCGCGTGGGCAAGTGGCGTGCGCTGCAACCGGCACAGCTCGCCGCGGTGGTCTCGTCGCTGGTCTACGAGTCCAGAGGCGACGCGCCGATGGTTCCGGAGGTCCCGCCGGGGGCGGTGTCCGAAGCTGTTTCGGCGACCTGGGAACTCTGGGCGGAGCTGGAGGACGACGAGCGCAGGCACAAGCTGGACCGCACCCGGGAACCCGACGCGGGATTCGCCTGGCCGGTGTACCGCTGGGCTAGGGGGGACTCGCTGGAGAAGGTGCTGACCGCATCCGCCTCCGCGGGACACGAACTCTCCGCGGGGGACTTCGTGCGCTGGTGCAGGCAGGTGATCGACCTGCTGGACCAGATCCGCGAGGTTCTCGGCCGGGAGGATCCGGTCGGTTCGGCCGCGAGCAAGGCGATCAACGGGATTCGGCGGGGTGTGGTGGCCGCGGGCTCCGTGTGACCTGCCGAGAGAATCAGCGACCGGGTGGCTCTGTGGCCGGTGAACCGAGGTTTCCCGGAGCGGGTCGCTCCGCTCCGGGAGAAGCCCACCTCCGATCAGTCCTCTTCGATTGTGGTTGGATCGGATCCCGACGTCGGCCGATCCGATGCGAGCTGACCTCCGTCGAAAGGCGCACATGAGCAACCCCTACGGCTCGTCGCCGCACGGGCAGCCGGACGAACGGCATCACTACGGGCTGTCCGGCTCACCCGGCGTCGGCTTCGAGCAGCGGGCTGCCTCCCCGGCGAGGTCCTTCGGCGGGGACCTGCGGGGTTCTCCGTGGGACCGTCCCCCGGGCAGTGGAATCGGCTCCGGTGCCCCCGAGGGGCGGCGCCGACGCCGCGCGTGGCCCTGGTTACTCGGGTCCGTGATTCTGCTGTCCGCGCTGGTGGTTGCCGTACTGGGATTCGTCACCCCCGGCTGGTTCCACCGCACCGTGCTGGAGGCCGATTCGGTGCAGCAGGGGGTGCGCCAGATCGCGCGGGATTCCTACGGCGTGGACGGTATCGAGTCGGTCACTTGCCCCAAGGGGGAACCGGTGCGCGCCGGACACAGTTTCACCTGCGAAATGCGGGTCGGCGGCGTCACCAAGAACGTTCGGGTCGTGATCCGGGACGAGAAGGGGACCTACGCGGTCGGCAGACCCGACTGATTGTTCCCGCACGTTCGAGTGTGTGCTCCTCGAACGAGCGGGCGGTACTCCGTGAGCCTCGTCAAATCATTCGACCGTGTGGAGCATCGGCGGCATCATGAAGGCGTGATCGAGCACGATGTCAGGCTGTTGGCGGAATCCGAGTATCGCGCCGCGCACGACCTCTTCCGAGCCGCGCTGCACATGCCCGCCGCGAGCGATACCGCTTGGCGACGGATGGCGCCTCCGTACGAGGTCGGCCGGGTCTGGGGAGATCACCTCGACGGTGAGCTGGCCGGAACCGCGATAGCGTTTCCCGCTTCGGTGGTGCTGCCGGGTGGGGCCGAGTCGTCCGCCGCGGCCGTGACGGCCGTCGGTGTGCGAGCGGACCGGACCCGGCGGGGTGTGCTGACCCAGCTGATGCGTGCCCAGCTGCACGAGACGTGGCGACTCGGTGAGCCGTTCGCGATGTTGCACGCTTCGGAGACGGCCATCTACGGGCGTTTCGGCTACGGGATCGCCACCAGGGCACGCACGGTTCGCCTGGAGAAGAGTGCCGCGAAGCTGCGTGCCAGCGCTCCCGGCGGTGGCGACGTGCGACTGGTCGATTCCGAAACGGCCGGTCGACTGCTCCCCGAGATCTACCGGAACCTGCCCGCCGGGCCGGGTGCTATCGCTCGTCCGTGGGTCTGGTGGCAGACCCAGCTGCGCCGGGACGGTACGAGTGAGGAACACACCTCGACGGCTGTGCACCGCGACGCGGCGGGCAATGACGACGGGTTCGTTCGCTGGACGACGCACAGCAACGACTACAGGTTCGGTGACGGACGCACCACGCTACGGGTGCTGGACATGCGGGCGGCCGACTCGGCCGCGTCCTGTGAGCTGTGGCGGTTCCTGCTCGGCATCGACCTGGCGGACGAGGTGGTGGCGATCGAACGACCGCTCGACGAGCCGTTGGAGTGGTGGTTGACCGACAGCAGGCAGTGCCGGGTACGAGACGTCTACGACGACCTGTGGGTTCGCCCGGTGGACGTCGACGCCGCCCTGCGGGCGCGTGAGTACGCCGGATCCGGCGCAGTGGTGCTCGAGGTACGCGATGCCACGCTGCCCCACAACGAGGGCCGGTACCTGGTCGGTCCCGAAGGGGTCGAACGCGGTACCCGCGAAACGCAGCTGAGTCTCGACGTCGCCCAGCTGGCGCCGCTGCTGTTCGGCGAGGTCGAGCCCTCCACCCTCGCGGACGCGAACCTGCTCGCCGTGCACGATCCCGCCGCGCTGCCGGTGGCCGACGCGCTGTTCGCCACGCGGGGGCACGCCTGGTGCGGCACGCACTTCTGATCGAAGTTTTCCGGTCGGGTCGTCGGGTCGGCTCGGTCCCGCGCCGTGCGGGACTCACTCCCGCAACGCGTCGAGCAGCCGGTCCACGGTGCTGCCGAGCCCCCATTCCCGTTGCAGCCCGCGAACCCGATCGATGTCGACGGCGGTAGCGAGTCCAGCGCTGGAGGGCCTCGTATCGTGGGGCAGGGTGTCGTGGGGCAGGGCGTCGGAGGGCAGGCTGTGGATCACCGGGGCGTCGGACACGGTGTTGACCACCGTCGGTGCGGCGTCGAGGTAGTCCGCGGCCTCCGACAGTTTCTCCCGGTTGCGTTTCGTCACCCCCTGGTCCCCGGCATCGGCCGCCGCACGCAGTTCGGTCAGCGAGCCGAATCGCGTGATCAGTTTGGCCGCCGTCTTCTCCCCGATCCCGGCCACGCCGGGCAACCCGTCCGAGGGATCTCCGCGCAGCATCGCCATCTCGGCGTAGGCCCGCCCCGCGTTCTCGGTGGGCAGCTCGTACCGTGCTGCCAGCTCCACCGGACCGTAGTCCTGTGCCTTGGCCAGTCCGCCACCGATGTAGACGACCCGGCATGTGGTGGGGGACTCCCGCACGAGTTGGAACAGATCGCGGTCGCCCGTGATCACCTCGATCGGATCGGTGTCCTCCCGCGCCACCAGCGTCGCGATCACGTCGTCGGCCTCGTAGCCCTCGGCCTCGGCGGTGTCGATGCCCAACGCGGCGAGCAGGTCCAGAATCACCGGAACCTGCGGTTCCAGCGTGTCGGGAACCGCTTCCTCCGATGTGTCCGTCCCCGCCGTCCCGTCCGCCGTTGTCCCGGACTTCGGGGCGGGTTCGGCCACCCGGTGTGCCTTGTACGAGGGCAGTGCACGCACCCGGAAGTCGGGGCGCCAGTCGTTGTCCAGACACGCCACGATCCGGCCGGGCGCGCGCTCGGTGAGCAGTTTCGCGAGCATGTCGCAGAATCCGCGTACCGCGTTCACCGGAGTTCCGTCCGGAGAGGTCAGTGACTCCGGCAGCGCGTAGTAGGAGCGGAACCAGATTCCGGCCGAGTCGAGCAGCATCACCGATGACTTCACGGCGCCCAGCTTGGCACGCCTCCGGTGCGGCACGCCGTCCGGCACGACCAAATCAACAAGAAAACTTGGCAGAGATTTCTTGGTGGTTTACGGTGTGCCGGGTGACCGAAGGACACAGCTACGAGCTCGACGCGGCCGGACTGCGGGCACTGGCTCACCCGCTGCGGATCCGGATCCTCGCCGAGCTGCGTGCCGAGGGCCCCGCGACGGCCACCCAGCTCGCTGAGCGCTTCGAGCAGCGTTCGGGAACCACCAGTTGGCACCTGCGGCAACTCGCCGAACACGGCTTCGTCGAACAGGACACCGAACGCGGCAACCGCAGGGAACGCTGGTGGCGGGCCACGCACGCCGAAACCGCGTTGCACCCCGAGAGGTTCAGCGCCGACACCGAACTCGGTCCCGCGCTGAGCACCCTGCTGCACGAGATAGCCGCCAACCACCACCGCGAACTCGCCGGATTCCTGGCCAGACTGCCCGAGTGGTCCGAGGAGTGGATCGAGGCCTCGGAACTGTCGGACTGGCAGCTTTCCCTCTCGCGGGACGAACTGGCCGAGTTCACCGCCGAAGCCGGTCGACTCGTGGAACGCTACCGCCGCGCCCCCGCGGCGGGTGACGAACCGGTAATGGTGCAGCTGCGCGCCTTCCCACGAGGGGAGCGGCGGGAATGAACCGCTTACGGTTACTGGTGCTGTGGTTGTCGACCGGCACCGTCAGTGCCGCCAGCGCGGCCGGATTCGTGGCGATCCCGTGGTTCGTGCTCATGACCACGGGAAGCGCCGCGAACGTGGGTATGGTCACCGCGGCCGAACTCGTGGGAATGCTGCTCGCCACCGCGCTCAGCGGCCCGCTGATCGACCGCGTCGGGCCGGCACGTACCGCGCCGCTGGCCGATCTGGCCGCCGCGCTTTGCATCGGCGCGATTCCGCTGGCGGAAACCACCACAGGTCTCACGCTCTGGTCGCTTATGTCGCTGGCAGGTGCGTTCGGAGCGTTCCGCGAACCCGGCCAGACCGCTCGCCGGGTCGCTGTTCCGGAACTGGTCGGCAACGCCGGGGTGGCGATGGAACGCGGTGCGGGAGGGATGGACGCCGCGCTGCGGGCGGGGCACCTGTCGGGGGCGCCGTTGGCGGGCGGAGCGCTCGCGCTGTTCGATCCGCCGGGTGTGCTGTGGATCGCCACCGCCGTGATGACGCTCTCCGCGCTGCTGGTCGCCTACGCCGCGCGCGGCGTGACCACATCGGGGTCAGCGGGGCAGGACACATCCGAGGGGTTCGCGCGCCGATTCGCCGCCGGGATCGGTTATCTCCGTCGCGACCGGCTGATCACCTGGATCGTGGTACTGCTGTTGCTGACGAACACCCTCGACCTGGCGTTGACGGGAGTACTGCTCCCGACCTACTCGGCGCGGATACTGCACGACTCGCTGGCACTCGGGGTGCTGGTCGGCGCGTTGGGCGGCGCCGCGCTCACGGGGAACCTGCTGTTCACCTGGCTCGGCGCGCGGGTGCGACGTCGGAGGATGCTGTTCACGTTCGCGTTCGCGCTGGGACCGATCCCGCCCCACCTCGCGATGGCCGCGGGGTCCGGATTCGCGGTGCTTTTCTGCGTGGTGGTCGGGTGCGGACTGGTCGCCGGAATGATCAACCCGATCCTGGCCGCCGTGAGCTACGAGCGAATCCCCGCCGAGCTGCGCGGACGCGTGCTGAGCCTGACGACCCTCGTGGCGCAGGGCGGTACCCCGCTCGGCGTGTTGTTCGGTGGCCTGGCGGTGGAGGGGATCGGGCTGCGTACCACCCTGACCTGCACGGCCCTGCTCTATCTGGTCGCGTTGGCGATACCGGTTCTCGGTGGTGGTTGGCATGAGATGAACCGTCCCCGAACTCGGCCGACGGCCGAGGAGGTGGTCGTGGGAAGTACACCGCACGGCGGGCAGGAGTTGGTGGATTCGTCATCTCCGGGTTGTGGTCGGCAGACCGAGGACCGGGGATGGTGAGCGTGTCGGTTCCGGAGCGCTTTTCTCCCTCCCGTTGTGCGCTCCGGAACCGTCACGTCGCTCTCGTACCGTCGGAGAGGTGGCGCTCGTGGTACGAGTCGCCGGAAGCTTCCGCCCCGGTACGGGTTTCTCGGCACCCCGGCCAGCCGACCTCCCCGTAACCGGGGCACTTAGAGTTGGGCCATGTCCACCGTTGCAACGAAGCAGGACCCCACAGTGCTCTCGGCGCGGCTACAGCACGCGGCCGAGAAGGCCGCAGGCGCGGACATCGACGCGCTGCTGATCTCGCCCGGCTCCGACCTCGGTTACCTCATCGGGGTGGACGGTGAGTCCTTCGAACGCCTCAGCTGCCTGGTGCTGCCCGCGGCGGGCAGCACGGCTTCGCCCGTGCTGGTCGTTCCCAAACTCGAGGAACTCGGTTACTCCGGGGTGCCCGCGCGGGAACTCGGGCTGGAGATCGTCACCTGGGTGGACGGGCAGGATCCGCACGGCATCGTGGCGGATCTGCTGCGTCGTGACGGTGCCACCCCTTCCCGGGTGGGTGTGGCGGACGTGATGCCCGCCCTGCACACCCTGCCGCTGCGCACCGCCCTGCCGGAGACCGAGCAGGTGCTGGCCAACCCGGTGCTGCGCGCCCTGCGGATGCGCAAGGACCCCGCCGAGATCGACGCCCTGCGCGAGGCCGGCGCCGCCATCGACCGGGTACACGCCCGGATGGGCGAGTTCCTGCGAGTCGGTCGCACCGAGGCCGAGGTGGGTGCCGACATCAGCAGGGCGATCCTCGAGGAGGGGCACGCCGAGGCTGAGTTCGTGATCGTCGGTTCCGGCCCGAACGGGGCCAGCCCGCACCACGCGCTTTCCGAGCGGGTGATCCGGGAGGGCGACGTGGTCGTGGTGGACATCGGGGGCCCGATGCCCAGCGGTTACAACTCGGACTGCACCCGCACCTATTCGCTGGGCGAGCCGCGGGACTCCGACGTGCGTGACACCTACGAGGTGCTGCACGCCGCCCAGCGGGCCGCCGTGGATCGGGTGCGCCCCGGAGCCACGCCCGCCGAGGTCGACGCCGCCGCCAGGGAACCGATCGCCGCTGCCGGCTTCGGTGACTACTTCGTGCACCGCACCGGGCACGGCATCGGTCTGGACGTGCACGAGGAGCCCTACATCATGGGGGGCAACGAGATCGCGCTCGAGCCGGGAATGGCGTTCAGCATCGAGCCGGGGATCTACCAACAGGGACACTGGGGTGCCAGGATCGAGGACATCGTCGTGGTCACCGAGCACGGTGTCGAGAGCGTGAACAACCAGCCGCACGAGTTGGTGGTGCTGCCGACGTGACAGACCGGAATGCCGCGCAGAGTTCCGAACTCGAGGCGACCGATCGGGCCATTCT
Organism: Actinopolyspora lacussalsi; assembly: GCA_030803735.1. NCBI lineage: Bacteria > Bacillati > Actinomycetota > Actinomycetes > Actinopolysporales > Actinopolysporaceae > Actinopolyspora > Actinopolyspora lacussalsi. The sequence continues at coordinate 1,642,630 of JAURUC010000001.1, read as the reverse complement.
CCGTGAACTGCTCCGGGACGGGCGGTGCAGTTTCACCGATCTCGGCGAGCGGGTCGGGCTCAGTGTCTCGGCGGTGCACCAACGTGTCCGGAGGCTGGAACAACGCGGAGCGCTGCGCGGTTACACGGCCAGGGTGGACGGAGAGCAGATCGGGCTGCCGCTGACGGCGTTCATCTCGCTCACCCCGATCGACCCGGCGGCTCCGGACGACTATCCACAGCGATTGGAGCATCTGCCGGAGATCGAGTCCTGCTTCTCGGTGGCCGGTGACGAATCCTACATCCTGCAGGTTCGGGTGGCCTCGCCGCTGGCGCTGGAGGATCTGCTGCGGCAGATCCGCGAGTCGGCGAAGGTTTCCACCCGGACCACCGTGGTCCTGTCCACCCCCTTCGAGAACCGCGCCCCGGAACTTTAGGGGGATTCGCGTCCCGGTCTGCCGGGATGGGCGCTTGGCGGAACCTCTGGTGCGGCTCTCGCTGCGGGTGCCCCGACATCGGGTAGCGGCCCTACACAACGTCGGGGCCGTCCTCGCGAGAGCCGCACCGGAGAACCCGCGGCGGTGCCGACTGCCAGGGTGGTGGGGGTTCGGCTTGCGGGAGTGGTAGGAGCTCGGCGTATGAGAGTGCTCGGGGCCCGGCCTGTGGGAGTGAACGGGGGTCGGCACTGGTAACGCGGCAGCGAACGGGCTACTCGTTCGGGTGAGTACAAGCGGGACACGCCGGTGCTCGGCGTGTCGGTGTGGGCGCGCCCGTCGCATCGGATGAAGATCGCCGGAAATTCCACTACCGTAATCGGGTGGCACGCAATACGATCTACGATCAGTTCGCGGAAGCCTACGCCCTGCACTCCGAACACAGCCCGGCCAATGCCTACTACGACCGTCCGGCCGTACTGGACCTCGCCGGCGACGTAGCCGGCAAGCGAGTGCTCGAACTCGGATGTGCCGCCGGTGTGCTGTCCGAGCAGCTCGTCGAACGTGGCGCCGCGGTGTTCGGAGTGGACCGCGAGCCCAGGATGGTCGAACTCGCCCGTCGCAGACTCGACGGTCGCGCCGAGTTCGACGTGGCGGATCTGTCCGAACCGCTCGATCTCGTCACCGACTCCAGCACCGACCTGGTGGTGGCCTCCCTGGTACTGCACTACCTGGCGGACTGGGAACCGTTGTTGACCGAACTCAACAGGTGCCTGGTGGCCGATGGCGAGCTGGTGTTCTCGGTACATCACCCCGCCGCCGACTGGCAGTGGTTCGGACGTCCCGACTACCTGCGTACCGAACTGGTCACCGAGACGTGGCCGGTGGGCGGGCAGGAGGTTTCGGTGTCCTTCTACCGCAGACCCCTCTCGGCGGTGTTCGAGCAACTGCACCGCTCCGGTTTCGTGATCGACACCATCGGTGAACCGCGTCCGCTGCCCGAGCTCAACGAGCTCTCCCCCGACGCGTACGTGGAACTGAGCAGCAAGCCAGTGTTCCTGTTCGTCAAGGCGTTCAAGGTGGAGTGACGGTGTCCGAGCTCTCCCCCGGGGGCGGTTCGGCGGTGTTTCCGTCGAGCGGAGCCACGCGCAGGGATCCGTCGCCGGTGGTGACGCACTCCGCCTGTTGCCTACCGGACGGCAGGAAGTCCTCGAGGCAACCCGCTATGCGCTCGTATCCGGCCGCGTTGGGGTGAAACGACTCCTGCATCGCGTGCGAGGCGCGTTCGTCGTGCTCCAGATCCTGCCAGTCGACGGCGAGGCGGCGGAACCATTCCGTGTCCGCCGATTCGCTCGGTGTGGTACAGGCCTCGTGCCCGTACCCGGCGCGTGCGAGGTCGAGGAACCGCACGTCCTGTTGCTCGGCCACCTCGCGCAGTCCCTCCGAGAGTTGCGGGACGGCAGTGTCGCGGACCCAACGCACGTCGACGGTGCGTAACGGACAGCCGGACAGTCCTCGCAGATCCGGGCGAATGCCCGGCGCGACCGGGGAGGCGTAGGACTGCAGCACCAGCGAGTAGCTGTCCCGCGAGTAGCCGGCGCGGCGCATGACGTTTTTGATGTCGGCCAGCGCGTCGGCGACCTTGGGCCGCATCTCCGCTACGCGGTCGGGCCACTCGTCCCGCAGCCGCCGCGAGCAGCCGCCCGAACTCTTGGTGAACCACGCGCGGACACAGGAGTTCAGCACACCCACGAAATCGGGCTCGTTGTTCGCACCGACAGCCACCACGATGTCGGTGATGCGGTATCGCTCGGCGAGCCGTGCGAGCTGGCCCGCCTGCGAGGGCCTGCTGTCGTCCGAGCCGGAGTCGAGGCCGACGGTACCCGCTTTCGCGCCGGAACAGGCGAGGTTGAAGCGTTTCACATCGGTAGGTAGCCGCAGTTGGTGCACCATGGCCTCGGAGGAGCGGTGACACCAGTTGCCGTCGCGCCCGTCGGTACCGGGGAGGTAATCGCCCGCACCCTCGCCGGAGATCGTGCTGTCGCCCAGGGTGACCACCGCGCGGGGCAGTTCCGGCTCCGGTGGTTGTGGTACCTGCACCGGTCTGTCGCTGACGAGCAGCACCAGTGCGAACACGCTTCCGACCAGGAACAGGGTGATCAGTTTGGCTGTGCGTGTTCGCATCACCCCCGAAGTCTATGGCCCCGTGGGTGGTGGGTGGCACGGTGCCCGATCCGAGTTCGGGTAACGTTTCGGACACCACCGTCCCGACTCGCCGCCGGCCGGTTCCGGAGGTGGGGCGGCGTGGGACGAACCGGGCCTCGGGAGTAATTCGGTTTACTCGCGCGTTGTTGTCTGCAGAAGGTTCTGTTAGCGGAGGTGCCAGCGCGACGTGCCGATACTGATCCTGCTGCTCGTCGGGTTCGCCGTCGAGGTCAGCGTACTTGTTCTGGTCGGTCAGCTCATCGGGGTTTTTCCCACTATCGGGTTACTGCTCGCCGGTGCGCTGATCGGATCCTGGCTGCTGCGCCGTGAGGGGCGCAGGACACTGCGCGAGTTCTCCGAGGCGGCCCGGTCGCGCCGGCCCCCCGAGCGTGAGATCTCGGACGGCGTGCTCGTGAGTGGCAGCGGATTCCTGATCATGATCCCCGGCCTGATCAGCGATCTGTTCGGTCTGCTGTTGCTGTTGCCTCCGGTCCGTGCGGTACTGCGAACCCGGATGCGGCGCAGCGCCGAACGCAGGCAGCGGTTGATGCGGGAACGCATGGCCGGTTTCGATCCTGCCGGTTTCGGCCCCGCGGCCTTCGGTCCGGACGCGTTCACCGCCCCCGGTTTCGGAACCGGTCGTGGGCAGTCGACCGGTAGCGGTGACGAGGACGTGATCGACGGCGAGGTCATATCCGTCTCGGAGGACGACGATCACGAGCGGTACGATCACGGTTCCAATCCGCTCCGCCGGGGTGGAACCGACGAGGAAGACGGCCAGGACCGGCGACAGTCCTGAGTGGGTCGGCTGTGGTCGGGCGAGTACAAGCAGCGGGTTAAGCTACTCGGGGGCGACCGCGACCGACGGCCACGAGCCGTGGCGGTAGTGCCGCACGGCGGTACGGCCGGATACGCGACTCGGAACACGACGAGTGACGGTCGGGCGGTTCGCGCAGGTTGCACACGCGAGGGTGAACTACAGGGGCCAGGTCCGATACATGTCCGACACCACGCTCTTGCTCGGCGGGCGAATCCATTCGCCGGGCAATCCGGACGCCACCGCGATGGCCGTCAAGGACGGCACCATCGCCTGGGTTGGCACCGACACGGTTGGCCGTGCGTTGCATCCGGACGCCGACATCGTCGAGCTGGACGGCGCGTTCGTGGCGCCCGCCTTCGTGGATTCGCACGTGCACGCGACCTCGAGCGGTCTGTTGCTCAACGGACTCGACCTCACGGGGTGCGCCTCGCTGACCGAGTTCCTGCACGCGTTGCGGGACTACGTGGCCGAGCACCCCGGCAGGCTCGTCTGGGGGCACGGCTGGGACGAGAGCTGGTGGCCCGAACAACGTCCTCCCACCAGGGCCGAGGTGGACGAGGCCGCCCGCGGGGCTCCGGTCTACCTGTCCCGCATCGACGTGCACTCGGCACTCGTCTCCAGCGCGCTGCTCGACCGGGCGCCGCTGGCGAAGGGCGCCGAGGGCTGGGACGAGCAGGGACCACTCACACGCGTCGCGCACCATCACGCCCGCAGCGCCGCGCGGGAATCGCTCAGCCCGCTGCAGCGCAGGGAGGCTCAGGCAGCTTTCCTGCGTCACGCGGCCTCGCAGGGCATAGCCTGTGTTCACGAGTGCGCGGGACCGGACATCTCGGGTGCCGACGATCTCGCGGATCTGATGATGCTCTCCAGGCAGGGCGGGGTTCCCGAGGTCGTCGGCTACTGGGGGGAGCTGGGGGCGCTGGAGACCGGGCGAGAGCTCGGGGCCAAAGGACTCGGGGGTGATCTTTTCGTGGACGGTGCGCTGGGATCGCGCACCGCGGCGCTGCGGGAGCCCTACACCGACTCGCCCACCACCTCGGGAGTGCTCTACCTCGATGCCGACGCCATCGCCGAGCACCTCGTGGACTGCACCCGCAACGGTGTGCAGGCAGGTTTCCACGTCATCGGCGATGCCGGGGTCGCCGAGGTGGGTGAGGGGTTCCGACGTGCCGCCCGAGTGGTCGGCACCCCGGAACTGGCGGGCAGCCGGCATCGACTGGAACACCTGGAGATGATCGACGGTGAGCTCGCCGGCGAATTGGCGGGCTACGGAGTGGTGGCCTCGGTGCAGCCCTGCTTCGACTCCTCGTGGGGTGGCACCTCGCGGATGTACGCCAGCAGGCTCGGCCCGCGGCGGGGTGCGAGGTTGAACCCGTTCTCCGAGCTGGCCTCCAGTGGTCTGGTGCTCGCGTTCGGTTCCGACGCTCCGGTCACCCCCCTCGGCCCCTGGGAGGCGATCCGAGCCGCCGTGCACCACCGGACCGAGGGCTTCGGCATCTCCCCGCGGGCCGCGTTCAACGCGCACACCAGGGGCGGTTGGCGAGCCGCGGGAGTCGACGACGGCGTGACCGGAACCCTTGTTCCGGGAGCCACGGCCACCTACGCGGTGTGGAACGTCGACGAGTTCGTCTCACCGGTGCAGGACTCGCGCGTACGTCGCTGGTCGACCGATTCCCGTTCCGGCGTTCCCGACCTGCCGGACGTGTCCCCCGAGGCGAGACTGCCGCGTTGCCTGCGCACCGTGCTGCGCGGTGAAACCATTCACCAGCGCGACCCCGGGGACGAGGACCAGTGAGCCGTCGGGATCACTGACCGGGCGGTACCGGAGCCGGGGAGCCCGCCGTCCTGTTGCCGTGAGCGTCGCCACCACCACGCGTGTTCGGGGGAGCGTAACGGCGGAGTAGATTCGCCCCGTGTGCCGCCGGTGGTGGTGGCCGAGTTGCTCGTTGGCGGCGAAGGTTGATCGGTTGGTTGTCCCCAGGGTGAGTTCGGGAGGCGAACGGCATACCGGCCTCCGGGCCGGAATCCGTTCGAAACGCGCTCGCTTCCCGATACCGGTGCGGCTCGTGTCGGCCGTGCTCGCCGGGCTCCTGCTTTACTGGTCGTGCCCACCGCGTGAGCTGTGGTGGCTCTCCCCGGTAGCGGTGGCCGGTTTCGTGCTCGCCGTGCGCGGAGGCCGTGCCCGGGCCGGCTTCTGGTACGGGCTGCTGTTCGGGTTGGCCTACACCCTCCCGCTGCTCGGCTGGCTGCTGGATTTCCTCGGTGCGCAGTTCGGTCCGTGGCCGTGGCTCGGGGTGTGTCTGGTCCAAGCGCTGTTCTTCGGCCTCGCCGGAGCGGGTGCGGCCCGGGTCACCCGCCTGCCCGCCGCCCCCGTCTGGCAGGCGGCTGTTTTCCTGGCGGCCGAGGTGCTGCGTTCCGCGCTGCCTTTCGGCGGTTTCCCGTGGGGGCGGCTGGCGTTCACCCAGACCGATGGTGTGCTGCTGCCGCTCGCGTCGGTCGGGGGCACCGCGCTGGTCGGCTTCGCCGTGGCACTGATCGGGGCGGGACTGGCCGAGTCGGTGAGCCGGTCGCCGTGGCCAAGAGGTGGTGTCGAGCGCGGTCGAGGGGGGATCCGTGGCACGGTTCGGCTGTTCGTCGTGCCGGTCTGCGCGGTCCTGGTGCCCGTCATGGCGGGGCTGGCGGTGCTTCCCACCGTCGGCGCGGGAAGTCGATCCGGGACCGCCACGGTGGCCGTCGTGCAGGGCAATGCCCCCAACGTCGGTCTGGATCTGCTGTATCGGGACGAGCAGCTGCAGGCGAACCACATCCGGTCCGCTCGCCGGTTGGCGGCTGACGTGGCCGCCGGACGGGTTCGACGCCCCGACTTCGTGCTGCTGCCCGAACAGGTCGGCTCCTGGGGAGCACAGCGGCGGGATCCGGCGTTGCGGCGTGTCGCCGAGCGGATCGGTGCGCCGGTGATCGTCGGTGGTCTCGCTTACGGTCCGGACGGTGGGCTCAGCAATCGCATCGTGCGTTGGGGACCGGACAACGGGGCCACCGGGGAATACGTCAAGCAGCACCTGGTGCCGTTCGCCGAGAAGATTCCGCTGCGCTCGGTGGCGGGTGCGGTGAGTCCCTTCGTTCAGAGGTTCCAGCAGGACATGACCGCGGGGGAGGAGCCGGGGGTGCTGGCCGCCGGACCCGCACGGCTGGGAGTGGGGATTTGTTACGACGTGGCCTACGACGACGTGTTCCGGGAAGCGGCGCGTGCCGGAGCCGATCTGTTCGCGTTACCCACCAACAACGCGTGGTACGGCCGTTCGGAGATGAGTTATCAGCAGCTGGCCATGGCCCGGTTGCGTGCGGTCGAACACGATCGTGCGGCGCTCGTGGCAGCCACCTCCGGAGTGAGTGCCGTGGTGCGGCCGGACGGGAGCGTGCGGCGGAGCACGGAGCAGTTCACCGCCGAGACGGTCGTGGCCGACGTGCCGCTGCGTTCGTCGAACACGGTGGCCACCTTCCTGGGCCGCTACGTCACCTGGTTGGTGACCGCCCTCGGCGCGGGGGCTGTGCTGTCGACCTCACTGCGGCGCTACCGCGACCGTGCGCCGAGGCGGGCCCGTTGATACGACCTACCGTTGCGGGCCGTTCGATCGCTTCGGCCGGAGGACGTGCCGCCGGCCGGCCGGATGTCGACGGCGGTGAGTGTGCGAGGGGAAAGCGATGACGAATCCGCGGCAGTCGGCGAACTCCACCGCGTCCTCGGTACTCGTGGTGATTCCGACCTTCAACGAGCGGGAGAATCTGCGAACCATCGTGCGGCGGCTGACCACGGCCGTGCCCACCACACACGTCCTGATCGTCGACGACAACAGCCCGGACGGGACCGGTGCGCTGGCAGACGAGATCGCCGCGGTCGACGAGCGGATCCACGTGCTGCACCGTGCCGCCAAGGCCGGGCTCGGTGCCGCTTACGTCGCGGGCTTCGACTGGGCGCTCCGGCGCGGTTACGAGGCGATCGTGGAGATGGATGCCGACGGTTCGCACGCCCCGGAGCAGCTGACCACCATGCTCGAAGCGCTTCCCCGGGCGGGCATGGTGCTGGGGTCGCGATACGTCCCGGGTGGGACCGTGCTGAACTGGCCCTGGTACCGATCCCTGTTGTCGCGAGGCGGCAACGTCTACTCCAAGTGGGCACTCGGGGTGGCGATCAACGATCTCACCGGTGGCTTCCGGGTTTACCGGGGCGAGGTGCTGCGCGAGCTGGAGCTGCACACCGTGGCTTCGCAGGGTTACTGCTTCCAGGTGGATCTGGCGATGCGCGTCGTGGAGACGGGCAGCACCGTGGCGGAGGTGCCCATCACCTTCGTGGAGCGGGAAAGCGGCGAGTCGAAGATGAACGGCTCGATCGTGCGGGAGGCACTGTTGCGGGTGACCAAGTGGGGACTGCGCCGCAGGGGGCGTCGGCTGCTTGCCTGGCTGAGCGGCGGGAGGGCACCGCTGCGACGCGGTCGGTGACATCGGTGTGCGGGAGCACGTTCGGGCTGTCGAGGAGAACCCGGGCCCAAACCGAACGGGCGCCCGTTCACCCGGTGGAACGGACGCCCGTGTGCGGTCGCACGGTCAGTTCGTGCTCTCGGTGGGCCGGTTACGGCGTGCGCGCAACTCCTCCAGCCGCTCGTTGAGCAGTTCCTCGAGCTCGGGGACGCTGCGGCGCTCCAGCAGCATGTCCCAGTGGGTGCGCGGCGGCTTGGCCTTCTTCTGCTCCGGCTGGCTGCCGTCGATGATCTTCGACTCGGTGCCGTGCAGGCGACATTCCCAGGTCGACGGGATCTCGGCGTCGTCGGAGAAGGGCACCTCGAACTCGTGGTCCTTGGAGCAGGCGTAGCGCACCGTCCGGCGCGGTGCGAGGTCGTGGTTACGATCCGTCTCGTAGCTCACCGCTCCGAGCCGGCTGCCACGCAGAACGCGGTCGGCCATGACGGTTCCTTTCGCTTCGGGGCCCGGGGTCCGGGCGGCTGTGCTCACCGAGTGCAACGACGTGGGCCTCGTCGTCTGTTCCCGGTATGAGGTTCCTGGTTGCCGTCGGTGACGACATTCACTCGTCAACTAGGTCGACTACCCGTGAGATGCACGGTTGCGGCGTTCGTGACGCGTTTTCCCTCTCGTAACCCACAGGTGCGTCTGAACGGGTGATAGTGCCAGAACACCCGTCACTCGGACCAAATACCAACCCGGACATGTTTCGGAATGCGACCGATCTCACTTCCTCTTTCGTGTTGATGAGCAAGCGTATCGTTACTCTTCGTAATTAATGCTGCCCTCACTCCGATAGTGACGCAAGGTACTGGAATATGCCAACACACGGATGAGCGGGGGGACAGTGTCACCGATTTGGAGCAGTGTTGCCGGCAGCGACGTGCCGGGAACCCGTACGAATACCTTTCCGGGCGATCGTCGACCCACGTCGGAGTCACTAGACCTCGTTGCCCGATGTCGGGTATCCCGACGCGAGATCCGGCGGGAAGTTCCCTCCGTGCGAGCATCCGGTCGACCCGTCCGGAAAATTTCGATCAGAGCACTTTGGGAGCGGGGTTGCCCGCCTGCCGGATCGCTCGACGTACCGGCACCATCGAGACCAGCAGCAGGCCCAGCACGAAGAAACCGAGCAACGACAGGATCGCCAGTCGGAACGAACCGGTCGCCTGTCCCACCGCCGCGAACAGCAGCGGTCCCACCCACGAAGTGGAGCGCTCGCCGATCTGGTAGAGCGAGAAGTACTCGGCCTCGCTCCCGGCCGGGATCATCTGGCTGAACAACGAACGCGACAACGCGTTCGTTCCGCCGAGTACCAGGCCGATCCCGGCCGCGACCCCGTAGAACTGCAACGGTTCCCCCTGCTGGGTGAAGAACGCCCCGGACAGCACCACGATCCAAACCGTCAGGCTGAGCATGATCGTGCGCTTGGCTCCCAGCCTGCGCGCCACCCAGCCGTGCAGCATCCCACCGAGAAACGCTATGAACTGTACGATCAGGATCGTCGTGATCAGAACCTGTCGGTCGAGACCGAGCTCCAGCTCACCGTACTGTGCCGACACCTTGAACACCGTGCTGATGCCGTCGGTGAAGACCATGTACGCGCCGAGAAAGGCCAGGGTCAACGGGAGCCGCCGTGCCTGCCGCAGCGTGGCACCCAGCTGCCGGAAACCGGCACGCAGCACCGGTCCCTCGGAACTCGCGCCCGGTCGCCTGCCCGGCAGTAGCCGCAGTGGCAGTACGGTGAACACGGCCCACCACACCCCGGCGGAGACGAATACCAGCCGTACCGCCGTGTCCTCACCGATGCCTAGCGCGTCGTGCCCGACGTAGAGCATCAGGTGCAGCGCGAGAGCCACCCCGCCCCCCAGGTAGCCGAACGCCCAGCCACGCGCCGACAGTCCGTCGCGTTCGTCGGCGTGCGCGATCTCCGGCAGCAGTGAGTAGTAGACCACCACGGCCGCCCCGAAACACAGGTTCGCCAACAGGAAGAGCACGGCGCCCAACAGCCAGTTCTGCCCGCCCACCAAAGCCAGCAACGCGGTGGTTCCCGCCCCGCAGAAGGCGAAGATCCCCAGCATTCTCCGCTTGTCGCGGGTCCGGTCGGCGACAGCTCCCGCGATCGGCAGGACCAGCACCTGAACCACCGCGGCCAACGCGAGCAGATAACCCCACAGCGAACCGGCCGGGAACGACCAACCCAGCACGGCGATGTCACACCGCTGCAGCGCGTCACCTCCCGGGCAGGCCGCCGCGCCGTTGCGTGCCGTGTCGGACTCCGCTGCCCGGGTCGCCACCGTGGTCAGGTACAGCGACAGGAACACCGTCGTGATCGAGGTGGGAAACACCGAGTTGGCCCAGTCGTACCAGCACCAACCGCTGTGCTCGCGCCGCCGGGCCGTTTCCGGCGTGAACTCCGCGTCTGTGGCGGCCATGCGCTCCGTCCTCGAGATCGGTCATCGCGTCGACTACTTCGAGGACCTTTCTCGTCCGAACCGGGTGTGGCAATGCGTAGTTCCACTCAGAAGTGGTGAACCCCTGGTTCGTCCGGCGGAGAACGATCGGCGGAGAACGATGCGCTACCGGGCCGTGTGCCACTGCTCCCGCCCGCGCAGGACGTCCCGCAGCAGATCCGGACGGTCGGTCAACACCCCGTCGACACCCACGTCCAGCAGCTCGGCCATTTCCCCCGGATCGTCCACGGTCCACACGTGCACCTCGGTGCTTCGGGCGTGTGCTCGTTCGACGAACCGCCGGTCCACGACGTGCAATCCACGATGCCTACGCGGCACCTGGGCCGCGACTCCGACGGGTAGCGAGGCGCGGCCCACCGTCCCCGCGAGAGCGGATGCCCGCGAGCCCAACCAGAGCCCACCGATCTCCATCGGTCCCATGGAGGTGAGCAGGCGGGCGTCCCCGTGTGCCCGCAGCACCCCCAGCCTCCGATCGGAGAAACCCGCCAGACACACCCGGTGCCAGGCGTTGTGCCGCCGGATCGTTCGCAGCGTCGCCACCACCGCCGAATCCGCCTTGACGTCTATGTTGAGCAGCGCCTCTGGCAGTTCCTCCAGCAACTGGTCCAACGAGCACACCGGTTCACGTCCTCCGACGCGCGCGTCGGAGACGCTCGACCAGCGCCGACGATGGATCTCACCGGTGCTGTCGGTGGTCCGGCGCAGGTCGGCGTCGTGGTGCACCACCGCGACACCGTCCGAAGTGGAGTGCACGTCCGTCTCCAGGTAGTGGAACCCCTCTCGAACCGCACGCCGGAAGGCACTGAGCGAGTTCTCCATGCCCGCCAGTTCGCCGATGTGCCAACCCCGGTGCGCGAACGCGCGGGGACGGAGCTCGGGACTCAGGAACGGGTGCTGCCGGGAGGAAGCCGGGGACGAGCCGTACATCGCACCACTGTGCAACGAGTCCCGCGGCGAGTCCGCGAGGGGTACCCGATGACTGTCGGTGTCGTCCCCCCGTCGGCCGGTACGGAAGGATTTTTCGGCGTGCCTGCCCGCAAATGAGCCTGATTCGGACTAGCGTGGTCAACCGTGGAGACAACATCCGATATCGAATCGCTCGAACCACGCACCCGAACACCGCGGCACTGTTCGTGGTGCGGTCGTCGGATACCGGGCGCAGGCAGTGTCGGTCGCCCACGCATGTACTGCGCGCAGTCCTGCAGACAGCGGGCCTACGAGCGTCGCGCGGCGGTACAGCGCGGTGGGCTGCCGGAGGACGCGGTGGTGCTTTCCGGGGCGGAACTCGACGATCTGCAGGACAGACTGTTCCAGCTGCGGTGCGCCGCCGAGGACGTCGCCACGGCGGCGGGTGAGGGTGCGGAACAGGCGGAGGTACGAAGTCTGGCGCAGCAGCTGCTGGACAGCGCGCGTGACTTGGAACGTATCCGCTAGCACGATGAACGGTCCTCTCCGTTGCTCCGAACGGAGCATTGCCAACAGCGGCGTGGTTAGCCAAGATGATACGCCGAACGCTGCCCCAAGCGAGTGATCGCCGCGACGACACCGCGATCGTCGCAGCACGGTCACTCCGGTACCGGCTAGGAAGCTACAACGTTGCCCCCAAACTCAGCGGTTTGCGGCCTGCGCCGCGCCGAGCTGCGTACTGCCGATCCCGCCGCCACCGCAGGCTTCTACCGGAAACTGCTGGACTGGACGGTGTTGCGATCCGAGGAAGGCTTCGAGTGCTGGGTCGGTGAGCGCAAGTGCGCCACGCTCCGCACGAACCGTTCCCGACGAACCCCGCAGTGGCAACTCGTGTTCGCGGGTGCCACCACGGACGGAGATCTCTCGGGCCCGGAGGACACCTGCGCGAGCATGGTCAGAGGCCGCGCACAGCACGGCCCGTGGGCGCCACCGCCCCGCAAGGGCGAGCCGTGCTGGGTCGAACTGCGCACCGCACAGGCGGAGTCCGCCGACAGCTTCTGGAGCGAGTCGTTGATCTGGACGGTGCGGACGGACTCGCCGAGGACGAGTTACACGGTGGGGGAACGCGCGGTGGCGGCCCGGAGCGGTCCGCGCGGTGCGGCGGAGAGCACCGGTTGGCTGTGCTACTTCGTGGTGGGCGCACTGGACGAGGCAGCCGAACGCGTCACGGAACTCGGGGGATCGGTACTGGAACGCGCGCCGCACGACGTACTGGGGGAGTCCATCGTGATCGCCGACTCCGACGGGGTCGTCTCCGCGCTGGTGGGGGAGACGGCCCGCTGGGGCGGCTGAACCGTTCGCCGCGGGCGGTGGTCACTCGGACTCGGAACCCCTGGACAGTTCGCCCAGCACCCGGTGCGTTCGGTTCGCCCGCACGGACAGCCGCTGTTCGCGCGCCGTCACGTCTATGTAGGCCTGGCTCGAATTGATCGAGGTGTGCCCCAGCAGTTTCGCGATCTCGGTGGCGTTCGCACCGTCCTCGGCGAGCCGGGTCGCGAAGGTGTGACGCAACGCGTGCACCATGGCACCGCGCTGCACCCGGTCGGAAACCCCCGCGGCACGCAGCGACTGCCGAACCAGGTACTGCAGCCCGCCGCGCCGCAGCGGCTCACCCCGATGGTTGACGAACAACGGCTCCCCACCGGGAAGTCGCCGCCCGAACCGCAGCCTGCGGCTTTCCAGGTATTCCTCCAGCACTCCCTCCAGGGACTCGTCGATCGGTATCGACCGGTTGGAACCGCCCTTGCCGCGGACGTGCAGCCGACGTTCGCCGCTTCGGCCCGCCAGCGCCGAGACGGTCAGATCCAGCAGTTCCGCCGAGCGCAGTCCCGTGCACAGCAGAGTGGACAGTATCGCCAGATCCCGCTCAGGCCAGGGGTTCCGTGCCTTGCGGGCACCCTGGGCGATCAGCCGCAGCAACCGCTCCGGGGTTTCCTCGCCGTTGAGCGGTTTCGGGGTGGCCGCGGCCAGCCGCGGCTTGGGCACCACCGGCATCGGGTTCCCCGAGGCCGCGCCCTCCACGACCAGGAACCGGAAGAACCCGTTCCAGCTCGACCACGCGCGGGTGACCGACGAAGCCGAACGACTGGCGGCGTGCCGGGCGAACGCCGAACGCAGCGTTTGGGCCGTCACGGACTCCACGGGCAGTCGCTCGCCGTCCGTTCCCGTCGTCTCGGCCAGCTCAGCGGCGATCGATTCGAGGTCACGCCGGTAGGCGCGCAGTGAGTTCTCGGCCAGTTTCCGCGCCTGCAGGTGTTCCAGGTAGGCCGCTATCCAATCGGTGAGGGGCTGTCGGTTCGGCGCGTCCCGTGTACTCGTCGGCACCGTGCCACCTCCCGGCGTGGTTGGCTGCCGGAACGATCCGGCGTCGTCCTTCGAAGTCGATCATACGAGAACGCGCGACGGTCGGCGCGTTCCGTGCGGACCTCCGTGGTGACCGGCACCGCTTCGCGCCGGTCACCGTGTCGCGGGCAGGTGTCCGGATCAGGAGGTGCGCAGGAAGTGGTCCAGCACCCGGGTGCCGAACCGCAGCGAGTCCACCGGGACACGTTCGTCCACCCCGTGGAACAGCGCGGAGAAGTCCAGATCCGCGGGCAGGCGCAGCGGGGCGAAGCCGAAGCAGTTCATGCCCAGCCTGCTGAACGACTTCGCGTCGGTGCCGCCCGACATCATGTACGGCAGGGTGCGGGCCGCCGGGTCCTCGGTGAGCAGGGAGCGGCTCATGGACTCGACGATCTCGCCCTCGAACCGGGTCTCCACCGGCGGCAGGCCGACCCACTCGCGTTCGACGTCCGGGCCGAGTACCTCGGCCAGCTCCCGGTCGAACTCCTCCTCTCGCCCGGGAAGAATGCGGCAGTCGACCGATGCCTCCGCCACCGAGGGGATCACGTTGGCCTTGTAACCGGCGTTGAGCATCGTCGGGTTGGCGATGTCGCGGACGGTGGCTCCGATGATGCGGGAGAGATTGCCCAGCTTGGCGATGGCGCCGTCCAGGTCGTCCTCCGGGAAGCTCCAGCCGGTGAGTTCGCTGACCCCGTCGAGGAACTCCCGCACGCTGTCGTTGAGCACGATCGGGAAGCGGTGCTGCCCGAGTCTCGCGACGGCCTGGGCGAGCTGGGTCACCGCGTTGTCCTCGTGCACCATCGAGCCGTGCCCCGCGCGGGCGCGGACCCGCAGCTTGAGCCAGCGGATTCCCTTCTCCGCCGTCTGGATCAGATAGGCCCGGACGCCGTCGCCGAAGGTCACCGAGTAGCCGCCGACCTCGCTGATCGCCTCGGTGCAGCCCTCGAACAGCTCCGGTCGGTGGTCTACCAGCCACTGCGCGCCCTGCAGCCCGCCGGCCTCCTCGTCGGCGAGGAAGGCGAACACGATGTCGCGTGGTGGCGTGATGCCGTCACGGCCGAGTCGGCGGGCCGTGGCCAGGGTCATGCCGACCATGTCCTTCATGTCGACCGCGCCGCGGCCCCACAGGTAGTCGTCCTGCACCGCCCCGGAGAACGGATGCACCGACCACTCGGTCGGGTCGGCGGGGACCACGTCCAGGTGGCCGTGCACCAGCAGGCCGCCGCGCTGTCGGTCGGCGCCGGGCAGACGGGCGATGACGTTGCCACGTCCGGGGGTGTCCCCGGATTCCACGTAGGTGGTCTCGAATCCGACCTCACCGAGTTTCTCGGCCACGTACTCGGCCGCCGGGCGTTCCGGGTTCAGGGTCGCCGGATCACCGGTGTTGGTGGTGTCGAACCGGATCAGCTCGCTCGCCAGCGTGACGACCTCGTCCTCGGCTCGGCGTAGCCCCGGATCCGTGCTCGACCGGTCGTCGTTCTCGGGATCAACATGTGCGCTCACCTGGCCTTTCTACCACTTCCGGATCAAAAGAGGGGGGTGGTTGGCGGGCCGCTGTGTCGATCGGTTATCGTAGTATCACAACGCAATGAGGGGCTCGGAAGAAACCGAGTCGATGTTGCCGCGTCGGAGTGGCGGAAACGGTAGACGCGCTAGCTTGAGGTGCTAGTGACCTATTAATGGTCGTGGGGGTTCAAGTCCCCCCTCCGACACACTGTCAGGGGAAATTTCCCCGATGTGCGAGGTTCGAAGGTCTGTTGTCGCGGCACCGTGGGTGCCGCCTTTTCTCATGTCGTGACGCGCTGGCTGTGCGTGGGCCGTGCTGTGGCCGCCGGGGTGGTGGTCGGCATGGCTGAGTCGATCGTGTCCGCGGTGGTTCCCGGTACCGGGCGTGGTGAGTCCGCCCGGAGCCCGGTGGCTGGTGGGGTGTCGCCGCGTGCGTTTCCGCTGGCCGAGGTGCCGGAGTCCGCCGGGGTGTCGTCGTGGGTGTTCGGCATGGGCCGGGTGGATGCCTCGGGCCGGGTCGGTGATCGTGCGGTGGTGGCCGCGCTGGGCTGGGGTCGTGATCAGCGGTGCGAGCTCGGTGTGCTCGCGGGTTCGGTGCTGCTGCGGGCCCACCCGGACGGGCTCTATGGGCTCTCCGGCCCCGGGTATGTGGTGGTTCCGGCGCGGGCGCGTTCGCGCTGCGGGATCAACCCGGGTGATCGTGTGCTGTTGGCGGGATCGCCGCGGCAGGGGGTGCTGCTGGTGCACCCGCCGGTGGTGGTGGAAGCGGCGCTGGCCGAGCGGCACGCGGCCGTGCTGGGGGTGAGCCCCGATGAATGATCGAGTGGAACACTCCGGCAACACCGGTCCCGCTCCGTCGGAGCTGGAGGCGGCTCGGTTGGTGTTGGCGCGGATGGGGGTGGCGCCGGAGGATCTGGTCGGGTCGGTGGTGGAGTCGTGTGTGGTGCCGACGTTTGCCGAGTATGTGCCGGTGGTGGAGCAGGCGGTGTCGGTGGGCACCAGGCGGGTGTATGGCTCGTACTGGAAGCGGGTGCTGGAGTTCTGGGGCGAGCGGCGGTTGGACGAGCCCACCGCGTCGGAGATCAAGCACTTGGCTGAGCGGGTGCGGTCTCAGCGGGTGGTGCGGCGCAACGCGCGGGGCGGCCGGAGCGCGGTGGAGCACTGTATCGCGGCGTTGCGGTGTGTGTATCGGCACGCGGTGGCTGACGGGATTCTGTCGGAGTCGCAGGATCCGGCCCGGCGGGTGGCGATGCCGCGCCGGTTGCCGAGCACCCGGCGAGGGTTGGGTGAGCAGCCGGTGGCGGAGTTGAACCGGGTGGCCGCGTCCACGGGCAACGATCCCGCGTTGGACACGTTGCTGCTGCGGTTGCACACCGAGACGGCCTGCCGCCGCGGCGGGGCCCTGGCGTTGAGGGTGGCTGACCTGGATCCGGATCAGTGTCTGGTGCTGTTGCGGGAGAAGAACGACACGGTGCGGTGGCAGCCGGTCTCACCCACACTCATGCGGCACCTGCGGGAGCACGCCGACCAGCGGGGCGCGCACGTGTCCGGTGACGGGAGGGTGCTGCGCTACCGCAGCGGGGCGGCGTTGACGCATCGGCGGTATGACCACTTGTGGCACCGGTTGGGGCAGCACGTGTCGTGGGTGGCCACGCAGCAGGTCAGCACGCACTGGCTGCGCTACACCACCCTGACGTGGGTGGAGCGCCACTTCGGCTACGCGGTGGCCCGGGCCTACGCCGGCCACACCGACCACGCCGGCCAGGACGGGGCAACGGCCACCTACGTGCGCGCCGGGCTCCCCGAAATCGCCACGGCCCTGGCCGCCCTGACCGGAGAAGAACACCCACTGGTCCGTTCCTCGGGATAGTGCCCCCTAGGAGTGTCTCCGGTTGGGTTGGCCGGAGACACTCACGTCCTTCAAGTGAGACCTGCTCGCCGCCAGAGCGGGCAGGTCTTGGAAGAGAGATTAATGATCGAGTTTTCTCGTGGATGGATTGATCGTTGTCTCCACAGGACAGCTCATGATTGAGACTGTGTCTCATTTGGTGAGTTTTTTGTAGCAGGTGAGGGCGGCGGCGAGGGTGAGGAAGGCGACGACGTGGTTGCCGTAGCGTTCGTATCTGGTGGTCAGTCGTCGGTAGCCGGACAGCCAGGAGATGGTGCGTTCGACGGCCCACCGGTGTTGTCCGAGGGTGGTCGAGGTGTCGGTGTCGCGGCGGGCGATGCGAGCGGTGATGGAATGCCGACGGAGCCAGCGACGCAGTTCGGGATGGCCGGAGGAGCTTTGTCGGCGTGCAGCGTGTCCGGGCGGAACCGTCGCGGGCCACGTCGGCTACGGGTGGGCGGGATCGCCCGCACCAGAGGAATCAGAGCGTGGCTGTCATGGGTGTTGGCCGCCGAGACCCCCACCGACAGGGGGATGCCGCCCCGTTCCGTGGCGATGTGGATCGTGCTGCCGGATTTTCCGCGGTCGACCGGATTGGGGCCGGTCAGTCAGCCCCTTTTGGGCGTGTTTACTGGTTTGTGTAAGGCCCGGTAGGCCAGGGTAGGTCACCGGTGATGGTGGCTGGAAAGGAATGACACTTGGCCACGAGCGGGAAAGACAGTCAGGATCAGTCCGAGGCGTCGCAGCGGTTGGAGCGGATTCTGTCTCCGGAAGCGATGGACGCTCTCATCGCGGACGCCGAAACTACGGGTACTCCGATCGACGGCACGGACGGTTTGTTGAATCAGATCACCAAAGCCGTGTTGGAGCGATCCCTGGAAACCGAGATGACCGATCATCTCGGCTATGACAAGGGCGATCCTGCCGGGTATGGATCGGGTAATTTCCGGAACGGTCACAGCGGTAAAACCATTTCCACCACCGCCGGACCGGTCGAGGTTTCCGTTCCCCGTGATCGGGAGTCCAGTTTCGAACCGAAAATCGCAGGAGAAACATTCCCGGCGGGTCGGGCAGGTCGAGGACATGATCCTGTCGTTGTACGCCCGCAGCATGACCACGCGTGATATTCAGGATCATCTCACAGAGATCTACGAGGAGGATGCGTCTCCGGCGTTGATGTCGACTATCACCGATGTGGTCACCAACGTGATCACCACCTGAGCAGAATCGCCCGGTCGACGAGGTGTATCCCATCGTGGCTCTGTCGATGCCCTCCGCATCCGGGTGCGCGACCGGGGTGTGGTCACCCTCAAGTCCGCCCACCTGGTCGTCGGCGTGGACCTGGAGGGGTTCAAACAGGTGCTGGGCATCACCGATCGCCGAGACCGAGAACGCGACGTTCGACAACAGCGCCCTGTCGCAACGGCGGTCATCGTGGTTTGCGGGACATTTTCATCGCGTGTTGTGACGGACTGACCGGGCTGCCGGAGGCGATCACCACGGTATTTCCCGACACGGTGGTGCGAACCTGTGTGGTGCACGTGATACGCAACGCGATGCGGTTCGTCTCGTACGGAGATCGCAGAAAGTCGCGGCCAGTATGCGGGCGATGGGCACCGCCCCGTCGGTCGAGGCGGCCGAGGCCGCTTTCCGGGAATTCGACCGAGACCATGGAAACCATTATCGGGGCGCGGTGGAAGTATGGCGCCGTGCCTGGAGCGACTTCATCCCGTTCCTGGACTACCCGCCCGAGCTACGTCGGATTGTCTACACCACCAACAGGATCGAATCGCTGAGCTATCAACTCCGGAAAATCACTAAAACGAGGGACATTTCCCCGACGACGGGGCTGCCATGAAACTACTGTATCTCGGAATCCGCAACATCGACAACAAACGCGGCGGGCCGTCCGGCACCGGAACGAACGGGTGGAAAAAGCACTCAACCACCTCGTCAGCATTTTCCCAGAACGATTGCCCCTCAACTAACAACACGCCTACCAGGCCTTACACAAAAACTTGACAAGCCCAACCGGCACGCGTTGGTGCTTGCCGCCTTTGCGGGTCAGCTCGACCACCCGGTAGTCGGCGTGGGTGTAGTAGTCGCCCACATCCAGGTGCAGCGCTTCGGCCACGAGGCAGCCGGTGCCGGTCAGCAGCGCCACGAGCGCGGCGGTACGCAACCGGTGCCGGCCGGGGTCGTGGTCGGCGGCGTGCACGAGCAGATCGAGCTGGTGGAACTGGAAGGCGACAGCGTGGAAACACTGCCCATCCTGGAACGCATGAGCATCCGCAGCTCCCGCCACGGCGCCGAGCTGTACCTCGCCGGCCAGGCAGCCTGGTAGGACCTGCGGACCACAGTGGAACCTATGCGCAACCTCCTCGGCCACGCCGCCCCGGACGGGCTCGAATACCACCAGGCCCGGGACTGGACGTTCGCCCTGCTGGCCGACCGCGACGAAACCCAAGTCGAGCGCAAAACCCCGAACTCGCCATCACCCGGGAAGCCATCCACGCCACCACCCGCGCCCGAGAGGCCCGTGAAACGAACGGATATCCCTAGCCACGTCAGGTACAGCGCAAGGAATTGCGCGACGGACATACGTCAAGGTGACGCAATACCGAGACGACGACACGAAAGCGACCGAGAGTATGGACGTGGACGACACCACCCGATTCTCCCCTGAAGGAGCAGCGCGCACGCTGCGGGCGCACCGACGACCTCGACGTGGCCACCCTCGACACTACCGTGGGCATCATCTGCCTGACCCTGTGCGGCAGGTGCGTCGCGCAGGAACGACTTCCTCGACTGCCGGTGACGACCGTGATGACCATGGCCACCGCGCACTGCGGGCACCTCGGCATCACTCTCGACGAGATGGCCGTGGCCCAACGGAGTACCTAGCCGACACTGGCACCGTCGACCACGCCTCGCCCCTCGGTTCCCGTGTGGAGACCTGGGCGGTTGTCGTTGATCAACCGGCGTGGCACTCGGGGTCTGAGGAAGAACCGGGACAGACAGATCATTGATGTCGACCTGCCCCGCCAGCCGCTCGACGATTTGCCAGGGCACCTCCAACGGATCGGGCAGAAACCGGCCGAGCATGCGCATCGTCACCAGCTGCACGGCCATCCCCAGCCGATTCTGCGGACGCCGCCGCTGCCGCACGCGGGTCACGTCGATATCGCTGAGCACACAAAACCGGTCCAACTCCGGCTGCGACGGCGCCCACGTAGACCACCCGAACTCCTCTACCTGCTCATCACTCAGAAACTCCAGCGACACACTCCCGCACCCCACACCGCACGCTGAACTGCGATCAAGGGCTTAGCGTTCAATCTGTCCCGGTTCTTCTTCAGACCCAGAGGCTGATAGCGGGAATCCTCGTACGACGCCCGAACCCACGGGTGAACGTCGTTTTACCCGCCCAACGCTCGGACTGATCTTGAAACCGCACTGTTTTTGTGATTTTCCCTCGACCTGGGAGTGGTGTTTGTTAGCTTCCAACCGAAAGTTGATCAACGATGCTAGGGAGAGTCTGATGACTGTGAACGAGTCCAATGCGGTAACCAGTACTGCCCTGGATGCCCAGCAGGACGCGTTGGCCACCCGGCTGGCCACGGAATCTCACGCGGCGACGATCGTGGCCGATGCTCGGGGTGTACCGGTGGCCGACGTGGTGGCGCGCTCGACCCGCAACATGGTGCACGGCCCCGATGGCCAGTTCATCGAGGTTGCCTTCCCGTCCCCGTCGACGGAGGCCTTCAGCGCCGGGGGGATCAACATTGTGCCCTCGCGCGAGAGCGTCTCGGTGGACCGGGCCGTGACGATGTCGGCCGAGGCCAGCATCACCGCGCGCGCCGGCCAGCTGAACAGCTTCACCTTTGGTGAAAAGCAGTCTTTCACCGGGGCCGAACTGGCCGACCACGTTGCCGCCCAGCGCCGCACGGCCAGTGTGCCCGACGTGCAGGCCCAGAACCTGATCACCAACGTCACCGACTGCCTCGTGGCTGGTGGCGTGATTGTGACCGCCACCGGGTTGGTGTTGGCCGCGATCGGTTGTGGCACGATCTGTTCAGCGCTGATCGTGGGGACCGCGACCGCGGCGATCGCACCGTTTGTGTGTGCTGGCTGTATCGGTGCGGCGCTGGGAGCCCCCACCGGGGTCATCTACCAGTGCCTCACGTCTTTCACCTGACCCGCCGGAAGCACCACTTCGGAGAGGCGCCCGCGAGAGGAGAGGGAACACTCGTGTCCGAGGTCCTCGACTGGCTGCCTGTGCTGGCGCAACTGGTCGCCCTGGCTGGCACGGCGTGGTATGCCCGTGCCCTGTGGGCAGCCGAGGTCGGTCGCCGCTACAGGATCCTGTCCCTGCTGGGGGGGTACTGCTTCCTGAGTATGCCCAGCACGCTGTTCGCCGCTGGGACCTACTCGGTGACCTGGGGGCTGATTCTGCTGGGGATGTGCATGGTGGGATTCGTGGCCACCTTCGCCCTGGGCGGCGTGCCGTTTCCCAGCACAGTCGCCTCCCACCGGCACCGATGAACCGATTCCTTCACGCCGCTCTTGTCCGGTGGCATGCGATGGTGGTGTTCGTATACCGCGAATACCACCTCGTGGGGTTGCGGCAGCGCCGGGGGTGGAACCGGCGGATTGCCAAGTCAGGACCGACGAAGACAGCGCTGGCGGGCCACCTCGTATGCTACGCTGACCTGCATATACGTTGTTCTCTCGGCCATTACTGCCGCTCCCGCTCACCAGGAAACAAGTTTCGGGGTCACTCAATCAACGGGGAACGTGCTGTGGACACACGTCGGCTCCGGAACAGGAGCTCCGGGGCCGACGTGCCGGGGTTATTCCGAGGGTCTGGTGTGGATGTGCAGGCGTACGTCGTAGCCGTGGGGAATTCCGTCGGGAAACGCCACGGCCAGAGCCTGCTGTTCGAGGGTTCGCACGCTGGTGGCCACCGATGGTCGTGCTGAGTTCGGCGGCGTGTCGGGCAGGTGGCCGTGCAGCGTGATCCGTCGGGTCGGGCGGATCACCGGCGGTCGTCCTGACTGGAGACCGGCGTGTGCAGCAGGCAGGTCATGCAGGGCATCCCGGTGATCTCGGTGACCAGTTCGGCCTGGCGGGGTAGATCGCGGTGCTACAGTAAGCGCGCAGCGACTCCGGGATGCCGCCGGGCTCGGGCGTTTCCAGCAGGTGCACGACGCGTCGCGCTTGGCCACCGGCGACGGTGGTGTGCAGCCGTGCGGCGAAGATGCCCGGCAGGTATTCCCGAATCTCGGATGTCGACAGGGTCGTCAGGGAGCCGGTGGGCTCGACCGTGCGGGCCTGTTCTGCCCCGCGGTGTGCCATGACACGCAGTGTGCCCCGGGTATTACGCATGGTGTGCGCTGGTGGCGCACACGCGGAAAGATCACCCGCTCGGGGCAACGCCCATGCGCCAGGCCAGCCCACGCAGATCGCGGTCGGAGCGGGAATCACGGGGTGAGCGGCCCAGCAGGTCGGCCACGGTTTCGCGTACGAGAGGACTGTTGCGCACTCGCTGGGGGGCGATGGATTCGGCGGTGATCAACGAGCGCAGTCCCTGCTCGCGGGTGCTGCGGTCGGTGGCAAGGGCGCGGCCGAGGTCGGCGTAGAACATGCCCCGCCGCGCTTTGGCCGGCAGAAGATCGACCCGAACGTGGCGGGCGATCTCGGCGACCGCCGGTCCGCGGCCGAGTTCGGTGCCCAAGCTCACCCGCCACACCCCGACGTTGTTGTGCCCGAAGTGCAGGTACCCGAAGTTCTCACGGTTTTCAGGCAACCGTGCGGCGAGCTCGCTGGCTTCGCCGAGGTGCTCGTAGGTGCGGTCGGCATCGGCGCGGGCGGCGCAGGCCAGCGCGGCGTTGAGGTGCAGCATCCCGGCGATCTGCCGGGTGTTGACACCGTCGAGGTGCCCGCGTAGCTCATCCAGGGCGCGCAGGCTGACCTCGTACTGAAACGTCCTGCCGTGTGCTCCGGCGGCATGCCCGCGCAGCCAGGCGGCGAACGCGCGCCATTCGGGCATCTCCAACCGCTCGGCGCAGTGTTCGGCTTCTCGGGCGGCCACCACCGGTAGGCCGCGCACGCCGAGGTTTTTCGTGAGCACGGCCGCGGAATGGTAGGTGTGCAGCAGTCCGATCAGGATCGCTGCCCGGTGGTGGGGCTGCTGGAGGTAGGCGGCGTGCAGCTGTTGCAGCAGCTCGGGAACTACTTGGCCTTGGGCGGCGTAGTCGGCGCTGGCCCGCAGCACGGTGTTGAGATGGTTGACCTCGGCGGCGAGTTCGGCCCACGGACGGGCGGCCACGCCGGGATCGATCCCGAGGTTGAGGGTCGACAGCGCGTGCTCGACCTCGGCCAGGGCCGCGTGCGCGTCGCTGCCCACCGGGTTGGTCGGCGGATACGGGGTGCCGGTCAACTCCTGCGGACTCACCCGCAGGGCGGTGGCCAGCCCTTCCAGCGTGGCACGGCTGGTGACCACCTTCTCGCCCCGCTCGAGTTCACCGAGATAACCGTGGGAGAGCCCGGCCAGCTCCGCGGCCGCGCGCAGACTCAGCTGCCGCCACGAGCGCACCTCGCGAAGCCGACGTCCCAGCGCATCCTGGTCCACAGTGTTCACCTCCGTCACTGCCTCCCTCTCGGAGAGTACCCGGATTGACCGGGTCGCTGACGACCCCGAGCTCGTACACCGGCGAGAGATGCCTGGTGCGATGGTTCACCCTCGAGTCGATGAGTTCGTGTGGCGACCGGTGTGCCACACGGTCGGTGAAAAGAACGTGGTGAAGCTCCGAGACCACGCGGTGTGGTGGCAGACTCCGAAGGGGGAAACGAATCCGCAGCAGCGCTTGTGACGTCACAACCAGGTAGACAGAAATGGGCCCGAGTAGCAGACGTACAAGATCCTTCGGTAGAGCAGCGGGCCGCCAGTGTCGGAAAACTCTCGTCTGTCGACACGCTCAGAAGCCCTGGCGTTTTACCAGATCGCCAGTGTCGATAACCCGTGGCGACAAACAATGTCGGCAAACGGTGAGGTAAGACCGTTTCGGCACCTGTCGCTCGGCAGGTGCCTTGAACAGGATTAATCGTCGTTACCGGAGGATCTTGTACCGGTACTACTCAACCCCCAGATCGGCGAGGCGTTCCAGCTTCGTTCGCTCGGTGACGCGCTCGGCCTGCCCCTCGACGATGACGTCGAGACCGTCCCGATACGAGTTGTTCCCTGTGGTGAGAATGCAGTGCGGGTTTCGTTGAGAGGTTGCCGCCCTCCTGCTCTTCGAGGCCGGTACTGAAGTGCAGCGCGCCGTCGAGCCACATCGCCGGCAGTGGTGTCACATGCGGTCGGTTATCGGCCCGGACAGTCGAGAGCCAAAAGATCTCCGCCTGCTCAAGGAGTGCGACCACCGCATGCCACGGTGTCGCCCTGGCTCCCGCACTGCTGTAGTCCGGATGGAGCTCTGCAACTGGTTCGTTGGTCATGACTACCGTTACTTTCATCGCTGGTCGATGCGGCTTCTCGTTCAAGTCATGAACTGCGAAAACCTCGACGTTCGATCGTATGGGCAGGCGCCCCACGGTGCAGTGCTCGATGGGGACGTTCATTAACGCCCTGCAGCGCAGTGGCGGTTCATGACACATCCCTTACCGGCGCCCCGAGTCAGACTGACTCGCCCCCTGCGGCCACAAGAACCGTTCCTCGGGGCCGTTTTCGTGTACGATCCCAGAGTGAATCCACGCCGGGACCGGACTGCGAACGACTGTGTGCGGCGATCAGCGATTCGTGTGTGCCGCTGTGTCGTCGCCGGAACGGTTCACTGTCCAACGTCGTTGCGCAACGGGTCGAGCTGGTAGTTGTCGATCTCAGTCTCGGTGTAGCGCCCCCTCCGGTGGGAGGTTTGGGACCTGGCGGGGTTCCGGGCTCCCGGAGCGTGCTGATGCTCTCCCGAGGCGGCGAGTGAGCTCGTGCTCGTCGTCTCGGTTCGCGTTTCGACCGGTGGCGCGGTGTCGTAGCCGGGCACGGGAACCGTGGTTTGGCCGGGTAGTTGCTGGTGGTCCAGCTCGGCCAGTCGGGCGGCGATCTCGTCGGCGCCGGGATTCCAGAAGCCGCGGGCGAGGTCGAGCTCGTCCAGCCGCCGGTGGGCACCCTCTTTGGAGGGGCGGAGGTAGCGCTGCAGGCTGCGGCGATCCTCGTGACCGGACAGGTTCATCAAATCGGCCTCGGTCGCGCCGTCTTCGCCGGCGTGGGTCAGCCGCGAGTGCCGCAGATCGTGGGGAGACCAGCCGCCGGTGGCGGCGGCGAGGCGCCGGGCGGCGGTGCGGGTGTCGTACATGAGCTCATCCGGGCGGCCGCCTTTGCGGATGACCCGGGCTCGCCGATCGGGCCGGTCGAGGTCGTCGACATCGAGCTGAAGTGCTTCCTCGCAGCGGGCGGCCGTGCTGTAGAGCAGTGAGAACAGCGCCCGGTCCTGCAGCGGACTGCTCTTGGTGGTGATGAGCCGATCGATCGCGGCGCGGTCGCGCACCCGGTCGGCCGATGTCGGTTCGGGCTCGCGGTCGATCCCGGACAGTGGGGACACGTCGGCGGGCAGCCAGCCTTCGCGGGCGAAGAACGACAGCGCACCGACGACGGCGACGCGTTTGGCGTTGAACGTCGCCGCGGTCTTCGAGTCCCACGCCTGAGCCAGGTTGGTCCGCAGGCGTCGCGCACCCTCCTCGGTGGCCAGTCCCTCGACCGTGGCCAGCCCGGCCAACGCCACCGGCAGGGCCGCCTTGTAGGAGCGCACGGTCTGCGACGAGGTTACCTGTCCGGAGCGGCCGCGCTTGGTCGAGAGCCACCGCAGGTAGCTCGCGATCGCTTCGGCGATCGGCGTCCCCTCCGACTGTCCGGCCTCGACGGTGTGCAAATGCCGCCGTGTGGCCATCGACGCCCCCTCCAGTCCACTTGTCTGATAAACGCCATTATCAGACAAGTGGACTGGAGGGGACCGTTGCTCCGCTCGGGCGATCTCCCAGCAAGATTGGCCACGGCGAGGTGTTCTTCCGGCACCCTGAAGCCTGAAACATGATCACGTTCCGGTTCCTCACCGGAGGCAGGAGCACCAGACCGCCCGAGGCTGATGAGCTCCCACCAGCCATCGGTCCGACCATCCACAGAGGAAGGGCAAGCTGCGCGGCAAGCAGCCCAAGCTCTCGGCTAAGCAACAGCGCGAACTCGTGCGGATGTACGGCACCGGCGAGTACACCATCGCCGACCTCGTCGAGGTCTTCACCGTCTCCCGGACCACGATCTACCGCACCCTGCAGCGCGAGCCGAACTGGCAAGCGCACTGACCTACGATCAAGGGCTTAGCGTTCAATCTTGCACGGTTCTTCCCCAGACTCCGGCACGTCATCGAGCGCGAACCCCAACCACGGCAACGCACACAGCTGCACCGCCAGACTCAACCGGTTGCCCGAACTCCGCGCCGACCGCTGTAACCACGCCCGGTCATCCGAACCCAGCGTGAAGTACCGGATCAGCTCGTTCCGGCCGATCTCCTCCGGCCACGATCACAACCGCCGAATCTCGTCGGTAGAGAAAAACCGTGTCGACACCCGCTCGCTCCGCTCACCACGTGATCACTAACGAGCGACATCGTCACCACAGGCGAAGAGCAAGCCGAGACCGGGGGCAGCACTGGAATCGCCGAGCACATGCCACTCACCCCCGTCTCTGACCTGGTGAAACAGAGCTAACCGTTGGTTTTTCGGCGTGTGCTACCGAACGACCTGATAGTGATCAGGGTGTGTCGATCAGTTCGCTCGTTTCGCAGTCCGCACCAACGTGTTCCCGGCCGCACGCATGGCCTTGTCCGGACTCCGCACTGGCAGAGCCTTCGACTCCTGCCAGCCCAGCCTGGCCGATCCGGTGCCGGCGTTCTCCAGCTGTCGCTCCAGGAACGCCTTGTGTAACGTCGCGACCGCACTGATCACGGCGTCCTCGCGGCAGGTCACCGAAATACGCTTGGCGTAGACGGCCACGTCGCCAAGTACTATGCCGCTATCGCGCAGGGACTCCAGCACCTGCGACAGTATCCGCGGGTGCGCGCTGAGCGCCCGCCCGACCAGGGAGACCTTGCCAACCGGCTCCGACCAGTCGCACGAGGTGAAGGCGCTGCGAGGCATTTCGCCGAGTACACCACTCACCCGCGGCTGGTCGCCAGTCTGCACGGTGAACAGCAGGGCGTCCTCTTGGGTGCGGAAGCTGACCATGTCCAAGGGAATGGCGGCGTCGGCCAGCGCAGCGAACACCGCGGCGGCCGTACCTTCCTCGACACCGCCGAGTCTGCAGTGTGACTGTCCAGTCTGGTGCGCGACGCCAGTGGGTACGAAGCGTTCGCTGAAGATCTCCGCCGGACCCCTGCAGAAGTGGTTGTTCACCCATGTGCCGTCGGAGGTGCCGAAGCTGGAGCGGACGTGCACCGGCACCTGGTAAGTGCTGGCGTATTCCACCGATGAGTGCGCGAGGATCTTCGCACCGCCGACGGCGAGCTCACACATGTCTTCGTAGGCAAGGCAGTCGAGCTTGTAAGCGCCCGGTACATGGCGGGGGTCGGCGGTGAACACGCCCTCGATGTCGGTGTAGATCTCGCAGGCTGTTGCGCCCAGTGCTGCGGTCAGCGCGACCGCGGTGGTGTCCGAGCCGCCGCGACCCAGCGTTGTGAGCTCGCCGCTAGTACTCGAAATCCCCTGGAAGCCGGTCACAACCGGCACTGTGCCCTCGTCGAGATGCATTTTCAGCAACGAAGGGTCGACGTCGACGATGCGCGCCCGGCCGTGTACCCCGTCGGTGATGATTCCGGCGTCATGACCGGTGAACGACACCGCGCTGACACCCACCTCACACAGTGCGATCGACAGCGCCGAGGCCGATGCCAGTTCTCCGGTGCTGAGCAGCAGATCCAGTTCCCGATCGGCGGGCCGTTGTGAGAGCTGGGCCGCTAGGCCGACCAGGTTGTCGGTGGACCCGCCCATCGCCGAGACGACTGCCACCACCGAGTGGCCGGCCTCCCGCGCGGTGGCAATCCGCCGCGCGGCGTTGCGCAGACCTTCTGAGTCCGCCACCGAGGTACCGCCGAACTTCTGGATTAACAGGCTCATCGTTCACTCCTCGATTCCCACATAGTTCTCCGCGAACCATCGGGCCACTTGCTCGTTTCTGTTTCCTGCGCAGCTCGGCGAGCCGAGAGCGGGCCAACTGATGAGTGAAGACAGAATCCTTGGCGGAGAGGTTGATCAGGTGCAGCAGCCAGTCGGCGAACTGCTGAGCCTGCCAGACCACGCGCGATCTGCGGTCGGAGTAGATGTCCAGAACGGTGGTATCCCTGTCACGCAACCGCGATCTGAGTGCATCGCCGATGGCCAGCCGTTAGCACAGTTCCGCTTCGATCCGCTCTTGCGGCCAGTCCCGTGTGGTGGCAGTCGGGCGCACTGCAGGTGGAAACGGCCGACTTCCGGAGTCCGCAGCATGTGCCCGGCGAAGCCATCCTGGTGCACGGCGTAGATCAGCTCGCTGGTCGACGGCGGTGCGGCGGCCATGCTGGTGATCCAGTGGTGCGGGCACTGCCTGGGGTGAAGACTTCGGCGAGGTCGGCGATGTGTACTCGCCAGTGCCGTACATGCGCATGAGCTCGCGCTGCTGCTTCGTCGAGAGCTCGGGCTGTTTGCCGCGCAGCTTTCCTTTGGCTTTGGCTACGGCCATGCCTTCCTTCGTTCTGGCCCGCAGGAGGTTGACCTCGAACTCGGTGAAGGTGGCCAGGATGACGCCGCGTTCCCTGCATATTCGCCCCGTCTTCCGTCGTTACGTCCGGGTTTATGGCGCGTGCGGCGAGGCGAGCGCGCCGAGAGTGCGTTGGCCGTGGTGGTCGCTTCTGGTAGCGGGCAGGATGGCGATCTCGTCGAGGCCGGCTTGGTGGTAAGCCTGGCTGCGGGCGCGTACAGTAGTCAGGTCCCCGACGAGGCCGACATCGTGTGCGGCTTCCTGCGGGAGCGCTTGGATCAGCTGGTCGCGGTCGGCGCCTGTGTGGGCGAGATGGACGGCGTGGCCGTAACCGGCCTGAGTGAACATGTCGGCGTAGCCGCGCACGGTCAGATATCCGGCGATGCTGCCCAGGATTTGGGTGTAGGCACCCTCGTCGGGGTCGACGGCGACCGGCAGCCATGCGGCCAAGCGCGGCGGGCGAGTACCGGCGGCCCGCGCAGCGGCGTCGAGCTTGCACCGCAGACCGGCTACCTGCTCGGGAGAGACCAGGTCGAGCAGCATCCAGTCGGCATACCGGGCCGCGACGGCGATCGCCCGCTCGCCGAAGGCCGCCACGGTCAGGCCACCATCAGGTGGGGGAAGCCGCCGCCGAAACCCGTGTGCCCGCAGCTCCTGGTCATCGGACTCGTGCAGCGATCGAGCCAGGACCTGAGAGGTCTCGGCCAGCACGGTGGCCGGGCGGGTTCTGGGGCGGTCATGGATCCCCTCCACGATCCGGGTGCTGGAGGTGCCCACCGCGATCCCGATCGGGCGTGCGGACAGGACGGCGACCGAGGCCGCGGCACGGATAATCGTGGCCGGGTCGCGTAGCGATACCGGTAGCGGTCCGATGGTCATCGCTATTTGGTTTGTGACCTGCCCGATCGCGGTGGCCAGGGCAAATCCGTCCCAGGTGGGCCCGCTTTCCCCGACCCACAGATGCCGGTAACCCAACTGGTCGGCCAGTCGGGCCACCGCGAGAGCCTCGGTGGGCGGGCGATCGTCTTCCCGCCCGGCCACGACCACACTGAACCGCGGCATGTCACGGCTCATCGGTCGTCCTCCTACCTCGGGTGTGGGCCCAGGCTGCGGCTCCACCGGCCAGGAGCACGCCCAGGCCACTCACACTGAGCAGAACGATCCACAGAACGAACACGAACCTCGCCTCTTTCCGAACGGGAATGCGGTATGGGCGATGATCTACTTCGATTCGACGATCTCGTCGGTCAGCAGCGGGTACACGCCGTTCTCGTCGTGGTCCTCACGTCCGGTCAGCGGCGGCGTGAAGATGCACAGGAACGTGCTGTCGACGATGGGCTTGATCGTGTGGTTGTCGGCATCGTCGAGGATGTGGAGGGTGCCGGGTTCGATGACGTGCTCCTCGTCCTCGTCCCGGTCGACCAGGATCATCTTGCCGGAGATGCAGAACACCGCCTCCACGTGGTTCGCGTAGCAGATGTCCGTTTCGGTGCCGGCATAGACCACGGTCTCGGCTACGGAGTAACCGAACCCGTCCGATGCGAGCAGGATGCGCTTGCTCCGCCAGGTGCCGGATTCGGCCATGACGTCCCGATCTGTGCCCTCGATGTCCGAAAGCCTACGAACCTGCATGATAATCCTCCTGATTATTAATTATGTACGGCATGAGCCGAATCAGCGCCGATGCGCCTTCAGCGTTTTCACAAGGTCGATGTAGATGCTGTTGAGTCGAGCACCCTTGTCCAGATAAGCGACTCCGACCAATAGATCCTCCTTCGAGAACGTGACGACCACTCCGTGATCCAGCCGGTCCAGATCTCCGCGGACGACCTCCATGGAGGTGGCTGCCTTCGGGTTTCCCGCGATCTGGATACGCAGTCCGAAGACCTCGGTGCTCATGAGAGGGAAGTACCTGATGTGGGAGATCTTCGATCCGCACCCCAGGGATGACGCCAACGACCTACCCGCGAGATCGCCGGTGTCGATCGCGTTCTTCCAGAACTCCCTGCGCGTGAGGCTTTCCGCTGTCCACGGGTCGGGGTAGCGGGCGACGTCCCCAGCCGCGTACACGTCCGCGCACTCTGGCACGCGCATGTGTTCGTCGACGCGCACACCGTCGGACAGATCCAGACCGTTCCCGTGCAGCCATTCCACGTTGGGAACACTGCCGATCGCCTCGACGAGCAGAGATCGGTCCGACGAGGGCTCCGAGTGCGCCGAGGAATCGCCGTTGCAGAGCCGATCCCTCGCGGAATCGCCGGTCAGGAACGTGACGCCGTTCCGGGTCATCCAACGCCCGAGCGCCGTTGCGATGCGTTCACCCAGAACGCGCTCGAATGGGCCACGTCGCCGCGCTTCCAGCATGGCGACGGCACAGCCGTACTCCGTGGCTAGGGAGGCCAACTCACAGGCGACGAATCCGGAACCCACGATCGTCAGTTCTGTGCCCGTCCGGAGATCACGGTGGATGTGATGCGCGTCGTCGAGATCGCGCAGGGTCTTGTGCATGTGGATCGCGCACTCCCTGGCGTCCTCGGCCGAGATCCGCGGGCGTACACCTGTGGCGATCACGAGACTGTCGTAGTCGAATGTCTCGCCGGTCCTCAGTTGCAGGACCTTGTTGTACAGGTCGGCGGATTCGACCCGGGTCCCCAGGCGCCAGGTCGCGCTGTCGCTTGCGGCTCCATCGACCTTCAGTTCGTCGGTGATGGTCGTGCCGGAGGTCAGTAGTTGGTACCTCTTCTTTGTCAGACCCGGCCGGTTGTAGGTGCGGTGGGTCTCGTCTCCGAAGATGACGATCCTGGCATCAGGATTGCGCTCGAGTACCGCGTTCGCTGACTGCAGTCCGGCGATACCGGTGCCGACCACGCCAACCACTGGCCCGTCGACAGTCATGCTGCATCACGACTCAGAGTGATGGCCTGCAGAGGGCAGGAGTCGACAGCGTCCTCGATGTCGTCGATGTTCTCTTCATTGAACGACTCGTGGTACTGGAGTTTCCCGTCAGTGTCGAGCGCGAAGTTGGCCGGAGCCGAAATCGCGCACAGTCCGTGATTCTGGCACTTTACTTGGTCGACGACGATCTTCACGATGTTCTCCCTAAAGTAGCTCAGTGACGCTGGGCGAATGTGATCGGCAACGTGACCGCACCTGTGTTTCCGGAGTCGGGCAGCCACTCGGCTCCTTCTCCGATGCGCAGGTCGGTAATGCGCGTGGCCATCGCCGAGAGCGCCACACCGATGTCGGCCCTGGCCACGAAATGGCCCAGGCAATGGTGTATCCCGCCACCGAACGCGAAATGCGGCGAGCGCTCGACTTCGAGGTCGATGCGGTCCGGGTTGCCGAACTCGGCAGGATCGGTGGCGGATATCAGGGTGAACAGATGCACTGTCGAACCCTTCTCGATTGTGCGCTCCCGGTGCTGGAAGGTTTCCGCAGCTTCGCGCGAGATCCATCGGCCGATCGGGTTGACCCGAAGCGCTTCCTCGACCGCCTTGGTGGCGTATCGATCAGGATCTGCGGCCAGTTTCTCCCATTGGTCGGGCTGCTTCGAGAATGACTCGATACTCAGTGCTAGCTGGTTTCGGGTAGTGTCGATCCCCGCGAAGATGAGCAGGATGACGAGATTGACCAGCTCCTCGTCCGAGAGTTTTCCGGCGTCGGCGTCCCGCGTTGCCACCAACGTGCTGAGGACGTCATTCCGAGGTGACTCTCTCCTACTCTGGACTAGGGACCGCGCGTACCGAGTGAGCTCGACGACGGCGTCGTCAATCGAAGCGATGTTCTGTTTGATGGTGACACCGAGACCCAGCCCGATGGTGGCCGCGAGCTCGTGGATCTTCTTCCAGTCGTGCTCGGCGATCCCCAGCATCATGCACAGGATCCTTGTCGCATACGGTGCGGCGAAACCACTGGCGAACTCGGTCTGTCCGTGGTCGATCCAGTCGTCGATCAGCTCGTCCGCGAGCGACCGGAACCGGTCGTGCATCGGTTCTATCTGGCGCGCGGAGAACGCCGGGTTGACCAGGCGCCGAATCCGGTTGTGTTCGTCTCCTTCTAGGACGAGCAGCGTCTTCTGCCACCACGTGTCGAAGCGCCCGCCGACCACTCCGTGTTGAGCCGGCCATTTCGCCGACCCCTGGGTCAGCTGGGGATGCTTCAGCAGGAAGCTGCTGTCCTCGTAGGTCAGGACGGCGATGCCCCATTCGGTTCGCGCGTACCAGTGTGTGGTTCGCGCTTTGCGGACTTCTTCCGAGTTCATGCGGAAGTGCTCGCCGGTGATGTCGAGGTATGACGTCGTGGGTTGCCGAGCCATGGCAGATCTCTCCAATCGGACCCAGTTTTAGGAACGCGGACGGAGTCAGGCAGCGGTCAACGGACCGATCCGGTAGAGGATCTCGTCGTGGTGACCGTCGGAGAAGAGGCTGCTGGGGAACAGCACACGCGTCTCGATAGGGGCCGAGTGTTTCTTGGCGAACTGCTTCAGCACCATGATGATCGCCTTGTTCTCTGCGGAGACTGTGGCCTCGACGTACCGGGCGCCATTGGTTACCTGCTGATCGGCTGCGGCCTGGAAGAGTTTTACGCCGAGAAAGGGGATGCCGTGGCGCGCGTTGACAGCGGTCTGCCAGACAAAGTAGGTATCGGGCTCATCGGGTCGGCGGTAGCCAGTGAGGAAGCCGACTAGCTCGTCGTCCACGGTCGCGACCAGCGAACCGTCAGTGAAGTCCCGGAACCACAGCATGTATTGGTAGCGGCTGTTGGAGTCCAGGCCGGGAGTGTTCTCGACCAGTTGCCACACGGCGTGCGCGTCCTGGGGCATCGGTGCCCGAAATGCCGCCTGCTTGGTTCCGACAGTGTCGTGGTCTGCGCGAGCCGCAGAGACATCGGTGGTCGTCATGGTGAGTGAGTCCTTTCGCTGTCCGCAGTGCCGGGTGCGCTCATGCCGTTTCGTCGACGGCGCGCTGAACGATGTGTAGTCCGTCGTCGAGATCGTCGGTGGTGATGGTCAGTGGGGGAAGCAGCTTGACGACCTCGCCACGTGCTCCAGCGGTTTCGACGAGTAGTCCGTGTTCGAAGGCCCGACTGGCGGCGCGGCCGGCGTGCCGGTGATCGTCGAGCTCCAGACCCCAGGCCATTCCGCGGCCGCGGTAGGCGGATCCGCTGTGGTGGGCGACGATGTCGCGCAGCACAGCCTCGATGGTCAGGGCGTGTACCGCGGTCTGCCGCTCCAGCTCATCGTCGGCCCAGTAGGTCCCGAGGGCGGCGGCCGCGGTGACGAACGCGGGGTTGTTGCCGCGGAAGGTGCCGTTGTGTTCGCCCGGTTCCCAGACGTCCAGTTCTGGTCGGAACAGACAGAGGGACATGGGCAATCCGTAGCCGCTGATGGACTTGGAGACAGTGACGATGTCCGGGGTGATGCCGGATTCCTCGAATGAGAAAAATGCTCCGGTGCGACCGCAGCCCATCTGGATGTCGTCAACGATCAGCAGCATGTCTTGTCGTCGGCAGAGCTCGGCGAGGGCACGCAGCCACTGCGGGCTTGCCACGTTGATGCCGCCCTCACCCTGGACAGTCTCCACGATCACCGCGGCCGGCTGGTCCAGCCCGGATCCGTGGTCCTCGAGCAACCGCTCGAACCACAGAAAGTCAGGTGTCGTCCCGTTCAGGTAGTTGTCGAAGGGCATCGTCGTGGTGTGCACGAGCGGAACGCCCGCGCCTGCCCGTTTGAACGCGTTACCGGTCACCGCGAGGGAGCCCAGCGACATGCCGTGGAAGCCATTGGTGAAAGAAACGACCGTCTCGCGGCCGGTTACCTTGCGCGCTAGCTTGAGGGCGGACTCGACGGCGTTGGTGCCCGTCGGGCCCGGGAACATGACCTTGTAGGGCAGTTGCCGTGGACCCAGGATCGTGTTCTGGAAGAGTTCGAGGAACGCGCGCTTGGCCATGGTCGACATATCCAGGCCGTGAGTGACTCCGTCGCGTTCCAGGTAGTCGAGCAGGGCGCGCTTCAACACTGCGTTGTTGTGGCCGTAGTTGAGGGCTCCGGCGCCAGCGAAGAAGTCCAGGTACTCGTGCCCGTCTTCGTCGTACATGCGGCTGCCCTGCGCGCGGTCAAACACGGTGGGCCAGCTGCGGCAGTAGCTGCGCGCCTCCGACTCCAGGGTCGTGAATGCTCTCAAATCGGGCTGAGTGAGCGTCATGCCGTCATCTCCTTGAACGTCGCGGCGAGGACGAAGTCGGTGAAGGTCTCCACCGAGAGGAAGTCGTCGACGTCCAGGTCCTCGGGGTCGACGACCAGGCCGATGGAATCCTCCAGCGCCATGAGCATTTCGAGCATGGTCGTGGAGTCGAGGTGCAGGTCGTCGAAGAGCTTCACATCACCGGTGAGGCCGGTGACGGGTCGCTCCAGCACCTCGGTGAGGGCGTCCTCCAGCGCGGTGACGACGTTCTGGCGGTCCATGGTGATGTCCTTTCGTTCGGTGCAGGATTGCTGTGATCGGGCGTGGAGATCAGTGGGAGACATGGGCCCGCAAGGGCTCCGATGTTGCCGGGGTCGGATCGACCAGAGCGGCCAGCTGCTTGCGGTCGACCTTGCCGTTGCTGTTGGTGGGCAGGGTGTCGAGGCGAACGCAGCGCCGCGGGATCTTGAAGGGCTCAATGTGGTCGCGCATGCGCTCGCGCACCTCGTCGGCGGTGATGTCGGCGACCACCACGAGGAGCGCGGTTTGCTTACCTTCGGGCGGCAGGACCGTGGCCGAGGTCACCCCGTCGACGCCGATCGCGGCGGCCTCGACCTCGGTGGTGCTGAGCCGGAATCCCTGTTCCTTGTAGAGGTCGTCGTGGCGGCCGGAGAAGTAGAGATAACCCTCGTCGTCCTGCCAGCCGTAGTCGCCGGTGCGCAGCTCGGGGAACAGTCCCTCCGTGCGGGGGAAGCGCTCGGCGGTCAGCTCGGGACGCCGCCAGTAGCCGGTCATGACGTTCGGACCGCGCACGACGAACTGGCCGATCTCGCCGGGAGGCAGCCGGTTCCCGCCGTCGTCGACGACGACGACCTCGGTGCCGGGCAGCGGCAATCCACATGAGCCCGGGTGGTCGAGGTCGCCGTCCGGCGGCATGATCGCCGTGCGTTTGCACTCCGTGAGCCCGTACATGACCTGGATCCGCAGATGAGGGAGCACGGCGCGCAGCGCGGACATGGTGGTTTCGGACAACGCCGCTCCGGTGTTGGTGAGCAGGCGCAGCCGGCTCGGTCCCTCGCTGCTGCGGTTGAGCAGCCAGGCGAGCCGATCCGCGATGGAGGGCATCGAGGGCAGCACGGTCGCTCCGACGTCTTCCAGGCTGCGCAGCAGCGGTGGACCGGACTCGGCGACAGTGCCCAGGTGCAGGCGGGCACCGCTCAGGGCTGCCAGGTAGATTTGGTAGAGGCCGTAGTCGAAGGAGAGCGGCAGCGGACAGTACACGACGTCGTCGCCCCGATACTCCAGGCACTCCTGGATCGCGGACACGGCGAAGAGAACCTGCTGATGAGTACTGACCACTGCCTTGGGCAGCGAGGTGGTCCCGGAGGTGTAGATCAGGCTGACGGGATCCACGGCCAGGACGTTCTGGCCGGTGGGCGTGGGTGTGCTCCCTGTGTCGAGCGCTGTCGTAACGAGCTCGTCGAGGTCGAGGAACGGTACGGACTGCTCGGCGGCAGTCCGCCCTGCTTCGGGGTCGTCGGACACCAACAGTGTGGGTTCGCAATCGCGCAGCACGTGCTCGAGTGGTCCGCCGCGTGCCTGTTCGTGCAGCACGCTGAAGACGGCACCCAGCCGGGAGGCCGCGTAGACCAGCATGGTGATGCCGATTCCGTCGGCTGCGGTGACGACGATCCGGTCGCCACGCCGCAGTCCTTCGCGCTGCAGGAGAGCGGCCATGGTTGTGCTCGCTGTGGCGAGTTCCTGGTAAGTCAGGCTGTGGTTTCGCGAGCTCAACGCGGTGGATTGAGGGCTACGGTCGGCCGCCGCGTCCAGAAGTCCGTGCAGCAGCTGTGCTGTGCGGCTCATCAGTTCTCCTCGGCGATGAGGGTGCGTGCTGTGTCCGTCCTGCGGTGAGGCACGACAGTGATGGCGGTGGCGGCGCACACGAGTTGGGGCGCGTCGAGGACGGCGACGGCGCTCTCTCCTGCTTCTGGGCGAGCGCTGAGCACCTTGTGCGCCTCGAGCTCGACGACTCGGCGCAGTCTGGTCTGTCGCACCAGTCGCGCGCGGGCCTCGATGTAGTCGCCGGGTTTCACTGGTGCGGTGAAGCGGAGGTCGTTGTACTGGGACAGCATGCCCTCGTCGCCATCGGTGCGGATAGTGATCTCGGTGACCAGATCGCCGAACATCCGCAGGATGCGGGCGCCATCCACCAGATCACCCCCGTAGTGGGCCTCTTCCTGACCGATCCGCACGCGGAGGAAGGCTGTGGTCTGAGCGGTCGTGGTGGTGCTCGGAGGCGACACGGCGTCAGGCTCCTTTGACTCAGTCGGTTCTGGTCGGCCGTTCCTAGCTGCTGCATCGGCATTCGCGATAAGGCTGACGGCGACTGCGGCAACGACGTTCTGTTTGTGGGTGATCGACACCGCGACGGAGCCCTGAGACAGTTCAGCGGCCCGCCCTTGAAAATGGACGACAGGACCACCATGAGGTGCGTGCTCGACGCATATCTCCCGCGGTGCCACTCCCTGGAGGAAGCCGATTCCCAGGGTCTTGAGAACGGCTTCTTTCGCGGCGAACCGGCCGGCCAGGAACTCCAGGCGCCGTTCGGCACCTAAGGTCTCGGCATGGGCGAGTTCCTTCGGGGCGAAGCCGAAGCGCAGAAACCAAGGGCGTTCGAGCAGGCGATGGAGTTCTGCGCGGTCGAGGACGTCCACTCCGACCCGGGCGGCCCGACGTGCTGCGGTGCTCATCGGAATGCCGGGTGGAAATCGACGAGGTGCTGCTTGGCCAGCAGGTCCTCGACGCTGTCGCGTTCCCGGACCAGATGGGGCTGCCCGCCGTGCACCAACACCTCGGCTGGGAATCCGTGGCTGAGGAAGAGCCCGGGCGACGCAGTGGGCCCGTAGGCACCAGACCGCTCCACCGCCAGCAGGTCCCCGGGCCGCACTTCCGGTAGTTGGACCTTCTTTCCGACCACGTCGTTGGGCGTGCACAGCGGTCCGGTCACCGTGTAGGTCCGCAGCGCTCCGGTGTTGCTCAGGTGTCGGATCGGGAAGTTGCGCTTGACGAAGCTTCCGACTCCCACGGCCGCCATGTGGTGGTTGGTGCCGCCGTCGGCGACCACGAACTTTTCGCCCATGGAGTCCTTCACGTAGCGGGCCCGGACGATGTACGTGCCTGCCATGGCCGTGAGGAACCGGCCCAACTCCATGATCATCCGGCACCGGGGGTTGCGCGCGGAGAAAGTGGAGAGGACGTCGGTCAGTCCGGTACCCAGCGCGGCGAGTTCCACGTCGTTCTCGTTGTCGAAGTAGGCGACGCCGAGGCCGCCGCCGAAGTCCACGGTCTCCAGAGGGAAACCGAGCACTCCAGCCAGTTCCTCCGCGGTAGCGAGGATCTGCCGGGTGTTGTGGACGACGTCCTCGTGGTTCAGGAAGCGCGTGCCCATGTAGGCGTGCACGCCCTTCACTCGGATGTTCTGCAGGGCTGCGAGCCGACTCTTTGAGTCGCGTAGTTCGACTTCGTCGATGCCGAACTGCCGAGGCTTGCCTCCCATGGCCAAGCCTGATCCCTTGCTGCCGAAAGCGGGGTTGATCCTCATCAGCACCGGGAATTCGTTCCGTCCGGCCGTCGCCAGCAGCGAGTCCAGCAGGTCGAGCTCGTCCAGTGATTCGCAGACGATCGCGTGGATACCTGACTCGATGCACGCGGCGAGCTCCTGCTCGTCCTTGCCAGGGCCGAGGAAGATGACGTCCCGGGGCGCGACCCCGGCTCGCAGCGCGGTGACGAGTTCGGTGTAGGAGGAGACCTCAGCTCCGGTACCCAACGAGTTCAGCATTGCGCAGACACTCACGTTCGGATTCGCCTTGAGCGAGTAGAAGATGTCGGCGCCGACGGGGAGAAAGTCACGCAGTTCGTGATAAGTGCGTTCCATGACGTCTGCGTCGTAGACGAACAGCGGTGTGCCGAACTCCTCGACGAGCGCCGAAATTGCATTCCCTTGAATGTCGATAGTCTCGGTTTTCATGAATTCACTGCCATCCGCCGTCGTCGAGTAAACGGCATGCAGTTCGCTCCGTTGCTAGTGGGATACGTGGGGAGAATGTCCTGTAAGTCATCGCTCGTCTCCTCGCCAGCGTGTTTCAGAGATTCCGATTATGCGAGTTCCTGTGCTGCGAAGGAAGAGCGAGAACTGGCCTGAACCGGTCCTGGCCCATTCAGGACTGTTGTCGGATTGCAGATTCTGGCGATGAGGCGAATGATCAGCAGTATTGTTCTGCACTCGCGCACATCAGTTCCGCCAAGCAGGGGAGTGAATATGACCTGCTTGGCGGAACTGTGATCGGCACGCAGCACTAATTCGGCGGCCGACCTGTGACCTCATTCTACGTCTTCGCAGGGAATAAGCGGAACTTCAGCACGTAGAAGCGACCATTCGGACAACTGGGGTATTGCGTCGACAGCGCATTCCCAGATTTGCCTCGCCATCGTCTCGGCCTCCTGCAGAGAGACAGCGCGGAGAAAGAGGCTGATCACAGGGTGCGGCCTCGCCTGGAGATGCAGGCTAACGTGTTCGAGAGCGTCCGGTGCGGTAGTCGCGAGCATCTGTTTGATCTCAGCAGGCAGGGCGATGTCGCCTGCGGTCGTGATAGTGAGATGTACGAGATACATGAGGAAGTTCCGTTCGAATAGTCGAGTCCCTTCGGCTGCTTGTCGACCGGCGACTGCACTGACGATCAAGACCGAATGAATCCCCTTGTGGTCGCCTTCACACCGGCCTGGAAGCGACTCCTCGCGCCGAGGTGCTCCATGATCTTCGTGGCGATGCGACGTGCCGTGCGAGTCGAGACGCCCAGCCGCTTCGCGACGTAGTCGTCGGTGTGTCCCAGAGATAAGAGCCGCAAGGTCTCCATCTGCTGCGGGCTCAGGCTCGAGGCCTCGGCAGGTGCGGTCGTGCCCATCGACGAGGCCGACTGCCAGACGCTCTCGAACAGGGCGTGCAGCGACGAGACCACTCCTGCAGTCTCCAGGACCACTGCCGCCGCGGCCGTGTCGTCGGGGTCGACGGCGACGATGGCGATTCGCCTGTCACAGATGATCATGCGGTTCGGCAGCGACGGGGCGGTGCTTACCTGCCCGCCACGCGCGGCTAGCCAGTCGGCGTGCGCCACCGTGGGCGGATCGTTGCGGACGCTGTCGAGGTACACCGTGCGTATCTGCACGCCCCGCTCCAGGAGGTTCTCGGCGAGCGGCCGTGAACTGTGCAGATTGGTCGCCGTCTGGGCTCCACCCGGGGCGAACGTCAACAGCTCGTTCTCGACATCGTTGCACAGCGCCGACAGGTATTCGCGGATGCTGTCGATCCCTGTCAGACGATGCGAGTCGTGTCCGACGCCTTCCAGCGTGAACTCTGACTTGAGCTGCGCGGCGATGGCCTGAGCTTCCCGCAAACGCTGCTCCTGCGCTGCGAACTCGGCCCGTTGCGTGGCCAGCAGGATCTGTGCGGCCAGCGACGGGTCGACCACGCGATAGCTCTGGGCATCTTCGGGAGAATGCCTCACTAGAGCCAGCTCACCGAGCGTGTCGAGCGCTGCGCGGACCGACTTCTCGCTCAGCTCGAGGCGGCGCATCAGATCGACCACACCGTTCTGTGGGTGCGCCAGCATCTCGCGGTAGACAGTCTTGACCGTGGTGTCCATCTTCAGAACGCCGAGCATGCAATCATCTCCGAAATGTTGTGCGACGTATGACGACCGCGCGCACCATCGACCAGATTGCTAAACGGGCACTGTCCGCTTTGGACAGTGCGGCGCACCGGCAATGGTGGTCAGCCGACCGGACTCGAGTTGTTGCGCTTGTTAGCGAAGAAGCGTGACTTCTTCTCGCGGTTCCCACACGTGTTCATCTCGCACCATCTCCGTGTGCCACTTCGACTGGTGTCGAAAAACGCGGCCTGGCACGTCGGTGACGCGCACAAGGCGATCCGTCCGTGGCGCTCTCCTGCAAGGATGCTGATCGCGTCGGCAGCGATCACGCTGAGCGCGTCTTCCACGGAGGCAGAGCCCAGGCGCCACTCGCGGCTGCCCTCGGACGTCAAGATCGCCGAGGCCTGTCCGCCGACGCTGTAGTCGTTGATGCCCTGGACAGCCCAGAAGGGAACAGGCTTCTGATTGCCGGCTGCTGTGACGGCCGCATGGATTGTCTCCCGTAGCTCTCGAGCGTGGTCGAGCTGAGTTTCGGTGCAGGAGTCGACCATGAGTCCCCAGACCGCCAACCAATCCACGAGGCGGGACGGCGCGGGGATGCGCTCCACTGGCTCGCCGCATCGTTCCGTCAGAGTCGCCGTGAAGCTGGTCGCCAACACCTTGCCCAGGCGGAATTCAGGAAATGCTCTGGCCGACATAGAACCATCATAGACGGTTCCGCGTGAAGCGCAAGTGCAACAGCAGAGAACGTCCTGCAGCGTCCCGGCGCGGAGCGACGACGGCCTGATCCGACAACGGGCCTGATTAGGTCAGGGCCGATTCAGTCCGCGCGCTCTCACTTCCTTCGCCACGCCGGAGCTCGCAGAATCAGCAACGCCGGAGCACGACCAGCCCGAGACGAGCGATGCAAGACCGAGCATGGCCATTTCCATCGACATTATTCTGTGAAGGAGACCGTCATATGACTGCCACCGTGCGCACTGACCTGTATCCGACCCGAATCACCGGTGAATCCGTTCCTCAGTCGCGAATCGATCCGACAGTGTGGGGAGAGGCCCTGACCCCGCTCGACAAGGAGCAGCTGGACCATTACGAGTCCAACGGTTACCTGGTCCTCGACGAATTGCTGTCCGACGAGGAGGTGCAGACCTATCTCGCAGAGGTCAAGCGGCTCAGCGAGGATCCGGCGGTGCGCGCGAGCGAGCGCGCAGTCCTGGAGCCGGATTCCGATCAGATGCGATCCCTTTTCGAGGTCGAGAAGGTCAGCGAGCTCTTCGCCGAACTGCTTCACTCGCCCC
Source organism: Actinopolyspora lacussalsi (assembly GCA_030803735.1). Classification (NCBI taxonomy): domain Bacteria; kingdom Bacillati; phylum Actinomycetota; class Actinomycetes; order Actinopolysporales; family Actinopolysporaceae; genus Actinopolyspora; species Actinopolyspora lacussalsi. The sequence goes on along the minus strand of JAURUC010000001.1, from coordinate 1,600,534 downwards.
GACTCACCGACATCGCCCGCCAGGTGCTCGGCTCCGAGGTGTACATCCACCAGAGCCGGGTCAACTACAAGCCTGGATTCGGCGGCGCCCCGTTCCACTGGCACTCTGATTTTGAGACGTGGCATTCGGAGGATGGCATGCCGCAGCCGCGCGCGTTCAGCCTCTCGATCTCGCTGACCGCGAACTTCCCGTTCAACGGCCCACTCATGGTCATCCCTGGCAGCCACAAGTTGTTCTTTCCCACGATCGGCGAGACGCCGCCGGATTATCACAAGGAGTCACTGCAAGTGGCCAGCCCCAGCGTCGGCTCTCCGGATCACCGGCACCTCACGCGCATGGCCGACGAGCACGGGATCGCGCAGATCACCGGCGACGCCGGGTCCGCGGTGATGTTCGACTCGAACATGCTGCACGGCTCCAACGGGAACCTCTCACCGTTCGCGCGCTCCAACATCTTCATCGTCTACAACAGCGTGGAGAACACGCTGGAAGCCCCATTCGCCGCAGTCAAACCGCGTCCGCAGCACATCAGCAACCGCGAGTTCCCGTCCGTGTCGTCCACATAGCGTCCACGTGGTCGACAAAGCGCGTGCGCCAGCACTTCGCCGCGATGCTCCGACGTGGCCGGTTGCCACTGGAGGCGCGGAACTGGCTATGGTGGTTCCATGTCAGAGTTGAAGGCTCATGTCGTCCACATCCGGCCTCGACGTGGCGCATGTCTATCGTGCGCCACGCCGGGCTCGGAGGTGGACGGCTAGCTCGACGGTGCCGCCGGATTACGTCGGCTTGCCCTCTCTTCTCTCGTGATCGCCACAGAATTCCTACCGACAGAAGGTCCGCCAATGACGGGAATCACTCTTGCTTCAGCACGGCCCACCGTGCCCAAGAAGATTCTGTTTCCGCTGCTTCTGATTCCCATATTCCTCGGCGGTGTGGACTCCACACTGTTCAACTCTGTCGCCTACGACCTGCCGGTGCTGACCGATTCGTGGCGTCTCTGGTTCATCGACGGGTACACGATCGCCCTTGCCGCGAGTGTCGTTCTCGGATCCCGACTTGGTGCCCGAATGGGCCCTGGCGTCACGTTGTCGGTTGGGCTCTTCGTGTTCGGGATCGCCAGCGCTGGTCCTGCTCTACTGGATTCACCCGCGACGTGGACAGCGACCCGGTTCGTGCAGGGTTTCGGCTACGCGTTGGTCGTCTCCAGCGTCGCCTCGGTTATCGGTGGTCTCCCGGAGACCACCGAGCGCACGCTGGGCTATTCCCTGTGGATCACCACATACAGCATCGGAGCCGGTACGGGGCCATTGCTCGGCCGGGTGTTCGTCGACATCGGCGCATACACCTTGCTGTTCTGGCTGCCTGCCGTGGTCGCCCTGACGTGTGGATCGCTCACGACCCTGTTGTTGCGCGGTATCACGTTGCGGCAAGCCATGTCGACGAAGATCGACGTCGCGTCGTCGGTCCTGGCTCTTCTCGGATTCGGGCTCTTTGTGGGAGGCCTGCAGAGCCATGGCGTGGGATTTGTACGAGTACTGGCGACGAGCGCCGGATGTGCGATCCTGGCGGTGTTCTGCATACGTCAATTCCGCTCCAGCGACCCGCTGATCGATGTGCGCATGCTCAGCTTCTCCCGAGTGGGTGCCTGTTCGCTCGCGCTCGTCTTCGGTTCTGCGTGCTACACCGGATCGATCTTCCTTCTCAGCGTAGAGGCCAGCTCAGTGCTGTCCATCGTGCCGGTCTCTGTTCTGGCTTTGTGGGTCTCGCTCGGCGGGTTCGCCTTCCACAAGCTGCAATCCCGGTTTTCCCCGGTGCACCTCGTGCAGGTCAGCTTGGCCACGTGCGCCGTCGGGCTTCTCGCAGCCGCTTTCACCAGCGTGTGGCCTGCCAGCTTCCTGATCGGCCTGGGAGTGGGAGTCACCATGGCGTCCGGCGACGCATACCTGCTTGGGAGCGTCGGACCCAGGGACGTCGCGCGTGCCGCAGCCCTCCAGGAAACCAGCCTCGCGGTGGGTGCAGCTCTGGGAGTGGCCGGGTTCGGTGGCATGTACGCAGCCAACGGATCGATCGCCGAGACGGCCATTATCGCAGGGGCCGTTCTCGCTCTCGTCGGGTGGATTCTCCGCCACAACCGCGGCGTTCTCACCGCATAGTCGGCCCGATCGGAGAGCGCGGGAGACCGTGCAGAATGGACGCTAGCTAACGCATGAGATCACTCGTTAGTGTCCTCGTGGATGGACTCGTCATTTTCTCCCCATCAGCCTTCCGAAGCGAGTTCGACATGGAGTGGTTCGAGGTCGCGGTGGTCGGGGATGCATTCGGAGAACGGGGAGTGTTCCATGTTGGTCAGCAGCGCCAGGTGGGGGTCGGCGTGCTGTAGGCACGAGCTGTTCATCGCGGCGGGACTGTCGATGCGTCCGCTCTTCACGTGAACGTAATCCCCACAGACGCGGTGATGAACCGGGAAATTGTCGATCGTGACGCACTCTTCGACACCGCGGGCAACCATGCTGGAGACTGTTCTCACTCTCGACCGGGACTGTCACATCCACCAGCTCACTCAGAGCCTGTTCCTGAACTGATGTTGGTGTTCGGGGTCATGGCGGGATGAGAAGGGACTCCTGGTAGATCGGGTGGTGTCTAGTCAACCGTCCTACCGAGGAGTCCCGGGTGTCATCGTGCCCGAGTTCGGCGATCGTTGGCGCGCGGGGTGGATCGTGCTGCTTGCTGACCACCACGCACCAGCTTTCTTCCGGGTCACGGCGTTATCCGTCGGACACCACCGACGCTCAATGGGCGTTGATCGAGCCTTTGTTGCCCGTCCCAGCTTGGCTAGCCGGGCGGGGGTGGTCGCCGGGCGAAGCGCTGTCGCCGTGAGATCGTCGACGCGATCTGCGTACGTGGTCGACAACGGGATCAAATGGCGTGCGTTACCGGCGGATTTCCCGTCCTGGTCCACCGTGTACAACCACTTCTCCGAGTGGGAACAGGCGGGCATCACCCACGATCTGCTCGATGGGTTGCGTGACCGCGTCCGGCTTGTCGAAGGCCGCACAGCCGCCCCGATCGCGGGCAGCATCGATTCCGCCTCGGTGAGAGCCGCCGAGACCGTCACCGGCGACACCCGGGGATTCGATGCCGGTAAGCGCGTCGATGGCCGCAAACGCCATCTAGCCGTGGATACTCTCGGGTTGGTGCTGTGTTTCCTGGTCACCCCGGCCAGCGTTCAGGATCGCACCGCCGCGCGGAACTTGCTGGCGCGGCTGCGCTACCTCTGTCCGACAGTCCGGCACCTGTGGGCCGTCGGCGGCTACACCGGAAGTCTTCTCGACTGGGCGAGGACCCTGTTCGGAATCACGATCACCATCGTCACGAAAATCGCAGGCCAAACCGGGTTCGTCGTCCTTCCCAGACGCTGGGTCGTCGAACGAACACTGTCCTGGATCGCCCAACATCGCCGTTGCGTCCGCGACTACGAACGACTCCCCGAACACCACGAAGCCATGGTCCGCTGGGCCATGATCCACACCACCAGCAAACGCCTCACCTAAGTTCAGGAACAGCTTCTAAGCGGCGGACTCGATGCCGAAGGGAACCGGGTTGCTCCGCTGTGTCGCGGCGGTGTCGCGTTGGATCCATGCTTTGCCCTCGGCGGAGATTCCTTCCAGGACGTGGAGGGCGTGCGTGAATCCGGTGGCGTCGAGGCTGATCCGGGACAGGCCCGGTTCGTCAGGACTGGCCGGTTCGAACTTCCGCTCGGGTTCGGTGACTTCGATGGTGCGGGAGGGACCGTTGCTCAGGGTCAGCTCCAGCGTGTATTTGGAGTCGCCGGATTCGACCACGCGGAGCGATGAGACGGCGTCGAAGCGGAAGTGCCCGCGTTCGTTGCCGTGGAAGGTTCCGTGCTCGACGTCGAGCTGCTTGGCCAGCTCCCGCACCCCTTCAGCGGTGATCAGGAACAGTTGGAGGTCGTACTTCGAGTAGCGCCACGGCCCGCCGTTGACGCGTGCTCGCTTGCAGCTCTTCGCCGGGGTTCGCACGATCGTGTGGGCGGTGATGTCGCGCCAGGCGAGGCGGTAGTGGCGCAGCGCCTCGTCGACGAGTAGGACTCGATCGCATTCCAGCCAGGTCTCCATCTCCTCCTCGGTGGGGCAGGTGGCGGCCAGCTTGTCTTTCCACCGCTGGTACGCGGTTTGGCGAGCTTCCATCTTGCGTGCGTGCTCTTGATCCTCCTCGGCGAATCGTCGGCGTTCACCGAGGATGTAGCACCAGCGAAACGTGACGACCCGACCGGTTATCACTGCGATGAACACGCTGGCCAGCGCCGACAACGGGGCCGTCCGTACGGCCGCATCGACGACGGCACAAGCCGCGAGGACACCGACCACGAGCGCGGACAGGCACCAGGCTCGTGTGGACAAGGGCGTCCGGTACTGCTGCCGGTAGGAGAACAGGATGTTCTTGCTCCACTGTCGTTGGACGTCCTGGATCAGGTGCCGGATGAGCCACCTGACCCGGCCGACCTGGATTCTGTTTTCGCGGTACAGCTCGACGACTTCGTTGCGCAACGCGGCGCGGATGCCTCTGGTATCGGCCAGCCAGACCGAGCGGTCGACTCCCTTGGGCGCGTACTTGTGGGCGTAGTACTGGAAGTCGTGATCGACCTGATTGGCGAACCCCGAACCGGGTGCCGCATGGGCAGCGACTTCGCCGGCGTACTCGCGCTCCTTGGCGCGGAGGCGTTGTGTGCGGTACCGCCACTCGAATCCCGTCCTGGCCGCGAGCGCTCCGACCGCCAACGTCATCGAGTAAGCGATTACTGATATCGCTGTCGGGCGTTGCAGCAGAATCCAACCGAGGATTCCCAGGGATCCGGCGAGCAGTGCGCTCGCGAGGACGGCGCGAAGCCAGTGCTGGGGAGTGGCACCGTTCGGGTCAGGATACTGGGCCCGCGGCGGGATCGGCTCGGGTTGAAAGTAGGCCCACACGCGGTTCTCGCGATTTCCGGCGCGCTGTCCCCGCCCGGCGGTGCGTCGGTTCTCCGCCCAGAGGCTGTCCTTCACCCCGCTGGTCAGGACGAGATCGCAGTGGCGCACGATCTTCTCGCGTTGTCGGAAGGGAAGGGACCGCAACTTTTCCAACACCGGCGCGGGATCGGGGTCGGGGACGTCGAGATGGCCGAGTAGCTCGCACAGCGCTTCGAGTGCTCGTGTCCATTCGCTGTCCGGATACGTGGCGATGTGGTCGGGCAGCTCACCGAGCAACCCCCGCTCGTCGGCGCTCAGTTCGCGGTACGAGCGCTTGCTGAGCAGGGCCAGGGCCCAGTGGAAGCGTACTTCGGCACCGTCGTAGTCGCGGGCGATGGCTTCGTCGATCCACTCGCGGGCCCGCAGGGGCACCCCGTTGTCCAGGTAGTTCACGCCGACCTGGTACTTCTGTTCGGGCGGGTCGTCGGAGGAGACCATGTACACGGTGGAGTTGTGTACCCATTCGGCCTGGATCCCCACGCTGGAGCCGGATCCGGCGGTGTTGGTCGTGGTGGTCTCGTTCCCACTCATGACAGGCCGTTCACCGCTGTGATCAACATCGCGACCTTGGAGGCCACCTCGGCAGCCTCGTCGGTCAGCCCGCCCAGACGCTTGAGCGCGCGTACGGACCTGTTCTTGCTCTCGGACGTGTCCTCCTCCAGCGCCTTGCTGGCGAGGGCGAGCTCATGCTGCGCGTCTTCGTAAGTGGGGGAGTCGAGCGTGCCGCTCGAACGGGCACGTTCGAGCTCGTCGCGGAGGGAGGCAAGCTTGGCCGCGAGATCGTCGGGCGTCGTGTCCGGTTGTGCCGCGCCGATCGTGACGGTGCTGTGGGTGACGTCTCTGGCCTGGATGCCGACTGTGCTGCCGTGCGCGATGTGGGTGACATCGCCGTTGCCGGGCCTGTTCCGATGCCGCATCGGGCTGTTCTCCTGTTCAGTGATGAGTTCTTCGGCGAGCCGAGTGGCGAATGCCGCGGCGTTGTCGGCGGCCCGCGGTTGCCAGGTGCCGTCGCCGTCGGTGTTCTTGGTCCCGTCGGCCTTGTCGCTGATTCCGCGCACGACGGCCACCGGGGAGCCGTTGAGGTGGCCGGCTTGGGCGACACCGGCTGATTCCATCTCGATGGCCAGCGCGTCGTTGTAGTGCCGGCGGATCCATGCCGCCTCGTAAGAGATCCGGGAGTTGTGCACGATCTCTCCGGCAGCGATCGCTCCGAAGTGGACGTTGTGGTGGTGTCGGCCGGAACCCGCGTGGCCGGTCCAGCCGTCGGTGCGGGCCACGTGCGAGGCGAGCTGGCTGATCCCGTGTTCGGCTTCCCACACCCGAGGTCTGGCTTTGAGTCCGTCGTCCTCGCTGGTGCCGCCGTGGTAGGCGTAGACGTGCGTGGCCACCACGACGTCGCCCAGCGGCGTGGCGTCCCACAACGCCCCGGCCACGCCGACGAACAGCACGGCCGCCGGATCGAACTCGTGGATCGCTCGCTCGGCCAAGACCGCCGCGGAGTGATTTCCTTTACTGGTCAAGGCAAGCGCGAGCTGACAGCCCGTATCGCGCAGGGAACCGACCTCGAACCGGGTGCCTCACTCATGTAGCTGAAGCTGCGGGTCGACCAGTCTGCGCCGCACGGCGTCGTACTCGAGATTCAAGGCGGTGAGCACCACCACCATGTTCTCCGTCATCTCGCTTCTTCGGAGTCGATGGATTCAGGTCTCACCAGCGGTGGATGCAGCACAGTCGTCGGCCCGGCCTTGAACAACCGCGCAGGCCGTCCCTTCGTGGCCCTGCGTTCCTGTCCGGCCGGCTCGATGAATCCGGGGACCTTCTGCACCTTCCGGTAGAAGTTCCGCGGATCCAGCCGCACCCCCCACACGGCCTCGTAGACCTGCTGCAGTTCGGCGATCGTGAAGGTCTCCCGGCAGAAAGCGGTCGCCAACGCCGAATGCTCCAGCTTGGTCCGCGCCCGCTCGATGCCATCGGTCACGATCCGGAGGTGGTCGAAGGCCAACTTCGTCCGGCCGAACAGCACGTCCTGCACCGATTCCCACCCTGCGTTGGCCGCGTCGGTACCGGCCACGGGGTCCGGAAGCTCGGGCGCGATCGCCAGGTAGGCCACCGAGATGACCCGCCCCCGCGGATCGCGACCAGGAGCCCCGTAGGTGCTCAGCTGCTCCAAGTGCAGCCGTGCCACGTCCAAGTCCGCCTCTTCCCGCAGCTCCCGATGGGCGGCATCGAGGATGTCCTCACCGGCATGGTTCAAGAATCCACCGGGTAACGCCCGCGCACCCCGATACGGGTCCACACCACGTTCGACCAGCAGCACGCGAAATTCCTGCTCCCGCAGGGTGAAGATCAGCAGGTCCACAGTGACCAGAACTTCCGGCGGCGACCACGACTCTTCGATCACGACGACTACGTTAGCTTAACGTCATTCTGACAGAAAGGGGGTCGGTGCTGTGCCGGTCGAGCTACAGTGCCAGTAGGGCGGCCCGCAGGGCCTCGTCGACGCGGCGCATCGTCTCCCGGGGCAGCGCGCCGTGGATACGACCGCGGGTGCTCGGCGGCCTCCTTGCGTGGCAGTGGGTCATTCGGCGTCCTCGGCGCGCGTGCGGCGACGGCGCGACATCGTGATCGCGCTCGTCAGCGGCCTCCTCGGCGGTGGTCTGCTCGGCAATGCACCTGCTGTGAGGCTCCAGGATTACTGCTCTGTTCCTGAGGTGGGTTGGGGGATGGGCGGCCTGTGATCACCGCGGTATGCCTTTCGGGGAGAGCACAGATGGGTTCTGTGACCGAGGGTGTTTCGTCGTTGAGGTGCCCGCGCTGGACTGAGCTGCCTCGGCTTCGGGCGGCCGAGTTGCTGGAGTGGCGGCATTTCTAGACCGAGATGGGATGCAGCCCGCGGCAGCGGCTTCGCACCGCGATTCCTTCCCGCTTCGGCGGTCGATCGTGGTGATGAGGACCAAGCGATTCCGTCGGGGGGAGTACGAACGGGACTCCGTGGGCGCCAATCTGCGAGTTGGTGAATCGATTCGGAAAGCATGGGCCCTTTACCGACTGGTGGTCTAGACGTTTCCCTCTTTATGCATTGAGAGCGCTCTCCTTCGGTTGCCCGGTGGGCCGGAGCGGTCCGCCCCTCCAGGAATGAGGAGTTCCATGTCCGCGCGAAACCGTTTCGCGATCGTGGTGGCGACAGCCCTGCCGCCGTTGTCGGCGGCTCCGGCGGCCGTGGCCGAGCAGGGGGGTTCCTTCGACGACTTCTCCGGTTCGACGATCGATCGAAGTGGATGGCCGAGGTGACCGGGGAGAACTTCGGGGCGGTCAACTCCGAGCAGCAGGCTTGGGTCGATTCTCCGGAGACGCGCTACATCCACCAGGACGCCGCTGGTTCCCGGAACGGCGCCCCGACCATTCATCCGCGTTACGGGCCTGGCTGTCAGGCTCCGGACGGCAACGCCTACGACTTCGTCGCCGGGCGGTCGCAGAGCCTGGGCAGGATGAACTTCGCCCACGGCACCTGTTCGGTTCGGCTCGAACTCCCCGAGGGCGCGAGCTCGCCCGGGAAGTCGGGCGATTTCCGCTACCTCGTCGACCGGCTCCGCGTCGAATCCTGAGAAACATCGCTTATTCGGGGATCGTGTCGTTCCACTCGAAACCCGAAAGCGGCGAGAGAAGTCGTGTTTTCGCGGTTTTCCCGTTTTTTCGCAAACGGGAATTCCCGAGCACTGTGACCGATCACCTTCGTAGTTGGAGGATTTTTCGTGTCCACCTCTTCATCCGAGAACCAGGAATCCGGCGGCACCGCGTTCTCCCGCCGAAGCGCCCTCGGCGCGATGGCCGCCGCCGTGGCGACTCCGGCCGTGCTGGCCGGTTCGTCGCAGCGCTCCGCGCAGGCCGCCACGACTACCTCGTCCTCGACCGCCGACGTCGACCTGGGACCGAACGTGCTGGTTTTCGACCCCAGCACCCCCGACATCCAGGCGCGACTGGACCAGATCTTCGCCGAGCAGGAGTCGTCCCAGTTCGGCACGGGCCGCTACCAGCTGTTCTTCAAGCCCGGCACGTACAACGGGCTCAACGCCCAGCTGGGCTTTTACACCACGATCGCGGGTCTGGGGCTGTCTCCCGACGACACGACGATCAACGGTGATGTCACCGTCGACGCCGGCTGGTTCGACGGCAACGCGACGCAGAACTTCTGGCGTTCCGCGGAGAATCTCGCGCTGCGGCCGGTGAGTGGAACGGATCGCTGGGCGGTCGCCCAGGCCGCGCCCTTCCGGCGGATGCACATCAAGGGCGGGCTCAATCTGGCACCGAGCGGGTACGGCTGGGCCAGCGGTGGCTACATCGCCGACAGCCGTATCGACGGCACGGTGTCTCCGTACTCGCAGCAGCAGTGGTACACCCGCGACAGTGCTGTGGGCGGTTGGAGCAACGGCGTGTGGAACATGGTCTTCTCCGGTGTCGCGGGGGCTCCGGCGCAGAGCTTCCCCGAACCGCCGTACACGACGCTGGCGACCACCCCGATCTCGCGGGAGAAGCCGTTCATGTATCTCGACGGCGGCGAGTTCCGGGTCTTCCTGCCCGCGCTGCGTACCGGAGCCAGCGGCACCACGTGGGAGGGCGGTGCGCCCGCGGGCGAGTCGCTGTCGCTGTCGCGGTTCCACATCGTCCGGCCCGGGGAAACCGCGGCCACGATCAACGCCGCGCTCGATCAGGGCAAGCACCTGCTGGTCACGCCAGGCATCTACCACCTCGACCAGCCGATCCGGATCAACCGGGCCAACACCGTGGTCCTCGGGCTCGGCTATGCCACGCTCATTCCGGACAACGGGGTCACGGCCCTGCGGATAGCCGACGTGGACGGGGTGCGGATCGCCGGGCTCCTCGTCGACGCCGGAACCGTCAACTCGGAGACCCTGGTGGAGGTCGGTCCCGAAGGCTCCTCTGCCGACCACGCGGCCAATCCGATCTCGCTGCAGGACCTGTTCGTCCGCATCGGCGGGGCAGGGGCCGGTAAGGCTACCACCAGCGTGGTGGTCAACGCCCACGACACGCTCATCGACCACACCTGGCTCTGGCGCGCCGACCACGGCAGCGGCGTCGGCTGGGAAACCAACCGCGCCGACTACGGCCTGATCGTCAACGGTGACAACGTGCTGGCCACCGGCCTGTTCGCCGAGCACTTCAACAAGTACGACGTGCAGTGGTACGGAGAGTACGGCCGGACCGTGTTCTTCCAGAACGAGAAGGCCTACGACGCCCCCGACCAGGCAGCGATCAACCACGACGGGATCCGCGGCTACGCCGCCTACAAGGTCGGCGACTCCGTGACGACCCACGAGGGTTGGGGGATGGGCAGCTACTGCAACTACACCACGGACCCGACCATCCGCCAGGGGCGCGGCTTCACCGCACCGAACACGCCGGGCGTGGTCTTCCACGACCTGCTCGTCGTCTCACTCGGTGGCAAGGGGCAATACGACCACGTCATCAACGACACCGGAGCCGCCACCTCCGGATCGGACACCGTGCCCTCCACCGTCATCTCCTACCCCTGACGGACAGGACTCCGCACAACACGGGCACCACGCCGAAACAATGTGCGAGCGTGCCGCGAGTCATCATCTCGCGGCACGCTCGCACCTCCTCGGGGGCTACCAACCCGCCCCGGCCAGACCCCCGAGGACATCGGGACCGGGTGATCACCCGCGAGCGGGTGGAACGGTCGAGGAACACGGGCGCTTTTGACACCATCGTGGCCTTTCACGCGGGCCGTATCTTCCCGTGGAAGACGTTGAGGAATACAGCACACCGATGTGCCTGAGGAGTAACGGATACTCGCCAAACCCAAGAACCCGCCGTGACCAGGAGTAGTGCTGCTGAGGGCGAGTACGGGTCATGTTCGTTGGGGGCATCCGATTATTGGTCGGCCCCTGAGCTGCGATGTTGTCAATAGTGCTCATGTTGGGATGCCGGCTACCTCGAGATGTCAGGAGGGGTCGACCGAGAGCGTGCAGCAAGACGTCGTCCAGCTTCCGGCAATCGGACGCGGGTGGATAGTGTGTATCTCGCCCCTCCGACACACTGTCAGGGGAAAATTCCCCGATGTGCGAGGTTCGTAGGTCTGTTCTCGTGGCACCGCGGATGCCGCCTTTTCTCATGTCTTGACGCGCTGGCTGTGCGTGGGGCGTGCTGTGGCCAACGGTGTGGTGGATCGGCGTGGTTGAGTCGCTCGTGTCCGCGGTGATTCTCGGTGTGGGGCGTGGTGAGTCCGCCCGGAGCCCGGTGGGGTGTCGCCGCGTGTGTTTCCGGTGTGAGGCCCCGGTGGCACTGGCAGCTTGCCCCCGTGTCTTCAGGGGGAATTCACGTGAACGCTCCTGCGATGGGAGATCGATCGTCAGCTGAGCTTTTGGACGTGGGTGTTGTTGGCGGTGAGGGTGGTGCCGTCCGGGCGTTGCAGGTGCAGTGTCGGTACCGGTGTGCCGGTCTCGTCGTCGACCAGTACCGAGTGAGGCTCGCCGGTGTCGAAAGCGTGTGCTTCGCCCCATTGCCGTAGGGCCACCATGGCGGTGAACAGCTGTTCACCGGAGTTGGTGAGGACGTATTCCTGCCGTTTGCCCGACGCGGCGGTCTGTCGGTCGAGGATGCCGTGGGCGACGAGCCGGCGGAGCCGGTCGCTCAGGATGTTCTTGGCGACACCGAGGTTGCGCTGGAAATCGGTGAACGCCCGGGTCCCGTCGAAGGAGTCGCGGAGGATCAGCAGGCTCCACCTGTCCCCGACGAGGTCCACGGCGCGCGCGAGAGCGCAGGGAGGGTCGGACCACCCGTCGGAGGGCGCGGCTGGGTGTCCTGACCCGGCGGGTGCTGTGGTCACGGCAGACCCCCAAACAGGTCGGTTGCATATTGCTACCTTTACAGCTACATTCCGATTGGTTTCATACTACTACCGATTGGAGTGAGGGTGCCGTCCTCGGCGTCTACCGCGCCCGCCGCGCTCCTTACCCGGCCACGCCTGCTGTTGCTGGCCGTGTTGTGCGGGGTGTCGGTGGCCAACGTCTACTACGCACAGCCCCTGCTCGAACGCATGGGTTCCGACCTGTCGATCTCGACCGGACAGGTGGGCTGGGTGGTGGCCCTCGGACAGGCCGGTTACCTGGTCGGCCTCGCCGCGCTCGTCCCGCTGGGGGACTGGCTGAACCGCCGGATGCTCATTCCGGCGCATCTGCTGCTGATCGCGGTGGGCACCACGGTGGCGGCGCTCTCGACGACTGCCGCGGTCCTCTATGTCGGAGTGGCGATCGCCGGTCTCTTCGCCGTGGTCGTGCAGACCGCGGTCGCCTACACCGCGGCGAAGTCCCCTCCCGAACACCGCGGCCGCAACATCGGGATCATTACCTCCGGAGTGGTGGTCGGGATCATCCTGGCCCGCACCGTCGCCGGTTTCATCGCCGACGTGGCCGGTTGGCGCGCCGTCTACGCGGCCGCGGCCGTCATGGCCGTGATCATGGCTGTCCTGATCTGGACGGCTCTGCCCGACGATCAACCGAGTCGGGCCCCACGCTCGTACGGGTCCGCGGTCGCCTCGATCCTCGTTCTCGGAGCGACCGACCGGGTGTTCCGGACTCGCTCGCTCATCACGTTCTTCCTGTTCGCCTCCTTCGGTGTGCTCTGGAGCGGACTGGCCTTGCCGCTGAGCAACGCGCCCTGGCACCTTTCCCCGGCTCAGATCGGTCTGTTCGGGTTCGCCGGGCTGGCCGGGACTCTCGGTGCGGCACGGGCCGGTCGGTGGGCCGATCGCGGGCATTCAGGTGTGGTCACAGTGGTGTCGTTGATCGTGCTGATCGCTTCGTGGTGGTTCATCGGACAGGCCGAATGGTCGTTGTGGCTCGTGGTTCTGGGCGCGGTGCTGCTCGACTTCGCCGTCCAAGCCGTGCACGTCACCAACCAGAACCTCGTCGTCGCCCGGGATCCGGACTCGAGCAGCAGGATCATCGGCGCCTACATGATCTTTTACTCCCTGGGATCAGCCCTGGGCGCCGTCACAGCGTCGAGTCTCTACGACAGCATGGGGTGGACGGCTGCTTCGGTCGCCGGTGCCTGTTTCGCCTGCGCCGCGCTGGGGATCTGGCTCATCGACCGAGTCGTGCCCGACCATTCAACGCGCCCCGGTGTCGAGCGTGCCCCCGTGTCGGCCTCGGCCGAATGCTGAGCAGTGCTCGAAGAGTGAACCATACGTTGATGCACTCGCCGCCGTAGCTTCAGCGCTGGCGGTTATCGGGTGCCAGCAAGCTGGTGACTTCGACAAACGCCCGTTCGGAGGGCTTGAAGTAGCGGCGGATGTTCTCCGGATTCTCGTGCCGGGATTTCGCTATCAGCAACAACAGGCTAGCGCCCTGCCCACCGAGTCGGGGCAGTGCGGAGTGGCGAAATTCGTGCAGGGTTCCAACCGGTACCAGGACCGCATAGCGCGGTGTGACCATCGAGCAGGACACGGGCCTGGTTCCAGCACAGCCGGCACCAGTGAACCCGGTAACACCCCCGGATCATGCATGACAGGGGGACAAGTCCGGCCGGACTCACAAGCCGGGAACTCCATCGCGGGACCACCCAAAAGGTAATGGGTTCACTTCCGTTCTCGGGCCGCGTGGAATTCGTTCTCAGCGCCCGCGCGGTGACCTTCGAACGAAAGTGGCGACTTCCCGACGTGTCCGCGGTATAGCGTCCATCTAGGACAGTTCCCAGGTCTGCCGGGGCAGTCCGGTGAGGTAGTCGGTCAGGTGGCGCAGGGCTGTTTCACTCGATTCGACGGTGGGAGCGGGTGGGCCGGAGGGAATCCGGCCCAGGGAGGTGGGGAACGGTTCGGCGTTGTCGTAGGCGGCCATGAGGTTGGCGGCACGCTCGATGACGCTGGGCGCCGCGGAGCTGGAGGAGCGGGAGAGGACGGCGGTGAGCACCGTGGAGGCCACCGCGGGGTCGATCAGCCGGGTGTGGAAGATCGTCTGGTCGATGTCGCGCAGTTCTTCGTCGTCCTGGGCGCGGGCGGCAGCGGCGTCGATGGCGATCTCGATGACGCGTTCCATCGGCAGGGCGGCCGGGCCGGCGGTGAGCCAGTGGTCACCGTGCGCCTCGTGGTCGTGGGCGAGGGCGGCCAGCGCGGCGGCGACGGCGTCCCGGGGAACGAGGTCGACACGGGTGCCGGGTGTGCAGGGCAGGAAGGGGAGCTGGCCGGACAGCGCGAAGCCGAGCAGGTAGTGGAACGCCTGGAGCCGCGGGACGTCGCCGATCACGGTGGAGATGCGGGCGATGCAGGCGGGCAGGCCGGATTCGCGGACCAGGGTCTCGCCCGTGGCCTTGGTGGCGGCGTACGCGTCGAAGGGGGTGCCGTCGCCCGCGCGGGCGACGAACGCCGTGGAGCCGTGCACGAGGCGGGCGCCCGCGTCCGCCACGAACCGCAGCACGTGGCCGGTGCCGACGACGTTGACCCGGTGCAGGTGCTCGTGCGAGGCCGAGAAGTTCACGGCCGCCGCGCAGTGCACGACCACGTCGACCTTGGCCGCGAGCTCGCGGTACTCGGCCGGGTGGAGCCCGAGCCAGGGACGGGTCACGTCGCCGCGCACGGATGTGGTATCGACCGGTTTGTGGTGGGTGAGCGCGATGACCTCCTCGGTGCCGTCCAGCTCGCGCAGCAGGGCGGAGCCGACGGCCCCGGAGGCTCCGGTGATCAGAATCATGGGGTCCTCACGGTGGCGGAGTCCTCGTCCCAGCTGACGTCGTCGAGGGTGGTCACCTCGACCGTGCTCGGGTGGACGCCGGCGGTTCGGGCGACGTGGTCCTTGACGGCGATGTGGGCCAGCCAGTCCGCGGCGCGGGTGTCCGCGGGCAGGCCGTAGACGGCGTTGACGGTGCCCGGCACCGTGTCGGCCCGCTCCACGTCGCGCCTGCGCAGCACTCCGTCCGAGCCGATCAGCAGGAGGCGGGAGTCGGGCGCGGCGTCGCGCAGGTAGGCGCGTCGCTCCGGGCCGGAAACCGCGGTCAGGGCTCCGATCGGGATGTGCATGACCACGGTCCGGAAGGCGACCAGCACGTGCTCTCCGCGGCACATCTGGATGTCGATCGCGACGAGGTCGTCGGGCAGCGTGCCGGCGAAACGGGCCTCGACCTCGATCTCGCCGTGGTCGGGCAGGGGCTCGTACACGGTGAGGTGGCTGAGCCGGTGCGGGAACGCCAGTCGGTCGGAGCCGATCGCCGGGTCCCACCGGTGCAGCGCGTCGTGCGGGATGGTGTGCAGCGCTGCGTCCAGCAACCCTTGGTGCAGCGCGCCGCGGGGTACCGACCCGCGTTCGGCGTCGAGGACGCCGCTGGCCCCGGTGGAGCCCATCCGCAGCCTCGTCAGGTACTGGAAACTCGGTCCGTGGAAGAGGTTCGCGTTCTCGTACGGGTCCGGCGCGTCCGCGAGGTTCGCCAGCGGGGTGAAGCGAGCCGGCCGGGGTGGGGGTTCGAAGTCGATCGTCGCGGTGGCCACCGGGACGAATCTGGAGAGCGAACCGGCCTCGTGCCACACCGCGAGCCGCGTCTGCTCGTCGGTGCAGGTGGCACGAAGCCGGACCGGGTCGGCGACGGGCAGCCAGCGCTGCATGCTCAGGTCGCGCAGCACCCGCACCGGGCGTCCGGCGCGGTCCCCGGCGGACCGGGCGAGGAGCTCGGCGGTCGACATCAGCGGCACGGCGGGGACTGTCCAGGTGGGGCAGTGGTCCGCCAGCCACGTGTCCGCCCGAGGGTCGAGCGCGGTGTCGACAATGGAGGGCGAGTCCGGCGCGCCGGGCACCACGCGCACCCGCAGGCAGGGCACGTGGTAGATCTTGCGACCGTCCACCCACAGCCAGGCCTCGGCCTCCGCGTACCCGCCGTCGGGGCTCAGTTCGATGTCCAGCACGTCCAGTTCGACGGTGACGAGCGCGTCGGAGGGCAGGACCTGGCCGCGGTACTTCCACGAGTCGGGCACGACGGGCTCGAGGCGGAACCCGTCGTCGACGCCGCGCTGGATCAGGTAGCAGGACAGGAGCTGGCACATCGCCTCGACACCGAGGGAACCGGGCTGCACCGGGTCGTTGAAGAAGTGCGCTTTGAAGTACCAGGCCTCGGCCCGCACGTCGCACTCGGCGCGTAGCCGTCCGAGTCCGGCCGGGCCGCCGTCGGGCCAGTAGCCGGCGAGCCGGTCGAGCATCAGCAGCATCTGACCGGGCAGGCGGGCGGAGCGCCCGAAGAAGCGGGCGGGGCGGGATCGCAGGTCGACAACGGGGTGTTCGCAGGGTTGGGCGAGGCGGGAGCGGTCGTGGTCGGTCACCGGCAGACCGGTCTGGGTCGTCAACTGCTCCGCCGAGGTCAGGGCGAAGACCGTGGTGCCCTCCAGGGCGGTGACGCCGTCGGCTTCGCAGTGGACCCGGAACGTTTCGATCGTCGTGCCGTCCCAGTGCTCGATGTCGGTGAGCTCGACCGTGGTGCGCAACGAGCCGACGTCGGGGGGCACCTCGCGGACCGTCGAGAGTCGACCGTCGAGGTTGCGGATCCGCAGCTGCTCGTCGGCCGTGCCGCCGTTCATCAGGGCGGTCAGGAAGCCGCAGGGCTGTAGCGCGATCTCCATCAGCACGGCGACCGGCACCGTCCCGCTCTGCTCGCGGAACCACACGTGCCGGGGCACGTCGTACTCGGCGACCAGGCTGCTGCCGAGGCGGAAGTCCCCGTGGGTGACGGACAGCTCGGTGACCCGGGTGAGGAACAGGTACGGCGGTCCGGGCAGCCGTAACGCGTCGTCGCTGGCGTCGGGGAGGATCTCGGCGCGCGGCCCCCAGGCGGCGGTGAGCATCGTGGCGTGGTCGTAGCGGATTCGGCCCGTGCTCGCTGCGGCCGGATCATCGTGGCCGCGCAGGCCCGCCAGTGCGCTGAGCGGGACCGGATCGCCGGTGCGCTGGACCGCGGGTGGTCCGAGGAGCTTCCAGTGCGGCAGGGGGGTGTCGGCGACGAGGTGAACGGCGAGCCCTTCGGCGCACAGCACCACCTGCTCGTCGATCGTGACGACCACGTCCGCGTGGGCGGTCGTGCCGGTGAGCGACCGCACGGTGAGGTGGTACCGGGGTGTGCCGCTCGGTGCGTTGAGCAGGACCCGCAGGCGGGTGGGCGCCTCCGGCAGCGGTTCGAAGCGCCAGCCGTCGTGGTGGATCGTGCTCCCGGTGGCGGCGAGGTGGAACGCCATCGCTTGGAGGCCGCCTTCGAGCAGCGCGGCGGGCGAGTGCCACGTGCTCGGCGGGGTGCGGCCGGTCGCGGTGAGCCCGCGGTCGGGATCGAACGCGGTGACCTCGCGCAGCAGCAGGGTGCGTCGCGACCCGATTCCGGGGGTTCGGACGTGGGCGCGCGTGAGTTCCCACTCGGGGCCGGTGAAGCAGTCGGCCGGGCGGCCCTCGGCGAACGCCGTGACCGCGTCGGTGTCGAACGCGGCACCGGGGTGCTCCGTCGGCAGTGGCACGTCCAAGCCGTCCGACAGGCTGCCGCGCAACGACAGGTGGCCGTCGACCTCGCTTCGCAGCGCCGCTTCGGTGACGGTCAGCGAGCTGAGCAGCTGATCGCCCGGTGCGGGTAGAGCGTGGTGGAAGGTGAGTTCGCCGTCGAGCGCGCCATCGCGCTGTGGCCACAGCGCCAGCGGTTCGTCCAGTACGGCTCCGGCCGTCATCCGGCCGGCCCGGTCGAGATACCAGCCGTCGAGCTCGACGGTGGCCCGGGCCGTGCGGGCCGGTTCGGTGACGGGCTCGACGGCCGTCCCGGTCGCCGTTCCGGTGACCCTCCCGGTGGTGGGCGGGTGAAAGCTCGTCTGAGTGGCCAGGAAGCGCTCGTGGAGCTCGGTGGCCTGCCGCAACTGCTCGGAGATCAGCGCCGCGGCACTCCTCGGGGCCGGTGTCGGCTGGTGGGACCGCGGAGGGCGGGGCATGACCTCGAAGTCCTGGTCATCCATTGGTGGCCTCCCCGAGTCGCGTCAGCGCGCGGCCGGCGGTGAGCAGCACGCGCGGGTCGTCGGCAGGGGAGCTCAGTTCCCGGGCGAAGACGCGCGCTCCGTCTCGCAGGGGGATCAGGTCGACGCCGCCGAGGCGGAACACCTCGGCCAGTTCGGGGGTGACCATGCCGCCTTCCCACGGTCCCCACAGCAGCGAGCGGACCACCGCTTCCGGCCGAGCGTTCTGCTCGGTGGCGAGCACGTGGTTGAGGGTTTCGTTGGCCATCGCGTAGTCGCACTGCCCGGCGTTGCCGGTCGCGGCGACGACCGAGGAGAACACGCACAGCAGTCGCAGCGGGTCCTCGCGGGTGGCGTCCAGCAGTGCTCGCAGCCCGTCGACCTTGGTGCTGAACACGGCCTCGAACTGGCCCTCGGTCTTGTCCTCCACCCGCTGGTCGTTCAGCACCCCGGCCGCGTGGACGATGCCGGTGATCGGTCCCCACTGCTGCCGGACGTCGGCGAGCGCCGTCCGTACGGCGTTTTCGTCCCGGACGTCGACGCGCATGTAGTGGACCTGGTCCAGCCCGTCCACCTCGCGGTCGGAGCCGCGGCCGAGCAGGACGAAGCGTGCGCGGTGCCGGGATCCGAGCTCTCGCAGGGCCGCCGCCGTGACGGCCCCGGTACCGCCGGACACGACGATCACCGGGTCGGTTTCCCAAGCACCGGCCCAGTCATCGGCCGCGGCCGGTTCCGGGGCCTCGGTGGTGTCGAGTGTCCACCGGGTGCCGTCCGCGGCGAGCGCGACGTCGAGGTCCGGGCCTCCGGTGAGCAGTTCGTCGACGAGGGCGGTGGCGGTCTCGGTCGCCGAGCGGTTCGCACGCTGGCAGTCGATGGCCTTGACCGCGGCGAGCGGCCATTCCCAGCGGACGGTGCGGGCGAGTGCGGCCAGGCCGCCGATCCAGGGCCGTTGCGCGTCGCGGTGGCCGAATCCGCCTCCGGTGTCCTGCACGGTGACGAAGACACCGCCCGCGGCGCGCAGCCGGGGCGCGATCGCCTGTGCGGCTCGGAAGGCGTCCCGTTGGATGGCCAGGGCCTCGTCCGCGGACGCGGTCTCGGCCAGTCCGCCGAGCAACACCAGGCCGTCGGCCTCCAGCGTGGTGATGTCGGCCGCGGTGCCGACCCGCGCGTGGACGCCGCGCTCGGTGAGCAGTCGTGCGGTCTCCTCGGCGACTCCGGTTCCGTCGTCGGTGACCAGGACGGTTCCGAGCCCTTGCATGGCGCCGCCCGGTGCGGGCGCGTGCCGCAGCGCCGGCACGTGCCGGTGGATCGTCCCGTCGGGGACGGTGGTGACGGGCTGGGCGGGTGCGTTCAGCAGCTCGCGTAAGCGGTCGGCGATCTCGCCGAGGGTGCGCAGCGTCAGCAGCGGGGTGAGCCGTTCCCGGTCCATTCCCTCCAGTTGCGGGAACATCGGGCGCAGGGCCGAGAGAACCTGCGCGCGGGTGATCGAGTCCAGGCCGAGGTCGGCCTCCAGCTCCATGTGCGGTTCCAGGATCTCCACCGGGTAGCCGGTCTTCTCGGCCACGGCGGCCAGCACCTGGGGTTCCAGTTCCTCGATGTCGCGCGACGGCACGGGTTCCGGGGCCGTGGCGGTCACCGGGGCGACGGAGGCGGCGGGCGGTTCGGAGGTCGCAGGGGGTTCGGGGGACGCGGGTGGCTCGGGCGGTGCGGGTGGTGGGGTGGTGGTCCGGAAGGTCGACGAGGGAGCGGCAGTCTGCCCGAGGCCGTGGCCCGAGGCCGGGTCCAGCGAGGTCAGCGCGTCGATCGACTTCTCGGCCATGCTCAGGTACGCCGCGTGGGCGCGGGCGACCTCCTGCTGGGCTTCGGCGACCGCGCGCAGCGTCTCGTCGTCCTGGCCGCCGGATCCGGTCCCGGACAGCGCAGGGGCCGGTGTGGTCGGCGCGGACTCCGGTGTCGGTGGGTAGGACCCGCCGTGATTGCCTCCGTTGATCATGATGGGCATCGCCGGTCGTGCGGGCTCGGGCTCCTCCGGGCCGTGCCACAGCCCGGCGAAGTCGAGCGGGACGCCGAGCGCGGTGAGCTGTCCGAGCGCGTCGAGCAGCCCGGTCACCCCGTTGGAGCTCGCGCGGTCCAGGGCGATCGCATGGACGTCGGAGAGGTTCTCCTTGACCAGGCTGGTCAACGCGCCCCCCGGGCCCACTTCCAGGAAGATCCGCACCCCGTCGGCATGCATCGCGTGCACCATGTCCGCGAACCGGACCGGTGAGGCGACGTGGTCGGCGATCGCCTGCCGGATCTCGGCCGGCCGCACCGGATGCACGGCTGCCGCGGCGTTGCCGTACACGTTCAGCAGCGGTGCGCGCACCGTCTCCGCGGACAGGAAGTCCCGCAGCGGTTCGGTCGCGGGGGCGACGAGAGGGCTGTGGAAGGCAGCCGAGGTGTCGAGCGTCCGTGCGGTCATTCCGGCCGCGTTGGCGTGCTTGCGCACGAGCGCGCCCGCCTCGGCGGTCGCGGCCACCACGACCTGGCGCGGGCCGTTGTGGTTGGCGATCCAGGCTTGCTCGAGGTTCTGCTGCTCGAGGAGGTTGGTCACCTCGTCCACGCCCGCGTCCAGGGCGATCATGACGCCGGAGCCCTCCCGCATCAGCTCGCCCCGCCGGACGGCGAGCCGCATCAACGTGTCCTCGTCGAACGCGCGTGCCGCGTGCAGCCCCACCAGCTCGCCGAAGCTGTGCCCGGCCACGCAGTCCGGCCGCACCCCCGCGGTCTCCAGCACGTTCAGCAGCGCGAGGCTGTGCGCGGCGATGGCGGGTTGCGCGACGCCGGTGTCGGTGAGCGCGTGCTGCTGTGCCTGCCGCTCGGCGTCGGTGAACACCGGTGGTGGGAAGACCAGCGGTGAGACCTCGTGCCGGTCCCACACCGCGTGGGCCTGGGGGAAGTGCATCGCCAGGTCGGCCCCCATGCCGACGTACTGGGCTCCCTGACCGGGGAAGAGGAACGCTATCCGCCCCGGCGTGCGCCCGACACCGTAGTGCAGGCCGGAGGGCGTCGAGAACGGCTTCGTGCCGACCAGTCCCCGGGCCTGCTCCAGTTTCTGCTCGAGGTCCTCCGTGGACGAGGCGACCACCGCCAGCCGGTGCTCCCGCGTGTGCTGGAAGGCGTTCTGGGAGCGCCGCGCGATCGCCGTGAGGCTTCCCGACAGGTCGAGTGAGAACAGCTCCTGCGGCGTCGCGGCGGACAGCACCACCAGTTCTCCCGGTCGTGCTTCGCAGCGCACCGCGGGGCGGGCTCCCGCCGTTTCGTCGGTGTACTCCTCCAGCGTGACGTGGAAGTTCGAGCCGCCGAAGCCGAAGCTGGACACCGAGGCCCGCCTGGGGTGCTCGGTCGTGTTGATCCAAGGCCGTGCCCGCGTGTTGAGGTAGAGGGGGCTGTTCTCCAGGTTCAGCGCGGGGTTCGGGCGGTCGACCTTGATCGTCGGCGGTAGCACCTTGTGCCGCAGTGCCAGGGCGGTCTTGAGCAGGCCCGCGGCGCCGGCGGCGGCCTTGGTGTGTCCGATCTGGGATTTGACGGACCCGAGCGCGCACCACTGGCGGTCCGTCCGCCCGCTCGCCTCGAACACCGAGTGCAGGGCGGCTGTTTCGGTGGCGTCGCCGGGGGCGGTGCCGGTGCCGTGCGCCTCGACCAGACCGACCGTGTCCGGTCCGTAGCCGGCGGTCTCGTAGGCCCGGCGCAGCGCCCGCGCCTGCCCGGTGTCCAGCGGCGCGTACACCGAGGTGCCGCTGCCGTCCGAGGAGGAGCCGATGCCGCGGATGACGGCGTGCACCCGGTCGCCGTCGCGTTCGGCGTCGGCGAGTCGTTTCAGGGCGAACAGACCGAGGCCCTCGCCCAGCATGGTGCCGTCCGCGTGCTCGTCGAACGGGCGGCAGTCGCCGGTGGGCGAGAGGGCCGGGGTCTTGCTGAAGCACTGGAAGGTCATCGCGTCGTTGAGCGTGTCGACCCCGCCGGTGATCACCATGTCGGAGCGGCCGAGCAGCAGGTCGTCGACCGAGACCGAGAGGGCGGCCAGCGAGCTCGCGCAGGCGGAGTCGACGGTGAAGTTGGTGCCGTGCAGGTCGAAGCGGTTCGCGATCCGCCCGGCGACCACGTTGCTCAGCATGCCGGGGAACGTCGCTTCCTGCCACGGTGGCGAGTACTCGAGGATCCGGTCGCAGACGGCGTCGGCGTCGGCTTCGGACAGTCCACTGTCCAGCAGTGTCCGGCGCCACTGCGGGCGTCCGGACCGCATCGCCATCTCGCCGAGCAGCTGCAGGGAGGCGCAACCGAGGAACACGCTGACCCGTTCGCCGTCGATCTGGCCGAGCCCGGCGTCGGAGAGCCCGGCCAGCAGACGTTCCGCGGCTACCAGGGCCAGCAGTTGGGCGGTGTCGGTGGCGGGCAGGTTGCGGGGCGGCACCCCCAGAGCCATCGGGTCGAACTCGACCTCGGGCAGGAAGGCCCCGCGGCGGGCGTAGGTCTTGTCCTGCGCCTCCGGGGCGGGGTCGTAGAAGTCCTCGATCAGCCAGCGGTCGGCCGGTACGTCGGTCATGAGGTCGCGTCCTTCGACGACGTTGCGCCAGAAGGCGTCCACGTCCGGCGCGCCCGGCATGATCGCGCTGACGCCGACGATCGCGATCCGGTGGTCCATGTTCGTTCTGCCGTTTCTCAAACCAGTGGGCGGGGGCGGAAGTCGAAGGCATCGGAGGGGAGGCGGGCCCCGAGAGTGCGCAGCTGGTGCACGCGGGTGAGCACGGCGGCTCCCTGGAGCAGGTTGCGGGCGAGCTGCGTGACCGTGCGTCCGCCGGGTTCGGCCAGGAAGCTGCCCGCGGTCCAGGTGTTGAACGCTCCGGCGGCGGGGCCGCACCACAGCTGGTAGTCGCTGCGGCGGCCGGGCGTGCCGTCGACCGCCCAGGTGACCGAATTACCCAGGTACCAGCGGAAGATCAGCGCCATCCTGTGCCTGGGGTCCGCCTGCGCCCGGGTGATCTCGCTCGGGCAGCGCTGCGTCCAGTACTCCTCGGTGCGTCGCCACACCTCGTCCAGGCCGGCCCCGAGGACCTCGCGTTCCAACGAGTCCCTGGTCTCGGCGGGGAGCGAGTCCAGCGACGGGTGTTCGAGGTAAAGCTGGTACAGCCGGGCCGCCCGGCCGGCGAACATGGTGCCTCGGCGCAGCACCTGGACCTTGGCGCCGAGTTCGAACATGTCCCCCGCCGGCGCCATCGCCACGTCCGCCACCCCGGCCTGCGCGAGCATGGCCTTCGCCTCGTCGCTTACCGCGGCCTCGCGCGACATCTGGTTCACCGAGCCGGTGAGCACGTAGGCCGCGCCGAGGGAGAACGCCGCGGACACCGCGGCCGGATCGCCGAGTCCGCCCGCCGCGCCCACCCGCACTCCCGGGCTCTTCCGCCGCGCCAGGGACAGGATCGCGGGCAGGATCGACACCAGCGGTCTGCCGTCGGTGTGCCCACCGCTGTCCGCCTCGACGGTGATGTCGTCCGCCACCGGTATCCGGGTGACCAGACGGCCCTCCTCCTCGGTGATCTCGCCGGTGTCCACGAGCCGACGAACCAGCCCGGGAGGGGGCGGCGACATGAACAGCTCGGCCGTCTCCGGGCGTGAGACCTTGGCGAACAGCGCGGTCTTCCGAATGATCCGGCCCGTCGCGTCGGTGCGCAGTCCGGAGGCCGCGCAGCGCACCACCGCGGGGGTGATGTCCAGGAACGCCGACAGGGAGATCTTCGGTACTCCGGCGCGTAACAGGCGCGCCGCGACCGCGTCCTCCATGGCCGCGTCGTCGGGGTGGTGGATGAGGTTGACGCCCCAGTTCCGTCGCCCGGCGAGACGGGTCCGCAGTCGTTCCAGTTCCCGGTCGAGCCGTTCGAGGCCGAGCCCTGCCGCCCCGAAGAAGGCCAGCATCTCCGCCCGCGCCATGGCCTCGACCAGTTCGAGGCCGGTGATGCCGTGCGCCATCTCGCCCGCGACGTAGGGGAACCGCACGTCGTGCGCCTCGGTGAAGCTCTGGTCGCCCAGCCACTCCGGGTACAAGGCCGGCACCGTACCGACAGCTCCCGGAATCGGCCGTTCCGAGAGTCCCAGTGTGCCGTCCCGCTCGTGTGCCACCAAGTGCGCCGGCTTCGTCACCCGTTGGGCGAGTTCGACGAGGCCGGCGCCGTCGAACACTCCTGTCACGGCGTCAGATGCGTCCGAGCGCCAGGTTGCCCGGTGCCTGCGGGTCGATGCTGATGATGAAGTCGGTGACCGCCATCAGGCTCTCGGGGTAGCCGAGGTAACCGTTCTCGTCGGAGTCCATCACCGACCACGCGTGCTCGGCGTGCTCCCGCTCCACGCGCAGCACCTCCGTGACGAGCCGGAGTCCGTCGTCCCGGGTGACCCGTCCGTCGTTGTCCTCGTCAGCCATCGCGAAAGCCAGGTTCGTGACCACGCCGATGTACTGCAGCGTCTTGTCCGGCGTCTCCGCCACGCTGTTCGCCATCACCGTGACGAACTGCTCCCTGTCCAGCCGCTCCGGGTCCGGTACCCACGCGGGTTTGACCACCAGCGCGTGCCAGATCCGGTTCACCGTGGCTTCCAGCTGCTGTGCCCGCGGCGAGTCCTCGGTGTGGCCGGTCAGCCGTGCGAGGCGGTGCGCGAACTGCATCGTGTCGGCGGGCGTCACCGCGCCGTCGCCGTCGTCGTCCAGCACGTCGAACATCCACAGCTGTTTGCGCCGCAGGTACGAGTCCTGGTTCGCCGCCAGTCGCTCCGCCGCGGCGATGGTGGTCGCCGCGTCCGGTTTGGACTCGGCGGCTGTCTCGCCCGCCATGGCCATTCCGGACACGGACCCGGCCGCCACCTCCGCGGTATCGCGCAGTGTCGACCCGTGCGTCACCTCTGTCGTTTCGTCGTCCTTCGGTGCTTCAGCCACCCCGAGCCCTTCGAATTCACGACGTGATCGCTGTCGGAAACGTCGTTCGTGATCTTGCGCCCGGCATGTTAGCAACTCTGCGAGTTATTGATCTTGAAAATGCTCGATCCGGCCATGTGAAAATGAAAACTCTTGCGACGGTTTGATGTGTTTGGTACTGCGAGGCGTTCATGGGATACGCGTGCACCGGCGTCGCGTCGAAATCGTCGAGCCTCGTGCTTTCGGCCGCTGTCGCACGTGGACGATCAGCGGGCTGGTGTGATCGCGGTCTGGTGGTGCCCAGGTGGTGTGGCGGCGGGGCGCAGCGATTCCGAGGGGTGTGCTTTCAGTACGGAGCACGGCACCTGGTGCCGCGTTGAGCAGTCGCCTTTATCACACCTCGCGTGGTGCGAGTTCTCGGGTCAATCCCCATGAAGGTGGTACCTCGGCTGGAGCACCCGTGCGAGCCTGTTGATCATCCGTGCACCCCGGATGGCGGGCAGCGACGGAGACCGGATCGGGGATTGGAGAAGTATGAGCGTTGCAGTCCAGATGGACGGCCTGTTCACCACTGCGAGCCACGATCGCCTTCGTGACGAGGTGCGTCACTTCGCCGAGACCGAAGTGCGCCCGCAAATTCCTGACATGGAGCAGTCTCGGTCGGTCCAGTACAAGCTCTCCCGTCTGATCGCCGAACAGGGCTGGATCGGAGTGACGATCGGGCCCGAGCACGGTGGAATGGGCCTGGGGCACCTGGCGAAGTCCATCATCATCGAAGAGCTCTCGCGGGTCAGTGGAGCGATGGGCGCGATGGTGCAGGCTTCCCAGCTGGGGGTAGCGAAGCTCCTGCACTTCGGGAACGCGGATCAACAGCACCGGTGGCTTCCGGAGATCAGTGCGGGACACTGCTTACCGACCATCGCCGTCACCGAGCCCGACTCCGGCGGCCACGTACTCGGCATGACGGCGGCCGCACGTCGTGAGGGTGACGAGTACGTGCTCAACGGGCACAAGGTCTTCGTGGGCAACAGCCACGTGGGCGACGTGCACGGTGTGGTGGCCCGCACCGGGGAGGGCTCCCGGGGGTTGTCGGCGTTTTTGGTGGAGTCGGACCGGCCCGGCTTCTCCCTCGGGGAGCACCAGGCGTCGATGGGGCTGCACGGGTTCAGCTACGGCGAACTCGTCTTCGACGAGTGCCGCGTCCCGGCCGAGAACCGGCTCGGCGACGAAGGACAGGGCTTGGCGGTGGCCTACAGCTCCAGCATCCTCTACGGGCGGCCCAATCTGACCGCTGTCGCGTTGGGGATCCACCGCGCCTTGGTGGAGGAGACTGTCGACTTCGCGGCGCGGCACTACCGCTACGGCCAACCGTTGTCCCAGCTGCCGACGGTGCAGCAGAAACTGGGGCAGATGCAGTCCCAGCTGATGACGGCCCGGCTGGCCGCTTATCACGCCGCGCACTCGCTGGACAACGCCGTGCCGTGTGATGCGGAGCTGATCAACGCCAAACTCGTCAACGTGGAGTACGCGCTCGACTCGGCACGGACCGCGATGGAGGTGCACGCCGCGTACGGGCTCGGCACCGACAGCCCGGTGGAACGTTACCTCCGCGACGCGCACCACATCTTCGCTCCCGCCGGCACCTCCGACATCCAACGGTTGCGGCTGGCCGAAACGGCCCTGGGGAACTCGCGTACCCCGTGGTCGGAGCGACTGGCCTCGCAGCTCGGTGTCTTTCCACGTTCGAGCTGACGCCGCCGCGGTCGAGATCCGTGTCCGCCGGTATGTACCTACCGCCGCGGACACGGACCCGCAACGGGGCGACGTGTCGACCGGTGCGTCCCGGAGCGTGACCCGCCACTCCCGCATGAGCGCTACGTTGTGCGCTTCTCGGTCGTCACGGCCGCTCGCGGCCGTGTACCAGCTCCATCACCTCGGCCGCGAAGTCTTTGATCGTCTCCAGTTCGCGGCGGCCCCATGAGTGGGTCTCCGGTGCGACGGTGCAGACCGTGCCCAGTGTGAGGCCGGTGTGGTCGATGAGCGGGGCCCCCATGTAGGACCGGATCCCGATCTGATCCACCACGGGATTGCTGGTGAACCGTGGGTAGGAGCAGACATCGCCGAGGACGAGTGGCAGTCCGCGGGACACCACGTGCGGGCAGAAACCGTGGTCTTTCGGCATCTCCCGTCCCGGTGACACGGCCGTTTGTGCCGCTTCCATCGCGGCACTGGTCTGGGACTCGGCTCGCGTGTACAGCCCGGTGAAGTACTGCCGTTGTCCGCTGATGATGTTCACCATCGCGTAGGGGGCGCCCGCGGCGTCGGCGAGCCTGCGCGCGAGGGCATCGAACTGCGGGTCGGGTTCTTCCCGGATGCCGAGTTCTCGCAACCGTTCCATCCGGTGCTGAGCGTTCGGATCCGGTGGGGTGCCTACGAGGCGCATATTGCTGGCGGACATCATGTTCTCCCTGGGGTCAGCCGATGGGGTGTGGTGAGGACGTCGTCGATACGTGTTCGAGCAGCGTGATGAGTGTTCGGGTCGCGGCTTGGGAGTCGCGGGCGTCGCACATCACCAGCGGAACGTTCAGGTGCAGCGCGAGGGCGTTCCGCACCTCGTCGGGGGTGTAGTACATCGCGTTGTCGAATTCGTTGACGGCGACCAGGAAGTAGATACCCCGTTGCTCGAAGAATTCGATCGCTCCGAAACAGTCCTGAAGTCGACGCGTGTCGGCGAGCACTATCGCACCGACGGTGCCGCGGGAGAGCTCGTCCCACATGAACCAGAAGCGGTCCTGGCCCGGAGTGCCGAACAGATACAACGCGATGTTGTCGTCGGGGAAGGTGATGCGGCCGAAATCCATGGCCACCGTGGTGGTGGACTTTCCTTCCACACCGGCCAGACTGTCCGTGTCGACACTGGCCGTGGTGAGGTGCTCCTCGGTGTTCAACGGCTCGATCTCACTGGACGCGCCGACGAAGGTTGTCTTCCCGGCGCCGAATCCGCCCGCGACGAGAATTTTGAGCTGCCAGGGGAATGCGTCAGAGTCGGTTTCTAAGCCCATGGAGTACCTTCTCGATCAGGTCCGGGGTGACGTCAGCGGTCGCGGTTGGATCGTGAGTGGTTACCGCACCGGTGCCGATGAGATCGGAAAGCAGAATTTTGACGACCACCGCGGGTTGCCGCAAGTGTCCTGCTACCTCGGCGACAGTGGTCGGGGAACGGCACAGCAGCAACGTCTGGGAGTGCTCGGGTCCCAGCACGTCGTGGGACACCTGCCCCGTGCTGCGCACCATGGACAGCAGGTCCAGTGGCGCACTGGGGTGGGTGCGCCCGTTGGTGACCAGGTAGGGCCGTATCCCCTGTTCCCGCGGCGGGTGACCGTTGAATGCGCTCATACCGACCGACTCTCCTCCGCCGGGGAACGTCGTGACGGCGTGGCCAGACTGCTGGGCACTTTCCTGCCGAGCTGCTGCATCTCGTAGCTGAGAACCCCGGCGTTGACCGTGCTGTCGGCCAGGACGGCGAGGATGCTGCCTGAGCTGGCGGCCGTGATCGCCAGGATACTGCCGTCACCGAGTTCGGCATTGGCCTGGCGCATCCCGTGCCCACCCCCGAAGCATTTGCCCACTTCCTGGACCAGCGAGCACAGGGGACTGGCCAGGGAAGCCAGCCGGTCCGCGTCATCGCGCTCCAGACCATGGTAGAACCGCGGGATCGCATCGGTGGACAGTAAGAGGGCGCTTCGGGTGTGGGGAACCTGGTTGACCAGGTTCGCGAGTAGCCAGGTCAGATCCTGTGGTTGGGTCACGGTCGACTCCTTGGGGCGTTTCAGGCGGACGTCGAAGGGTTTCGCCGATCTTCTGACGAAGCTGACTGGTCGGACTCGGACTGGCTGAAGGCGCTCAACAGCCCCGTGTTGTGGCCGGGGATCGGGGTGACGCTCTCCTGTCGTGTCCGCAACTCTTCCGGAAGGTTGTCCGTGCCGGGCCTGCGTTGCGGAAGCTGTGACGCGTCACCTCGACGGCGCTCCCCGCCCGTGGGTGGGCTCGTCGTCTCCGCCGATGGGGGAGCGGTCCGCGCCGGCGGTGGTGTCGACGCCGGTTCAGAAGTGGGTGGTGCCGGTGTGTGTCTTTCGGGCGAAGGTTCGGCAGCGGGCGCTGCTACGTCGCCGGTCCATTGCATCCGACTGGGAGAGTGAGCACGGGAAACCGGCGGTGGTGGCCCGCCGGAAGGTGGCGGCGTGGGCGTCAGCTCTTGGGCAGTTGGACCGGGCTGCGCGGGTTCCGGGGGCGAGGTGGTGAGCAAGCTGTCCGGCAGCAGGACGACCGCTTCCATCCCTCCGTAGATGCTGCTTTGCAGGCGGACCCTGATGTTGTAGCGCTGCGCGAGGACTCGGACCACCGACAACCCGATCCGTCCGTCCGCGAGAAGCTCGTCGAGGTCGACCCGATCGGCGTCCTCGAGCAGGCGGTTGTACCGGTGGATCTCATCGCTCGTCATACCAAGACCACGGTCCTGGATCTCGATGGCCACGCCGGCCGTGACGGTTTCGGTCCGCACCACCACAGGAGTGTTGTTACTGGAGAATTGGGTGGCGTTTTCCAGCAGCTCCGCCAGCAGGTGAATCACCTCAGCGGTGGCGGGCCCTTTCAGTGTTCCCTCCACCGCGGTCATCTTCACCCGGGAGTAGTGCTCGATCTCAGCCACGGCGGAGCGCAATACTGTCTGGAGGCTCACGTCCTCCTGTGTTTGTCGCTGCGGCGCTTTACCACCGAGTATGGCCAGACTTTCCGCCTGGCGGCGAGACAGGTTGACGAGGTGGTCCACGCGGAACAGGCGCGCGAGAAGATCAGGGTCTTCCACCTGGTGTTCGGCTTCGTCGATTTCGGTGATCGCTCGGTCGGCCATGGCCTCCAGCCCCCGTGCCAACTTGGCGAACGCGGCCTGGAGCGCGTCGTTGCCGTACGACGGGGAGAAGAGCTCATCGGCTGCGGAGCCCGTGTCAGCAGCGGTGGCGGCAGCGTCAACTCTGGCCGCCTCGTGTCTGACCGCCTCGCGCTTCCGCAGGAGTTGTTCGACACCGTTCCTGGTCCGCTTGAGGGCGATGAAACCGACCAGCAGTGCCGCCGCGATCGCCAACGCACAAAGGGCGAGTGCGGCTCCCGGGAACGAACGATCGACGGTCACCAGCATAGCCGTGACAGCACCCAGCACGAGGAGTAACGGCACCACCGGCAGCAGGGCAAGCCACAGCATGCGGTTCCGTAGATCCGCGGCAGCTTGATCCGAACAGCTCTCAGGACCATCGTCCTCAAGGCAGCCGGCAGTAGGTAACAGTGCAGACATCAAGGTCCTCTAAGCAGCGATGTGCAACGGACGGGTGGTACGGCGTCATATTTGAATCGATGAACGTGGCATCTCCGGCTCACCCTGTTCCACGTATCCGCACACGGTGCCACCGACCATGTCCGCCACTCCTCGCAGCTCCATTGCATGGATTATCCTGTGTGATCTTGCGAAAGCAGATCGTACCTCAGCCAGGTGTACGTAGTCGGATCCTCCACATGGAGCAATCACGAACTTGTGACTGAGCAGGTCACGGTGCACATTCGGGGCAGTAAGATTCACCCTGTGGGGTGACTTAAGGCAGTGTCTCATTTGGTGAGTTCTTTGTAGCGGGCGAGGGCGGCGGCGAAGATGGGGAAGCTGGGGCGGAGTTCGGCGCGGAGTTCCCAGCGTTCGGCCAACCGTCGGAACCGGTGCGGTAGCGCGGGGCGTGCTCGACGAACCAGCGAGCGGCCTGGTTGCTTTCGCGGGGTTCGCGTCGACCGATGAACGGCTGGATGCCCTGCTGGCGTGGCTGGGCACGGAGCGGATACACCGACCACCACCCCTACCAGGGCGTCGAACACTCGAACGGGCTTTCCTTCCCTCGAGCACGAAACGGATGGGGCGAAGCTGCCGGACCGGCACGGAACCGGTCCGCCGGTCCCACCGCCTGCCGATCCAGCCACCGGTTGCGTCACGCCCGCTCCGCGAGCATGCTGAGCTTGCCGCCGAGACGAGGCTGGGGGCCCGGGACCGCGGCGGCAGATGGGTGGCTCGGCGATGTTTTCCGGCCACACCCGCCCACGCCCCGGCAGAATCCGTGTTCGGTGGTTCCTCGTGGGGTTCGATGCTGCGCCCTCACGGATCCGCGTGCGAGACCACCGCTCGTGGTGGCCCGGGAGTGGGGGTTCTCGAGTTGACCCGGGCCGGACAGGGACCGATCGCCACGATCGGTGGCTGATCGCGGAAGGAGGAGGGTATGCCGTACTCGAAACAACTTCTGGAGACCCACCCCTGGGCGGGTCATGTGGATCGCGAGGTCCTCAGCGCCTGTATCGAGGCGTGCGTGGAGTGCGCCCAAGCCTGCACCGCGTGTGCCGACGCGTGCCTGTCCGAAGACGACCTGCAGAATCTGCGTCGGTGCGTGCGTCTCGATCTGGACTGCGCGGACATCTGTGCGGTGACCACCCGTGTCCTGTCCCGACAGACCGCCTACGACGCGCCGACGTCGAAAGGCCAACTGGAGGCGTGCCGCGAGTCCTGCGCCACTTGCGCCAAAGAATGCGAAAGCCATGCCGATATGCACGAACACTGCCGGTTGTGCGCCGAGGCCTGCCGCCGTTGCGAGCGGGCCTGCGAACAACTGCTGCAGGCGATGAAGTAAGCCTGCACGGCGGCGGGTCGGGACTGAATCCCGGCCCGCCGCCGCTGATCCGAGCCACCGCCCGACAGGGCCTCGCCCGTCCCATCTCCCTCGTTACGGTCCTGCGAGCTGATCGAAGTCTGGGCTCGAATCGTGGGGTGCTCGCTCGGCGGAACCTCCGCTCGAAGGAGCTTCGTCGGGGTGCGGCTTGCTCTAATGGAACCGACGCGGCCCTCGTTCGGCCGCGGGTGGGCAGGATGGCACTGATCAGCGGCAGGTCTTCCCACCCGAGGCCGTTCACCGCGCAGCCGCACCAAGGAATCCCGCCTCGAAGTCACCAATGTGTCAGAGACTCTCAGAGGGGCCATCACTGCTGGCCACCACGACCCGGGCCCGCGGTATCACCTGCGCCTGGAGCACCGATGCGCCCACCCCTCCAAGCGTCCGCCGTGCGGTATCGGTGAGCCCCGATCAGGCAGGCGCGGTCCTCGACGCCCCGTCCCACGAACGTGGTTGGGGGTTACCGAGTACGTCCGGTGATGGGCATCCGCAGCCGGCCCACCAGAGCGATGAGGGGTGGTGCTCCCGTTCGTCGGTGGCTGTTTCGCCGTGGTCCTCTCGGTCCGCCGGCCCTTGGTCCCCAGTTCCATTGGCCCCAGTTCCACCAGTCTCGCCCGGCTGCCGGTGGTACGCACTTTCGGAAACGGCTCGTTTTTCCTCGTCCGGCAGGGGCGGCTCGATTGGCCCAGCTGCCCGGCCGTGTGCTCACGCTGGGAATCGTCGAGCCCCGACCTCAGCCGCCTGCCGGGACGCCGGGTATTCGGCGGACGAGCACCTGCAGGCGACCGGCCACGACGCGGGTGTGGAAGGTGGGTTGCGGCGCCGTGGCCGGGCCGTGTACGACCTCACCGTCGGCCACCCGAAACACGCTGCCGTGCCACGGGCACTCCACGCACGGGGACCCGTCGGGCCACGACAGCGAACCCCGGTTGAGGGGGCCGGAGGCGTGGGCGCAGCGGTCGGCGAGCACATACAGTTCACCGCGGTCGCGCAGCACGAACACCGGCACCTCACCGGCCATGCGCCGGGTCGGAGAGCCCTCGGGCAGGTCGGCCACCTCGCCGAGATCGGTCCACTCGTCGGGTGCGATGTGCGGGACCGCGTCGGCGTGATTGACACTGGTGGCCTGGTGGAACGACAGGTGCCCGCCGAGTATGCCGCCTGCCACGGTCAGGCCCAGTCCGGTCCATCCCGCCGCTGTGCCCGCGACTTCGCGCCCCGTCGCCCGCCAGCGCAGCGACAGCAGGTAGCTGGTCAGAGCGGCGGTGCCGGCGAGCGCGTGCACCAGACCGGTGCGTTGTTGTTCCTCGTGGCCCTGGGCGAAATCCGCCGCCCCGGCCACGGCCGCGGGCACACCGGCCAGCAGACCGAGCTTGATCAAAAGCTGGCTCACCCGCCGTTCGCCCACGCCGCGTCCGGGCAGCGCGTCGACGACACCGGCACACGCGAACGCGCCCATCGGGGCTTGCACCACGGCGGGGTGCACCGGGTGACCGAGCCACACGCCGTGCAACGCGTCCTTCAGCCGCCGACCCCGGAGGGTCCGCGAGACAGCGTCACGCAGCATGCCGGCCGGTTTGTCCAGCCACGTCCATTCGGCGATCCGGTCCATGGCCGAGAGTGAGCGCATGACCGCGGGATTACCCGTCCCAGGGGCGACCAAACTCGACGGTCGTGCCGGAGCGCAGCGACAGCTCGTGCAGCAGTGTCGCCAGGCCACCGGGGGCGCGTCCCCTGGTGCGACCGCTGGTCAGTACCGGGCACTCGTTGGGTTGCCGCGTGATCCGGCCTGCCCGCCGCAACCGCGACCACAACCCGTGGTCCTCGCCGGTGTAGAGGGGCGGAAACCCGTCGGCCTCGACGAACGCGTCGGCGCGTACGCCGAGGTTGGCGCCGTAGACGTGGCGGTGCTGATCGACCGTGATCTTTTCCGCGACCAGCGCTTCGTAACTCGGCCGTGCCCGTACGGCCGACCCGCTCCACCAGCGGATGACCGCCCGACCTGCCACCGCGTGCACCCCACTCCGGGCGTAGCGGACGTGCTGGACCGCCCATCGGGTGGGGACGACGGTGTCGGCGTCGGTGTGCAGGATCCAGGTCCGCTCCGGAGCCGGCGACCGCAGAGCCTGTAGGGCGTGTGCGGTACCTCGGTTGCGCAGCTCGCCGAGCCCGCAGGGAACCGAGTTGGTCAGCACCTCGAAGCGGTCGAAACGGTCCGCGAAGGACAGCGCCAGCCGCGCGGTGGTGTCGCTGCACCGGTCGGCCACCACACACACGCAGGTGCGCACGACACCGACCTCCGTGCTGAGACACCGCAGCGCAGCCGCGAGGCTGTGCAGGCATCCCGGCAGCAGTGCCTGCTCGTCGTGGGCGGGAACCACGATGGTGACCGCCTCGATGCGCCGCGTCACGCTCGCCTCAGCACGTCGATGAGGAAGTCCGGTTCGGTGTGACGAACGAGCACGTCGAGGTCGGGGTGGTCCCGAAGCCGCTGATGAGCGCTGTCGCCGTTGGACGGCGCGTCAGGAGCCTGTGGCCGCCAGTGCACCGCCAGGAGATCCCCGGCGGGACGCAGCGCTCGCACCGAGGCGGCGAGGACGGCGGCGGCATCGTCCTCGGCAAGGTAGTAGAGGACCTCGCTGAGCACGACCAGTTCCGCCGAGTCGCACTCGGACGGGAACTGGTCGGGCAGCCGCCTGCGGCGCACCTCGACGTGGTCCTGGTCCGCGACCCGGTGGCGGGCGCGCGCGGTCGCGGTTCTCGAGGCGTCGGAGGCGGCGAGCCGACCGCAGCGCCCGGCGAGCGCGGCGGTGAGTTCGCCCGTGCCGCAGGCCGGCTCGATCGCCGAGGCGTAGCGCGGTCTGGGCAGGCACGCCAGCGCCACGGCGCGTTTGCGCCACTCGTACCAGGAGCTCGCCGTCCGCCACGGGTCCGGGTCGCCCTGGTAGAGCTGTTCGAAGCGACTGGACGGCGTGCTCACGGATGCTCCTGAAACAGCACCTCGACGCCGCGTCCGAAGTGGGCCAGCGCCTCCGGTGGAAGCACGGCGCCGCCGACGCCGGGCGGCGGGACGCGCTGGGAGACGAACTCTTCCAGCGCGGCGTTCTTGCTGGCCTGCTGTGCGGGGGAGAGCCGGTGCAGCACGGCACGTCGCCACGGGATCACCTCCTCGTTCGGGCGCATCCAGTGCCACATCCAGATCGGATACGACCACATCCGGCTTTCAGGCGGCCTCGTCCTCGCCGTGGCCCGCCCCGCCGCCTGGTGGTCCGGGTGCGGGTCCAGCGGCCACGGCGCGACGGTCGCCGTGGCGCCGGTGAGCAACGCTCGGAGCTGGTCAGCCAGCGTTGCTTCGTGCGAGACCAGTTCCGAATCCGGCAGGCCGAGCCAGGTCACCGGCACGGCGGGCAGCCCGTGCACGCGCAGCGCCGCGTGCAGTTCGCGGCGCCGGGTTCGTGCCAGCTCCGCGCGGTCGGTCGCGTTCAGCCCCGGGTAAGCGGCCTCGCCGTCAGTGGCCACGACGATCCGGAGCTCGCCGGGCAGTCTCCGCAGCTCCTGGAGCACTCCGCCCAGAGCGAGGCACTCGTCGTCGGGGTGCGCTGCCACCACGACGACTCGGTTACCCAGCTCCGGTATCCCGGGCGGCAGGTCCGAGACGGTGCGCATCCACTCGGATTCCGAGGTCATCGGGCGCGGGTCGTAGGTACTCACGTCGCACGCTCACCCGCCCGTGCCAACAGGATGCTTCTACCGAGATCGGCCAGTTCGCGCTCGGCGTGGTGCTGTCGCACGTAGACCTCCAGATCGGCCAGCCGCCTGGTGAACGCGGCATCGCGGCTCAACGGTCCGGGCCCGGTCACTCGGGGCGCCCGTGCCAGCACCTCGCACGCGGCGCGTTCCGCCGCCGAGCGGCATGTTCCAGCGGTGACCGCTCGGTCCGTCCCGGTTCCGGAGGCGTCCACTGTCTCGGCCGCTGTCGCCAGCGTGCTGTCCGCCGCCTCCACCGCCACGTGCATCGCCGCCAGATGCGCGAGCTGGTGCTCGTCGGGAGTACGTGCGGCCAAGTGCTCCGCGACCCGGTCCACGACACCCGCCGTGCCGCCGAGCCACACCGCCGCCACCCCCATCGCCCCGAGCCGGAAGCCCGGTCGCCCGGTGTAGAAGCCGGGCGGGCCCACGCGGTCCTCCTCCCGCACGGGAACTTCGTGCAGCTCCACGTCCCAGGTACGCGAGTCGGCCATCCCGGCTGCGTGCCAGGTCTCGGGCAGCGGCCGAATCCGCGCATCCGGCAGCGCGATCTTGATGACGACATCGTCCGCCGCGCCGGCGGCGCCGTCCGGCCGTGCCACGACCAGCGCCCTGTCCAGCTGCCCCGCTCCGGAGCAGAACGGGATCGTGCCAGTGAGCACCGGCACACTGTCCGGCCTGTCGGTCAGCACGGCGCCCTTGCCGGAAGCGCGAGACGCCCAAACCCCGTACAACGCCCCCGGATCCGGCTTGGCACCGGACTCGTGCAGGATCGCCACGGCGTCGGCGTGGCCCTCCACCAGACGTCCCAGCGCCAGGTCGGCACGCCCGTAACGGCACAGCACGGACCAGCGGTGGGCCGTGTCACCGCCGCCGGGCAGCGGAACCTCCAGCTCCCCGGCCTCCAGCGCCCCGCGCAGCGCCGCGAAAACGTCGCCCCACCCGCTCGAGGTTCCCTCGGACGTGGTCGGTCGCGCGATCCGCAACACTGGGCACCCCCGTGTGAGCCGATGACGTTGCCGCTTTACATCCCCCGCGCGGCAGGAACGTAAACGCCCGTCGTCTCTCGGAACTGTCCGAGGATCGTTCCGATGGTGGACGGAGCATTCCCACTCCGGTAATCGTCCGTAATGATCGTCGAGCCCCGCGCGGAACCACAGCTCGCGGTGGCCCTCGGTTCTCGGAGTCGGAAACGAGGATCATTCCGAACGGTTTCGTTCCTCGGATGAACGAGAACGGGGGTGTGCCGGTGTGTCGTTTATCCGATTCCCGGGTACCGCACCGAGCAGGAAGTGTTTTCCCGAGAGGAACGGATCGGTGTTTCGCGCGGGGGATCGATTCGGCACACGGAGGTCATGATGAGCGGGGATGCCGGGGTTATGTGGCGGCGAGAGCGTCGTTACGCGGCAGAGGTGCCCGAGGCGGGGCCGGGCACCGAACACCGCGTGACGTTCGGCCGGGAGACGTTGGACGAGCCGACTCCTCCGGCTCCCGAAGAACGCGACACGGTTGCCGAAAACCGTGCACTACCCGCCGGCGAAGGAGTCCTGCCGCGGGCCGCCGCACGATATCGATCTCGGGGAGCCCCGAAACCGGGACGCGGATCTCGTCCCGCGCTCGTGCGTTCGGCTCGGGGGTGACGAAATGACGGGTATCGGGTACACGCTCCTGACCGAGCAGTCCGGACCACGTTCCCTCGTCGAGCACGCGGCCTCGGCCGAACGTACCGGGTTCGACTTCGCGGTGATGAGCGACCACTACTTCCCCTGGTTGCGTCCGCAAGGTCACGCCCCGTACGCGTGGAGTGTGCTGGGGGCGGTGGCTCAGGTGACCAGTGGCATCGAGTTGATGACCTATGTGACGGCTCCGATCATGCGTTATCACCCGGCGGTGGTGGCGCAGAAGGCGGCGACGCTCGGTCTGCTGTCCCGGGATCGCTTTCTGCTCGGCGTCGGTGCGGGTGAGAATCTCAACGAGCACGTGATCGGTCACGGCTGGCCGCCGGTGAACGTGCGGCACGAGATGCTTTCCGAGGCCGTGGGGATCATTTCCGCGTTGTTCGAGGGCGGCAGCGTGGACTACGTCGGACATCATTACCGGGTGGACTCGGCCAAGCTCTGGGACCTGCCCGAGCGGAAGGTGCCCATCGGCACGGCTGTGTCGGGGCCACAATCGGTGCGTCGGTTCGCCGCGGCCTCCGATGCCATGATCGCGGTTACTCCTGAGTCGGGGCTGTGTGAGGACTGGGATCGTGCCTCGGACACGACCGGCGACCGCAAGATCGGGCAGTTGCCGATCTGCTGGGGCCCGGATCGGGATGCGGCAGTGGAGCGGGCGCACGAGCAGTTCAGCTGGTTCGCCGGTGGTTGGAAGGTTAATTCCGAGCTGCCCGTGCCGGATTCGTTCGCCGCGGCGACCAAGTACGTCCGTCCCGAGGACGTGGCCTCGGCGATCCCGTGCGGCCCGGAAGTGGGGCCGATCGTGGAGGCGGTTTCGTCCTTCCGGCAGGCGGGGTTTACCGATGTGGCGCTGGTGCAGATCGGGATGGACAACGATCCGGCGGGCTTTTTCGCCTTCGCCAGGGAAGAGCTGCTGCCCGCGCTACGAGCCGCGGGGCGTTGACGGTTCCCGGAGCGAAAGAGCGGACTCGGCCGGAACGCGGCCGTGGCGGCCAGTGGACTCGCTCGCCCGTGCCACACCCGGTGGTGTGCGTGTTCGTCCCCGTCGTGCCTTCTGTTCCCGAAGCGCGGGCAGGCCCGGGCTCGTGCTTCCCGGTGCCTGTGCATCTCGTGCTTCCCGGTGCCCGCGCACGAGTTCCTCCCCGCGCACAACGTTTCCCTTTTGGCGGCACGGCACTCACCCCGGTCGGCTCGGCCCCGCAAGGTAGAGGGACGCCGTCCTCGGCTTCTCACACCCGGCACGCCGCGCTCGGCGGCTCGCGGTGCACACGGGAAGAGGTGATCGTGAATGCTCTGGGGAAAACGTGAAGACATGATCGTACACGCGGTGGAACCGTTCAACGTAGAACCACCGCGTGCGGCGCTCGCGGCGAGCATCGTTACCGACACCAGCACGTTCTTCGTGCGCAATCACGGTCCGATCCCGGAAACCGAGCCTCGGGAATGGCGCTTGCGGGTGCGGGGCGAGGTGGAGCACTCGCTGGAACTCTCGTTGTCCGAGCTTCGCTCACGTTTTCCCGTGCGCGAGACGGTGGCCACCATCCAGTGCGCGGGTAACCGACGCGATGGGCTGATGCGGGTGCGCGACATCCCGGGCGAACTCCCGTGGGGAGCCGGTGCGGTCTCCACCGCCACGTGGACAGGCGTACGACTCCGGGACGTACTGGCCGCCGCCGGGCCGACGGCCCACGCCGAACACGTCGAGTTCGAGGCACGCGACGTTTCGCATATCGCGTCGCCACCGCAGCGTTTCGGCGGGTCGGTGCCGATGTCCAAGGCGCACGGGGATGAAGTGTTGCTGGTCTGGGAGATGAACGGAGAGCCACTGCCCGCCGTGCACGGCGCTCCGCTTCGGGTGGTGGTGCCTGGTTACATCGGTGCCCGCAGCGTCAAGTGGGTGGATCGCATCACCGTGATGCCGCGTCCTTCGGACAATTTCTTCCAAACCACCGCATACCGACTGCTTCCTGCCGAAGCCGATCCGGGCATTCCCGGGCACGAGATGGGTTTTTCGCTGGGTCCGCTCGCGGTCAATTCCGATGTCCTCGTCCCGTCCGAGGACGAGATTCCCCGCGCGGGGCCGAAAACGATTCGCGGCTACGCCCTGGCGGGAGAGGCCCACGGGCTCGCCAGGGTGGACGTCTCCACAGACGAAGGCCGGAACTGGACTCAGGCGACAATGGAGAAACAGGCTTCCCCCTGGGCATGGCGTCACTGGCATCTGACGCTCGATCTGCCACCCGGACAGGTCCCGATCAGTGCCCGTGCCTGGGACACCAGTGCCACCGTGCAGCCGGAAGCTCCCATCCAGCTCTGGAACCCCAAGGGTTATATGAACAATGCCTGGGCCCACAGATGGCTGTGCGTCCGGCGGTGAACCGGGACATTCCACCTCCGCCGGAAAAGCACGTGGCATACCGCCGGCGAATTCGTGCCCACGGTTCGCTCGACGGTTCCACGCGCTCAAAGTGCCCGGTGATCTCCAAAACGGCCAACGGTCAGGGGGCCACGGGGGAGGGAGTCGGAGCGGCGCGATGTGGTTCGTCCGTACTCGCGAAACGCTTTCCGGGAGGGGCACTCGCCCCTGATCGAGCACTCGCGCCGAAAAACGGCGTCCGGGCCGCTGGCAGGCGGAGCGGTGGCGAAACCGTCTTTCCGTCGTGGTTTCACGGTTCCGACAGCGGGAAATACCTGTTCACGAGACGGTTCAACAGTGCCGGGAGGTAGCGGTGGAGCAGCCGGAGAGTGTCCCCGCACAACAGCAGCAACCGCCGGGCCGCACCGATGAGATGCGGCCGACACCTCGTGACGAGATGCGACATTACCGGGGTAATGGGCTGCTCGACGGTAAGCGTGCCCTGATCGTCGGCGGGGATTCGGGGATCGGTCGTGCGGTGTCGGTGGCATTCGCCAAGGAAGGCGCCGATGTCGCGATCGCCTACCTCGCCGATCTCGAGGACGACGACGCCGAGCACACGGCAGGTCTGGTGCGTGCGCAACAGCGCCGGTGCGTCCTGTACAAGGGCGATATCGCCGAGGAAACCTACTGCGCGGAGTTGCCGGGGCGAACGGTGGATGATCTCGGCGGGTTGGACGTGCTGGTCAACCATGCCGGGGTCCAGTCGTATCGGGAGGACTTCACCACCATCGACACCGCACAGTTCGATCGCACTTTCAAGGTCAACGTCTACGCTCCCTTCTGGCTGATCCGTGCGGCGCTCGCCCATCTCCCGAACGGTGGGGCTGTGATCAACACGGGCTCGGTCAACGGACTGCGCGGCAACAAAGCTCTCATGGACTACTCGGCGAGCAAGGGTGCCGTGCACATCCTGACCAAATCGTTGGCCCAATCGTTGACCAGCAGCGGAATCCGAGTGAACTGTGTGGCTCCGGGGCCGGTGTGGACGCCCTTGATCCCCGCGACGATTCCCGCGGAGAAGGTCGAGGGGTTCGGGGAACAGACGCCGATGGGGCGAAAAGCCGACCCCGACGAGATCGCGCCGTCCTACGTTTTCTTCGCCTCCGATCGGCTCTCCAGCTATTACACCGGCGAGGTGCTCTCGCCCGTCGGAGGGGAAACCCACCCCGGCTGAGCCGCACCGGCACCGTTTCGGGTGCCGATCGCCGGCGGAGCAGTGTGACCGAGTACCGGATGCGTTCGGCAGGGTGGGTACGCGAGGGATGAGCTCGGTCAGCAGGCTGCGGAGTT
This sequence comes from Actinopolyspora lacussalsi, assembly GCA_030803735.1. Taxonomy (NCBI): domain Bacteria; kingdom Bacillati; phylum Actinomycetota; class Actinomycetes; order Actinopolysporales; family Actinopolysporaceae; genus Actinopolyspora; species Actinopolyspora lacussalsi. Next base: position 1,559,686 of record JAURUC010000001.1, on the reverse strand, counting down.
CTGCCGTTGACGTCTCGTCCAGCAATGCCGAGGGGTGGGCGTGCGGCAGGGGACGGGTACGGGACTGGTAGGAGGTCGGGGTCTTCGACCAGCTCCACGAAGTGCTGCTGGCCGAGCCGCGCGCCGCCGACCGGATCGACTGGCCGTCCGGTGGGAACACCGGGCCTCCGTAACTCGTTGACACGGCGAGACTTAATCGCGACTGCTCATGGGTGAGCAAGGGGCGGCGAGTTTGACCGGTCCTTGATCAGGGTAAGGCGACGGCACGTCCTAGGGCCGTTGAACGGCCCGTGTACCGACTCGGCGAAGGAGAGGCCGACATGAGCATGATGGACAAGCTGAAGGGACTCGTCGGTAAGAGCCCGGACAAGGTCAAGCAGGGGATCGACAAGGCGTCGACCTTCGCCGACCAGAAGACCGGCGGCAAGTACCACGACAAGATCAGCAAGGGGACTGAGCAGGCCCGGAACTTCGTCGACAAGCAGGACCCGCAGTCCCAGAGCGATCAAGAGGGTCGGCAAAGCCCCGGTCAGCAGGGATCCGATCAGAGCGGCGACCAGTCGCAAGGTGGCCAGTCCCGCCAGTAACGGGTTTCGCGGAAGGGCCGGGGAGTTTTACCTCGTCACACCTGTGCGAATTCGGACGAGACCGAAGGCGAAGTCGAGGCCCTGAACCCTCCCCGGCCCTCGCTTCCATCCGAGGCCATCACGTGTCGAGACACGGGGCCTCTCGCCAACCGGCGGACGGATCCGGATAAGCCTCGCATGTCTGGTCGATCTCGATTCCCGTGTCGCTGAGCAGTGCGTCGTCCGGGGCACTGCCAATCGTCGGGGGATCGGCGTCATAGGCGAGCACGCCGGTCTGCTGTGCCCGATCGCCGTAGTGGTGGGCCCAGGACAGCGGTGCTCGAAGTCGCCACTCCGAACTGGATTCGGGCCGCTGAGGCGGCGACATCGCCGCGAACCACGGTCCACCGTCACCGATCGAGAACCCATTTGCCGCAGGCTCCCACCACAGCACGGAGCACGGCCTATTCGCCCACGAAGCACGTCCGCGAGCACTACCGCGTCAACGAGTTCGACCTGTCCGACGGCCTGGTGGGTCACTGTCCGTTCGTCGTAGACACGCGCCCGAACACCCCGCTCGGCCGGCTCCTCGTCACTAGTGAGCTCCACCCAACCGCACTTGGACCCATTACCCGACCAAAGTTGCCTGACTTCCCGCCGGACCAGTTATTCCTGGGAGCCGGGAACCGGCGTGGAAGTCCGTGACGACCTTCTAGCACCGCGTCGAGCGGAGGCCGCCGGTCTCCGGCCCGCGCAGCCGAGAGGGCATTCCCCGATCTCGGTGCTCGCATCTCCGCGTGCCTGTTTCGGAAGTGTGTCGAAGCGGCTTGGCTTTCTCCTCCGGAGAAGCCCTTCACCACGATTAGTGCCGCTCTGCTCGCTGGCCATTGGCACAGGGGCGAAAACGGTCGAGCCCCGAGCGCGGTCTCGAAGGAGTGAGCAGTGTAGCCGAGGTTGGAGATCGATCCACCGGGTCGATCAGGAACGATGCGTCGTGATCGGGCCGGTGGTCGCGGAGCTGCCCGAGGTCGTTCACGTGGTCGGTGCCTTTTTGGGCGACCTGTCCCGCACGAGTGATGCACGCTGCTCGGTGAGCCCTCACCCTGGAGCTCGAAGAGCACGAGCATCACGTTCGGCGGAACTGCCCGGGGCGTGGTGGTGCGTTCTCGGGAAGAAGGAACCGATGACCTCGTCCACGCCTGACGATCCGAACCTCGGTCGTGAGCCGGATTCGACTCCCGGTCCCGATCCGGACTCCACCCCCGCTCTCGACTCCGGTGGCGGGGTGCCTCCGGGAGACACACCTCCGGCGGAGGGAGGGCTTTCGGGTTTGTCACACCAGGAAAAGGGCCCGACCCGTTGGACGCCTGTGGTGACTCTCGTCGCCATCGCCGTCGTGGTGCTGGCGGTCGCGGGTTTCGTGGCCGGGCATCTGCTGGGGTTGTTCTGAGCGTGTCCGGCCGTTTTCGCGTCCCCACCGGCGACCACGCCGACGAGGACCATGAGCAGCCACTGTGGCGAGATACCTGGTCGAGGACTTGGTGGGGCGGGTAGAACCGCGTGTGGAGGCAGGCGCGCTACTTACCGTGGCGAGTACTCGAAGGACTGCCAGCTCCGCCGAACCGGAGCGCGGTAGGACTGTGCGGCCAGGGTGGCGGCACGGGTACGAGCTCAGGTCAAGGGGTGTTCAACGGCTCACACGTTGCTCGAACGGCCGTTGCCGCTATCGATGCGCGTTGTTGTCAGGACACTCGGTAATGAAACGTCATAACAGTCGGCACAGCATCGTCTGAGGCCGAGAGCACTAAAGAAACCCTTTTTGCCAGGTATTTCGATACTTTATCGAACTAAGGTCTTGCCTCTAGGGGTGATCGCTGTCATAGTCCGTGAAACGTTTCATAAAGGGAGGGTCCGATGTCAGCACCGGTGGCAACCGAAGCGGCTCTCGAGCTCGATGACGTCTTCAAGTACTTCGGGAAGGGGGCGTCGCTGTGCTCGGGCTCCTCGTGCGTGGCGGGCGGCTCGGTACGAGGGGGCCTTCGACTCCACGGTGGAGTCGAAGGCCAACGGAGTCTCGGTGACCTGTCAGGGGCCCGTCCCGTTCCTCGGTCTGTCGGTTGCCGAGAACACCTTCACCGGGCGTCGACAGGGATAAGTCGCGGCCCGGCGCTTGTCCGGCAACTCGCCGCCGGCCACACGGGCGGGGAAAAAGCACCGGACCAGATCTTTCCGGCTGTTCGATGACCTGATGGCCGGGAAGATACGCGGTCCCGTATCCACATGTGTTCACTCGGGTTCGGAACGCTGTGCTTATTATTCCTGTATTGCGTAGAAGGTTGTGCGGGTGTGCGCATTTGACCGGGATTAGATTTTCCGTCGAAACAGTTTTTGAGGCCCAATGGTAACCCGCCGTCCGGTGTGGTTCCTCTGGTTTCTTTTGTTGCGAAATCCCTGATCGGCCGTGCTGCGTGCGGTCTGCATGGTGGCTGCGATGGTCCGAATTTTTCGAGGTGGTGGCGATGCGGGTCGTATTTGGACGTTTCAATTCCTCCTGTTCGGCCCGAAGTTCGCGATGAGGGCCGTCTCCCGAGATGATTCGTAAGAAGTGACGAGCGAGAAGGAAATACTGCTCATGGCTGAGATGTCGTCCGAATCGGACGGTGTGTCCCGCAGGAGATTTCTCCAGGCCACGGCCGCCGGTGCCGCGGGTCTGGCTATCAGCGGCACAACGGTTGCTCTCGGTGCCGAAGCCGCGGCGGCCACTGCCGCGGACAGGGGCTCGTTGGGCGGCTTGTCGGTCGCGGGACGGTTCGACCACCCGCTGGGTGTGGACAACCGCACGCCGCTGCTCGCCTGGCGGCTGGAACGGGGAACCCAGCACGCTTACCGGATCCGGGCCGCGAGCAGCACGGCGAAGCTGCCCGAGCCGGATCTGTGGGACACCGGATGGGTGCGGTCCGGCACTTCGACCGGAGTCGCCTATGCCGGTAAGCCCCTCGGCGCGCGGCAGCAGGTCGTCTGGCAGGTGCGGGTCACCGACGCCCAGGGCACGGTCTCGGAGTGGAGCGCTCCGTCCAGGTGGGAGCTCGGGCTGCTGGACCGGTCCGACTGGTCACCCGCCAGTTGGATCGAACATCCCGGCCGCGAGAACACCGATCCACTGCCCGTCTTCGCCCGTGGTTTCACGGTCGACGGCGGCAGGACCGTGGACCGGGCACGGCTCTACCTGGCCGGTCTCGGTGCCTATGACGTCACGCTGAACGGCAGGCGTGTCACCGACGCGGTACACCTGCCCGGCGACTCCAACCCGCAGCGGTCGGTCGAGGTGGGAACCTACGACGTCACCGAGCTGCTGGAAAGCGGGCCGAACGTCCTCGGCGTCCAGCTCGGCAACGGCATCTTCAACGCCGTCGAGGTCACCAATCCGGCCGTGGGGCGAACCGAGGCCTACAACAAATTCACCAGTGAGATCGTGCAGCCGACGACGCTCGCCGCGGCGACCGGAGCCGGTGACACGAGCATCAAGGTGGCCGATGTCGACGGTTTCGACGTCGGGGCCACGGTGAACATCGACACCGGCAACGGCGGCACCCTTCTCGAAAGCCGTGTCATCACGAAGGTGGGCACCGCCGGTGCGGACGGCAGCGGCATAGGTTTCACCGAGCCCCTCGCTCATGAACACGATGCGGGTGGCACCGTCACCCACTCCGGCACCGCCAACGAGACCCGTACCGCGATCACTCCGCGGTTGCTGGCGCGTCTGGAAGTCGGCTACACGGACGGATCCACCGACACGGTCGTCACCGACCGGCAGTGGCGCACGGCGCTCGGCCCGTCGGTCACCGACAACTGGTACGCGGGCACCGACTACGACGCGCGCCGCGAACAGCCCGGTTGGGACGAGCCGGGCGCCGACCTGTCGGCCGCGGCCACACGCAGGAACGGGGAACCGCTCGGCTGGATCGCCGCGGGCATCGCCCCGCCGCCCAACCTGGCGACCGATCTCGCCTGGCGGCAGGGCGATCCGGTCAGGATCGTCGACACCGTCGCTCCGGTGGCCGTCACCGAGCCGAAACCCGGAACCTGGGTGTTCGACTTCGGACAGAACTTCTCCGCACTGTTCGAACTCCGGGTCGACACCTCGGTCCCGGCGGGAACCGTAATCAAGATGCGGCCCGCCGAGTCGCTGAACGACGACGGCACCGTCGACGCGTCCAGCATGGGCAGCGACGAGCACATCTACGACACCTACACCACCGCTGGTGCATCGCAGGGCGAGAAGTGGCGGCCGCAGTTCGTGTACCACGGCTTCCAGTACGTCCAGGTCACCGGACTTCCCTCGGGCCACCGGGCGACGACCGGGATGCTGACCGCGCTGCCGATCCGCGCTTCGATGGACGTCTCCGGCGACGTGTCCACCTCCAGCGACATGGTCAACCGCATCCACCGGATGAGCACCTACTCGATCGCCAGCAACACGCAGTCGATCTTCACCGACTGCCCCAATCGGGAGAAACTGGGCTGGTTGGCCGACGTGCTGCACTCGATCCAGGCCATCGACCGCAACTTCGAGATGTCGGCCTATCTGCCGCACATGCAGCGGGTGATGCGCGAAGCCCAGCTCGCCTCGGGACCCAACGCGGGTATGGTTCCCGCACACGTCCCGGAGTTCCCGGTGTTCGGCGGTGGCTACCGCGACGACATCAACTGGGGCAGTTCGGTGATCGTCTTGCCGTGGTGGCTGTGGCAGCACCACGGTGACACCGCCACGATGGCCGAGTACTACCCGGACATGGTCGGGTACCACGATTTCGTCCGCACGGTTCAGGCCGGTGCGGACGGCGGTACGAACCTGGTCCGTGGCGGGCTGGGTGACTGGGTGGCCGCGGACGACCGCACTCCCAAGTTGCTGACGGGCACCTACGCCTACTACCGGATGACCGACAAGCTGGCGCGGATGGCCGACGCGCTCGGCAAGAGCGCCGACGCGCGGCGCTACAGCGACCTCGCCGCGGACATCAAGGCCGAGTTCAACGCCCGCTTCTTCAACGACACGCTCCGGGCCTACACCAACGAGGGCAACGGTGGCACGGTCGGCACCCAGGCCGACGACGCGCTGGCGCTGGACGCGGGGCTGGTCCCGGACGGGCAGGAGAAGCACGTTCTCGACGACCTGGTCCGGCGGATCCACGCCTACCACCCGTCCGGTGGGGGACCGCACCTCAGCGGCGGAACGATCTCGCTGGGTCCCACTTTCCGCGCGCTGACCGACGGTGGGCGCGCCGACGTGGTCTGGGACGTGCTGCACGAGACCACCAGACCGAGCTACGGGGCCTTCCTGCGGTCCAGTGAGATGAACCCTCACGGCATGACCACCGTTCCGGAGCACTGGCACGCCCCGGAGAACAGTTCGTCGCTGAACCACATGATCCTGCTGCAGATCGACGAGTGGTTCAGCACGGGCTTGGCCGGCATCCGGCGCGCATCCGGCTCCGTCGCCTACGGGAAGGCCGTCGTCAAGCCTCGGCTGGTCGGCACCGAGGAGCACCCGCTGACTCACGTCGAGGGGCACTACGACGGTCCGCGTGGCCGGATCAGCAGCTCCTGGCGCCTGAAAAGCCAGGGAAGTCGGGATTTCGAGCTCGACGTCGTCATCCCGGCCAACTCGGTCGGTGAGATCCACGTTCCGACGATCCGTCCGCAGGCGGTGTGGCTCAACGGTCGTCATGTCCGTGCTTCCAAGGAAGTGAAGTTCGAGTCCTATACGGATGGCTGCGCCGTCTACTCGGTCGGACCGGGTAACTACGGCTTCAGCTCACAACTGCACCAGGGTGGAGGTCACCGATGAACGAGGTATCCAGACGAACCATTCTCGCGGCGACGGCCGGGGCGGGCGTCGCGGCCGCCCTGCCGTGGAGCCTTTCTGGGGGCGGCAAGGCGGCCGCCGCGCAGGGGCCCCACGCGGGGGCCTTCGCCGAGGGGTTCGCCGTCCCGCCCCGTTCGGTGCAGGGCAGGTTCCGCTGGTGGTGGCCGCACGGCCTGGTCGACCCGACGGAGATCGCGCGGGAGATCGATCGGATCGCCGACGCCGGGTTCGGCGGTGTCGAGATCGCGGACGTGCACCACAGTGTCGAGGAGCCGTTGGACCCGGCCGAGCACGGTTGGGGAACCCGACCGTGGGTCGCGGCGGTGGAGGCGGCGCTGGGCAGGGCGGCCGAGCGCGACGTGACCGTCGACATCACGATCGGACCGTCGTGGCCCGCCGCGCTGCCGACCGTGACGCCGCAGAGCACGGCAGCCGTGAGCGAGTTGGCGCACGGGCTCGTGAAGGTCGACGGTGGCAGCTACGAGGGTGAGGTGCCCGGCCCGGCGGTCGAGCCCGCCTCTGGTGTCACCGAACATCGGCTGCACACGGTGCAGGCAGCCCGGCTCGCCGACGGCGCCGCGATGGAGAAGCCGTACCGGTTGGACCCGGCGAGCGTCACCGACCTCATGGACTCCGTGCGCGACGGCCGCGTCGGGTTCACACCCCCGGACGACGGCACCTGGCTGATCATCGCCACCTGGCTGCGCGGCTCGGGGCAGCGCCCGGAAGGCGGCCCGCACACCGAGCCGGCGTCCTATGTCGTCGACCACTTCAGCGCGGCGGGCACGCATGCCGTGATCGATTTCTGGGAAGGGGAGATCCTCAATCCGCGCATCCGGGAACTGATCCGGCGCACCGGCGGGGCGATGTTCGAGGACTCGATCGAGCTGGAAACCGAGGCGACGCTGTGGACTCCGGCGATGCTCGACGAGTTCCGGCGGCGCAAGGGATACGACCTGCGGCCGTATCTGCCGGTCGTGCTGCGGATGCACGAGGACGGCGTGTTCTCCTACGACGGCGTGACCGACCGTCGGGTGTCCGACGATCTCAACGACGTCCGCTCCGAGCTCTACATCGAACACCACCTGCGCCCGCTGCGGGAATGGCTGCACGGGCTCGGGCTCGAACTGCGCATCCAGCCGTACGGTCTGGAGACCGACGCGTTGGCGAGTGCCGCCGTCGTGGACACGCCGGAGGGCGAGTCGTTGGGGTTCAACAACCTCGACGACTTCCGCTCGCTGGCGGGTGGCCGCGACATGGGCGGCAACAAGCTACTCTCCAGCGAGGCCGCCGCCGTCTACGGCGGCTCGTACAGCACCACGTGGGACCACGTCGTGCGCACGGTTTCCCGGGAATACGCCGCGGGCGTCAACCAGGCGGTGCTGCACGGGTTCTCCTACGCCAACGCGCCGGGAGCCCGCTGGCCCGGCTTCGCCGCGTTCACCCCCTACGACGGCGGTGTCGGCTACAGCGAGTCGTGGGGACCACGGCACCCGATCTGGCGCCACGCCCCCGACATCGCGGGATTCATGGCACGTTCGCAGTTCGTGCTGCAGACGGGGACGTCGCGGGTCGACGTCGCCTTCCTCCGCCAGAAGGGCTACGCGGGCACCGGCTTCGGCGCGGCCTGGTTCACCCCCGAGGGCATTCCTCGCGGCTGGACGCACCAGTTCCTCAGCCCGCGCCTGCTCGAACTTCCGTCGGCGCGAGTGGCGGACGGCAGGCTGGCACCGGACGGCCCCGGGTACAAGATGCTCGTGTTCGAGGGCGACGCCTTCAACGGGAAGGTGGAGACGATGCCGCTGGCCACGGCGCGGCGGTTGCTCCAGTTCGCCCGCGAGGGCCTGCCGATCCTCGCGGTCGGTGGTTGGGACTCGCCCACGGTTCCCGGGATTCCCGAACCCGGTGAGAACGAGGAACTCTCCGAGGTCATGGCGCGGTTGCTCGCGCAGCCCTCGGTGCGTCGTGTCGACAGCCGTGCGGGGATCGCGGACGGGGTGGCGGCGCTGGGTCTGCGGCCGGACGTGCGCTACGCCGAGTCCTCTCCACTGCTGCACGCCCGACGCCACGAGGACGACGCCGAGTACTACTACTTCGTCAACGGTTCCGAGGACGAGGCGGTGGATCACGACGTCACCTTCGCCACCACCGTGTGGCCGGTGATTCCGTATCGTCTCGACCTGTGGAACGGCAGCGTCGAGCGGGCTTTGGTCCACGAGGCCGAACGCGGCGCCGTCCGGTCGCGGGTGCGCCTCGAACCCGGCGCCGCCACCGTGATCGTGCTGGCCCGACCGAACTGGCTCGGTGACGGTGTCGCGGCGGGACGCGGCGTGCGGTCCACCGAGGCGGACGCGGTGAAGGAGATCGACGATCGGGTGGTGGTGCGCGCCGCGTCGGGCGGGACGTACCGCTCGACGTTGGCGAACGGCCGGACCGTGTCGACGCGGATCGCCTCGGTGCCGGACGAGATGCCCCTCACGGACTGGACGTTGACCGTCGAGGACTGGCGCCCAGGTGCCTCACCGACCGAGACGGACATCCGCAGGCACGAGAGGGCACTCGATTCCCCGGTGCCGTGGACGGAACTGCCCGGTCTGGCGGACGTGTCCGGAGTGGGGCGGTATTCGGCCACGGTGCATCTCGGACCCGCCTGGACGGGTGGGCACGGCGCGTACCTGCGTCTCGGGGAGGTCACCGACACGTTCCGCGTCTCGGTGAACGGAAACGAGCTGCCGCCCGCCGATCAGCAGACCGCGGTCGTCGACGTGGGCGGTTTCCTGCGGGAGGGGCGCAACACGATCGAGATCGAGACGGCGTCGACGCTGATCAACCGAATGCGCGTCTTCCGTCCGGACGTGTACGGCGTGGTCGACCGTTCCCGTTACGGCCTCGCCGGTCCGGTTCGCCTCGTCCCGTACGGCCAGGCCCGCCTGATGTAGCCGTCATGGCCGCGTGCGCGACGACGGGTCGCGCGGTTTCCGGATCGATCGGATGCGTTTGCTCACCCTGCCTACGCCGGAGTCGAACGCGAGGACGAGGTAGTCCTCGCGTTCGACTATTGTCCGCACGGGAAGGGTGGTGTCACCTCGCTTAACAAGGAATCACTCCGGTGGGCGAGACCAGCGAGCAGGCAGAGCGGAACGAACTCGTTATAGGTATTTGTGCCTCCGCGAATGACGCCGACGGCAACCGGCTCTCGTCGTCGACTTCCCGGTCGACTGGCAGCACTTCTTGCTGAATATATCGACAACCCGCTGCCATACCCGGAATGTGGCGGCGAGATTATCGAATTCTCGGACTCGATGTACCGCACCCCCGTGACGACCTCGGTGCGAGGCTACTTCTGCTGGAGGTTTCGATCAGCCAGGGTAACCCCGGTGCCGGTCTGGATGGTGCCCGCACCTGTGCTTCCTCGATGATCGCAGGTCAATATTCGGCTTACTCGGCAAGATCCGTGACAGTCACCGGACATCCCCGTTCTGGTAACCGTCGCGATCATCGGCCCGGCCGAGTAGACACGTCGGCTTCCGACGCTGGGGACGTGGTTGGCAACGTGCGAACCGTGCTGCGTTCGTTGGTGGAGGATCAACCGTCCCGATCGTGTTTTGTCGATGAGTGCGGCGAGCGCGCTGTGCTCTCGTCGGGGAGAAACCTTCCGGAGTACTGAGTTGCCTCGTGTTGAGTAGCCGATAGTTATAGGCCATGCGCTCGAAACACCCGCCACATTGAAAACGGCTGCGTGTGAGGCCGTTCCAACACGTTGAGATCGGCCGCGTCTCACCCTCACGCCGGTAGCACTCGGCGGTTGATGCTGAGCAGACTCGAAGCCATGGTCAACACCGAAGACGCGTGGAAAACGCTCCAGCAGACCACCGACCTCATCAAGGTCGCGGATACGAAGGCCGCAGCTGTGCTGGCCGCGAATGGTGTGCTCGGCGGTGTACTGGTGCGAGCTCTCTCCGCGCCGAATGATTGGGCGGCCAGGTGGCTCTACGCGGTCCTGCTACTCGTCAGCCTCGGTTTGGCGACCCTGAGCATCGTCGCCGCGCTGTGGGTGTTCACACCTCGGCTGAACACTGGGCACTCACGGTCGCTTCTCCACTTCGACAACATCGCTCGTTGCTCTCCGGCATCGGATGGTTTCGCGCTGGCATACCGGGATCTGCTGGAGGACGGTGAACAACTGCAGCTGTCGCTCACACAGCAGGTGTGGGCGACCAGCCGGATCGCTCGACGCAAGTTCCGCGCCGTCACACCGGCCATCTGGGCCTTCGGCACATCGCTCCTCACCGCGCTGGCGGCAGGCTGGGCAGGGCTGTTCGAGTGATCTTGGGCTTTCCCGGACCACCTCTCGGCGATCAGGAGCTACACACTTGGATGTGAGTGCTGTCAACGACTTCCGGGGCCCACGTGGTTTCCGCTCTCTCGTGCCGAGCGATGCCTGGGCAGCACTGGTACAGCAAGGTGTTCGCAGCACGCACCACGCGCGGGAGCGCGTGCTGCACCAGGGTCAAGCAGGCGGGTGGGTACTGCTGTGCCTGTCCGGTCGGTTGAAGGTCGTGTACTCCGAACCCGACGGCCGCGAGCTCGCGCTCGCCGTCCGCGGTCCCGGTGACGTGATAGGCGAGTTCTCGGGGCGAGACGGAGGTCCGAGGTCGGCCACGGTGCAGGCCATCGAACCCGGCATCACCTACAGGCTCCCCGACGAGCGGTTCGGCGAGCTCCTCCAGCGTTTCGACCTGGGGTCGAAGCTGGACGCTTACATACTGGGCAAAGTGCGTGAGAGCTCCGCGCATTCTTGGCAGCTGGCTCACCGCACCGCCTCGGCGCGTCTCGCCGACTTCCTCGCGGCGCTCATCGACGTCGCGGGGCCTGATCACCCTTGTCCGGCCACCATCGCTATGTCGCAAGAAGAGCTGGCCTCAGGGCTGGGTTTGGCGCGGTCGGCCGTCACACCGGTGCTCGCCGAGTGGAAGGCGGCAGGGCTCGTGCGGATCTCCCGGGGAAAGCTTCACGTGACCGATGTCACCTCGCTTCGTGCTTGTAGCGAGGCCAATGTGTCCAGTTCTGGACAGAACACCGCGAGATGACCGGGCAGCCTCACTTCCGTCAGTCGCACGCGAAGACGCGAAGAAGGAGCACTGGTGGACCGAGAACTCCCCACCGACAACCGCTCGATCGGTGAGCACACCGGCATACTCGCGGTGGACGTTCGTCACTTCAGCAGGCACAACGACGTCCAGCAGAAGATGATCGCAGAGCAGTGGTTGCCCGATGTCCTCGAACAGGCCGCGAGCCGTGCCGGTATCGCGGAACTCTGGCAGGGACGTGGGTTCCGAGCCTTCCGCGGCGACGGCTACCTCCTCGGCTTCTCTCCGGACCTGGTGGCCGCCGTGGTCGACAGGTTCTTCGACTCGCTGCAGGCGGAACTGCGTCGTCGTGCCGCTGAGTTTCGGGCGGCGGAAGTCGAACTCCGACTGCGCACAAGTCTGCATCTCGGCCCCGCGCAGTCGTTCGAAGCGCTGGTGGCCGATTCCTCTGTGGTTGACTCCCCGTCGGGCAAGGTCATGGTCGACACGGGGCGCATGGTCGACGCGGCCCCGGTTCGCTCGTTGCTCGATCACTCGGACTCGAACGTCACGCTCGTGGCGTCCGTGCTCTCCCAAGCCGTCATGGAGCACGTCGTGAGGGCGGGGCGAACCACGCGGCAACCCAGCGAGTTCGTCGAGGCACCGCTGGAGATCGATTCCAAGGATTACACGGGAACGGGGTACTTGCGCGCACCGGTGCTCTCCGGTGAGCTGTTGAGCTCCGGTCTGCTGCACGGGCAACCTACCGACCTGGGGTCCGCGAGTTCCGACGAGCGAGAGACCGATGTCGACGGCGGCGACGTGTCGAACGTGCTCACCGGTACCGCCGGGAAGGCCGTGCAGACCCGCGACGTGCACGGCGGGATTCACGACACTTCGGTGCGCGAGGTCAGCCGTGGTGTCGCGGCCACCGACCACGGTTCGATCTCGATCGGTCGCGATCTCGACCAATCAACGCAGAAGCAGGAGTTCTCGGGTCAGTTCCACACGAGCGGCGACTCGAACTTCGGACTGGCGAGTGGTCGCTGCGGCGAGAACGAGTCGGGGGAAGGGTGAGTGCCGTGGACCAGTACGACGTCGATGCTTTCGCCGTGCTCGACTCGCCCCACCCGCAGGAGGATTCGACTCCTGCCGAGATACCGGTTATGAAAGAGGAGGTTACTTACCGGACGAGTACCTCGGCGTCCGGAGGGGGAGCAGTTGGCATCGGTCGCGATCTCGACCAGTCCTACGGCAAGACCGAGATACGTGACTCCATCGTCTTGCTGAAGGACGGTGCGGAACAGTTCGCCCAGGTGGGGGTGCAGGAGCGCAAAGGGCGTGGTCTCCAGGACCGCGAGGCTCTGCAACGACTGGCGGCGACCTACGTGCCACCGCCGGGGCTGCTCGACGTGCCGATCGACGGTGAGAGCGAAACGGCCTTCGAGACACTGCGCCGACGTCGGGTCCTGCTGATCGGAGCTCAGGAGATCGACTGCGGCCAGTTCGCCGCTGCGCAACGGCTCGGCTACGAGTTGCAGGAGAGGCATTCGGAGCTCGTCGTCCGGGAAGAGCTGAGTGACCCGGATTTTCGGTTGCGGGCCGACGCGTTGTTTGTCGAGCAGGAACCCGCCGTTGTGCTCGTCGACCTCCGCAGGTCGAGCCAGGACGATCTCCTGGAAGTCCAACGCGATTTGGTCGAGCTCACCCAGCAGATCGAGCGCTACCGGAGTTACTTGATCCTGCTCGTACCACCCGACCACATGAGCCGGTTCGAGAAACAGCTCCCCGAACGGATGCACATGCTGGGTAAGCCTTCCTCGGTCGAAGTGTTCGAATGTCACTTGGTGGGGGAGGACGCTCGTGCGCTAGTCGAGCGAACCGAATCGGCTTCGGGTCTGGAGAGTCTGTGGCCGCCGAAGGTCGCGGAACTCGCGGAAGCCGTCTCGAATCGCAGCAAACACGGCGACGATCCGGAACGTGTTTTCCGGGACCTGCTCGACAACGAGCTGCACGGTCGAACTGACGAACTGCGGGCCAAGATTCACCAGCGGCAGGTGACGGGGAACTCAGAGTGGATCGCTCTCCTGCTCGCAGCGTCCGCCCTGGAGAGCGCTTCGACCGAGCACATCGTGGCAGCCTCCGATCGGATGCTCGAGTACAACCGTGCCGAGGTGGAACAATCCGTTCCGCTGCTGCGCTTGAGCCCGTTCACCAGGCTGCGCGGCCTCGACGACGAGAACTTCGACGTCGGAAGTCGGGAGTTCCGACCTCCGGGATTCGGAGCTCAGGTGCTCCGCCACTTCTGGCGGGAGCATCCGGATCTCCGGAAACCGATGTTGGACTGGATCGGGAAGTTGCCCGGCGAGATCCGCGACTTCGAACGCCACGAACTGGAGCTGCTCGTCGACCGGGTCGCTGATCTGGCCGGTGTTGGAGGCGCCGAGCTCCCGCTCAGGCTGGCCCGCAAGTGGTCGATGACCAAGGCGGGCAGGGAATCGGGTGGAGCCCAGACGTCTAACAGCGCCTCGGACCGCTCTCGACGCTCCATCGCGGTGCGCCTGCTGACCACCACGGCCACGGATCTGTTCCTGGGCAAGAGCGTTCGGCAGAGGCTCTGGGCCTGGTCGAGGGAGGGGAGCGCCGATCTTCAGCTGGTGACAGCGGAGGTGTGCGCGGGTATCGGGCACTCGTTCCCGCGAGTGGCGTTGACCCGGCTCAAACACCTGGCGAACGCGGAGAACGGCTTGGTTCGGGAATCAGTGCGGGAGGCTGTTCAACAGATCGGTATCCAACTCGGTGGTTCCCAGTTCCTGCGGTATCTATCGGAGTGGTTCGACGGGGCCTCGCCAGCACGTCTGCGCCTCCTGTCGGAGGCTGTCGCGGAGGTGCTGCGGGAGCAGAACGGTGAGGTCGATGCCCAGCTGGCGACGTCCTTCTGGCAGCGAGCTCTCGGAGCCATGCCTCCGGAGGACAGCCGGACTATCGTCCAAAGCTGGCTCCGAGCAGCATCCGCGGTTTCCCCAGCTCAACGGGATTCCATGGTGGAATCGCTCGTCCAGGCCACCAGCTGCGACTCGATCAGGATCGCGCAAGTGGAACACGCCAGCCGGATCGAGCGCGCCTCGCTCGACCTGAGTTCTCTCAGAGACGACTCGTTGACCTCGGTGGTGCACCAGCTTTGGACACGGCTGGACGAAGTGGACCCCGTCTGGCGATAGGAGGGAGTGAACGTGCCGGTGTCCCAATGGAAGCGGCTGCTGTTGCACCGCTGGGAAGCTCGGGAAGGTGTGTCCTCCTCGAACGATGAGCATTCCTTTGAAGGTCCGTGTTCGGGCCGCTCCAGCACGGACGTCCTTTCACTACCCAGCGCGGACGAGCCACTGCATTTCGATGTGAGTCTCTCGCTGGAGGCATATTGGGGCGGGAATGTACCCGCTCCTTCCGCCCTGATGGACATCGCTTGGGCTGGGCTCATCCATCGAGCTGCGGAAGTGAGCAGGCAGCACGCATTGACCGCCACCGAACGATTGCGGGTTGAGCTCAACGCGGCCCTCGTCGTGTGGTGGCGGGTGGGTGGAACGAACGTGTACGTGCGCGGGCAGTGCTCGTCGCGGCGGTCGCCGCTCGTGAGGAGGCGACGCGTCGGCACGTCGCGTTGTCGTGGCAGAACCAACAACGCAGTAATCAGGAGGAGCGGATGTGCTCGGTGCTCCTCGACCCGCTTCGGGCCACGGCCTCCTGGTTCCTCGACAACCAGGACAAACCCGAGCAAGTGGTGGCCGTCGCGCAGCAGTTCCACGAACTCCGCGAGGTCATGAGCACTGCGACGCGATCGGAATCCGTGGGTCAGCTCGTCGACAAGCTATTGGCAGCCACTGATGAAACGGTACACCTTCGTGTGATTTCCACTTTGCGAAAGGTGTTCATCAATTACAACAGGGAGGACTTGGCTGCTCGATTGGACGAACGTGGAACAGGTGAAACAAGCGACCATTAGGATCTGTTGGAACTAGTGAGCCGAGCGATCGGGGGCAGGTTGCGAACCTGTCCCCAGCGCGTGCATGAAGGCTCTCATCGATGTTGTTCTTGTCTGCGTCTCGCGCGACCTGGTTCGCGGAATGGTTTCGACGATGCGGGGGCGTAGGGACTAGCGAGAACACGAGTGAGCAGGGACCCGAAGATGATGATCTCGGCTTCCGTCATATCGTGCGTCAGCGTTCGTTCGCCTGCCGCGTGGCCGAGGTGGCTCGTTGGTGGACGGCCTGCCCTTTCGAGGTCAGGCTGACACCGGTGGCCCGCCGATCATTGTTGACTTTCTCGTGGCACAGCCGGCCGGATGCGATGACCTGGTTGCTCTAACGCACCATGCGTCTGGCTGGTGATGTCGAGCATCTCGGCCAGGTCCGTTGGATCATCGGGCCGTGTTTCGTACGGCTCAGTTCTGTCAGTGCGGGGTGTTCTCGCGGAGCAGGGCGTGTCGTCGTTCGGGAGGGCGACCGGGGCAGGAGGAGCACTTGTCCTCGCCGGGAGCCCGGTAGAGCAGGCAGCACGAGGTTCGCTTGGTGAACAACCGGGACGCGTTCTCCCGCGAGTCGATCTCGGTGTAGCGCGGTGCGGGCATCGGGGCGTTCATGGCCGCGACCAGCGGTTCGGCCAGGGCGGTTGCCCGCTCTGGCGCACCTCGTGCGCGTCCTGCCCAGAGCAGACACCCGGCGATGGCGTCGGTCGCGATCGCCCAGAGGGGGCGTTGTCGTATCCCGGCGGTGGCGGCCACCGAGGCGATGCTCCGTTCGAGGGTCCGCCGCAGCTCTTCGGCCAGTGGTTCCAGCCGGTCGCTGCCGGAGAGCACGTTCACCGAGGTGATGCCGGACAGCCTGCTGTCCGGCTGCCAGTGCAGCCGCAGATCGTCCAACCGGGGCGACAGCGCCTCACCGGTGACGACGTACGAGGCGATCGATGGTGCTATCAGCCTGCTCGACGTCGAGAACCACCACAGGGTGGCCAGCACGCGCGCGTCGTCGGTGTGCCAGATCCGGCCGCGCAACCGCAGCTGCTCGGCCATCCAGTCGGGATCCTCGACGAGGGAAGCGGGTATTCGCCCGCGGTTCTCATCGGGAAGCAGCCGAGCGTGCTCGTTGGGGTCCATCTCGTCGAGCGTGCGGGTGAGCAGTTGGTTCGCGCGCGTGCTCATGTCTCTCCTGGGGACGACGGCGGATCGCGGTCCGCACGGCAACGGGCGGATCAGTTTCCGAAGAGGACCGTCGGAGCACCCGTGCGGGGATGGGTGCCGATATCGGTGTGTCCGCCGTACACCTCGGACAGCGGCAAGTCGGTGAGCGCCTCGGCGGAAGCGCCGATCGCCACCGTTTCTCCCGCCGCCAGCAGGCGAATCCGGTCGCGGAAATCAGCCACCGGGTTCAGCTCGTGCGGCGCGGTCAACACCGTGGCGGCGCGTCGTGATCGGTCGCGTCCGGCATGGGGCCGGGCGAAGATACATCTCGCCGGGTGGCGCATCGGTCCTCAATCCATCGTCGAGCGATACCTGCGCCGCAGCCGGTCTCCTGGCTTCCGGATCGTCACGTCCGCGCTGCCTTCCCGGCGCTTCGGCCAGTGGCGTCGTGGTGCGGGACGCTCCCCGGTCACAGTGGCGAGGACCACGCCGGACTCTCACCGGCTTCCCGTGCACTGCGGCGAAAGCCGAAGCTACACGCTCGATGCGCGGTGTTGGACCTTCGCATGACATTACCCACTCGCTCACCCCCGGCGGGACTGCCGGATGTGCGAGCCGAGGTTGGGCTTGTGCTGCGTGGTGGCGCTCGGGACAGCGCATGCACCGGCGAATTGACGTCCTCGGCGGAGAGCGCCCCCTATCGGGCAGCGGGATCGATGACCCCCGGGGCGTTACCGGGATCGGTTTGGGTGCGAGCTGGTGCTCGGCTGGCCGGCGGCCGTGGGTGGACGTGACAGCACGGAGGGCGCAGGATCCCGGTGGCGGAACAGGCGAGACCTACGAACTTTCGAACGGACGGGAGAAGCATGTCCCTGAGCGACTTCCCGCGTTATCCCCTGCTGTTCGGGCCCAGCCCGGTCCATCCGCTGGAGCGTTTGAGCGACCATCTCGGCGGGGCGCGGGTGTGGGCCAAGCGGGAGGACTGCAATTCCGGCCTCGCCTTCGGCGGCAACAAGATCCGCAAGCTGGAGTACCTGGTTCCGGACGTCCTGGCCAACGAGTCCACCCACCTGGTCTCGATCGGTGGTGTGCAGTCCAATCACACCCGCCAGGTCGCGGCCGTCGCAGCGAAGCTCGGGTTGCGGGCGCGGCTGGTGCAGGAAAGTTGGGTGGATTGGCCCGATGCGGTCAACGATCGGGTCGGAAACATCCAGCTCTCACGCATCATGGGTGCGCGGGTCCAGCTCACCGATGCCGAGTTCGGCATCGGGTTCAAGCAGAGCTGGCAGAACGCGCTGGATGAGATCCGAGCGGAAGGGGGCACGCCGTACGCGATACCGGCCGGTGCCTCCGATCACCCGCTAGGCGGGCTCGGCTTCGCCAACTGGGCCCACGAGGTCGCCGAACAGGAACGCGAGCTCGGCGTCTTCTTCGACACCATCGTGGTCTGCAGCGTCACCGGTTCCACGCACGCCGGCATGATCGCCGGTTTCGCCGAGCAGCAACGACCCCGCCGCGTCCTCGGCATCGACGCCTCCGCGAAGATCGACAGCACCCGCGGTCAGGTCGCCAGGATCGCGCGCGACACGGCGGAGCGGATCGAGCTGGGCCGGGAACTGCGGGACGAGGAGATCACCGTGCTCGAGGGCTGGGCGGGTGAGCACTACGGGATCCCCGTGGACTCGACGCTGGAAGCGATCCGGCTTACCGGCAGACTGGAGGGTGTCATCCTCGACCCGGTTTACGAGGGCAAATCGATGGCTGGACTCATCGACCTCGTCACCTCCGGTGATATCGGATCGGACAGCAACGTGCTCTACGCACACCTCGGTGGCCAACCCGCCCTGAACGCCTACAGTGCCCTGTTCCGGGACTGACCCACGACTCGGCCACGCCGATCGGCGCTTCGGCCGATTCGCGGAACTCTTGGCACGGTCACTCCGCCACCGACACCCGCTTCACCCTGGCCGTCATGCCCGACACGCAGTACTTGATCGACGAGGGCGGTAGCAGGAGTTGGTTGCTGCTCGCGCTGGACTGGCGGGTCTCCGGTCGCGGCGTGCGGTGGACGCAGGGTGTGCTGAACGAGCACCCCGAGCTGCCCACGATCCTGACCACCCACGACCTGGTGTGGGCCGAGGACGAAGGGCTCGCCCACCTCTCCGACCACAGGCAACGGCTGTGGGAGGGGCTCATCCGCGGCAACGACCAAGTCTTCCTGGCGATCGGCGGCCACTACTGGCCCTGTGGTCGCACCACGCTGACCAACGACGCGGGCAACACCGTGCACCTGCACCTCGCCAACTACCAGACCGCTACTACGGCGGTGCCGGGATGATCCGGCTGTACTCGTTCGATCCGATGCGCGGCATGATCGACGTGGCGACCGAGACGTTCCTCAAACTGCCCGAGCCGTTCCGAGGTTCGCACGCCTGGATGGGCATCCTCGGCTGGGAGGGCCGCGCGGGGGAAGCGGGCAAGGACGGCGGTTACTCGACCGACGACGCGCCGTGCGGCCTCGCGCTGTCCGGCGAGCGGTTTCTGCAGTACGTGGTGTATCCGCACAACCGCGACGACGACCCCACGTGCTGGAGTCACGCCCTGGCCGTCGGGCAGTGGGTGCACGTGGCCGTGGTCAACGACGGTCGACACACCACCGTGTACGTGGATCGCTCGAAGGTCGCGCGCAACGCCGCCGCCCGGTCGAAGGGGATCACCACGCTCGGCGAGCCGTTCGCGCTCGGGGCCAAGCAGAGCGCGGGGCGCTACGGCCAGGGCTTCCACGGCTCGCTGGGTGATACTCGGATCACCGCTCGCGCGCTGCGGCCCGAGGAGTTCCTCAGCGCGGTGGGCTCGGACCACGGGCGGGGGCGCTGATCGGTACGAAGATCGAGGCGCGGCCGGGCCACCATAGCGGCTGAGTCGGAGTCCGCAGCGGTCTTCACCAGGGACGCACGCCGCCGTAGAAGGTGTTCTCGCCGAGCTCGTGCGTCTTGCGCATTACCCTATCGGGGTTGTCACCGGTGTTGCCCTCGATCAGGGTGACCTGCTCGCCCTGGATCTTCTCGACCACACCGATGTGGTGGCTGGAATCGGGGGTAGCCGGTCCGGTGCCGAACAGCAGCACGTCGCCCGGTCTGGCGCTCTCCAGTTGTGCGCTGCCGTAAGCCGTGCCCTCGGTCCGTCCGGCCGTGTAGACGTCGCCCGTGAAGGCGAACTCCTCGTTCTCGACGTCCACGCCAGCCTTTTCCCAGGTCGTCATGGCGAACAGGGCGCACCAGGGCACGCACTGCTCGGAGTACTCGTGGCAGTTCTTGCCGGTCTCTTCGGTCCCGAGCTCGGCCTGTGCCGCCGTGACGATCTCCTCCCGCACGGTGCCGGGCTCGGCCGCGATCACCGGCGCTGCCGCGTCTCCGTTCGGGGGTTCGGGTGGTCCTTCGGGTGAGGGGATTGTGAGCACGGCAGCCGTGATCGCGACCGCCGCCGACAGGCTCGTCACGATTCCCAGTACCGCTCTGTTCCTGCGTGGTCGGCCTGCGGCGGGTGCTCCGTTCCGGTCATCTCGGTGAGTCACGCCCAGCACCTCCCGCTCGGCGTTGACGAGTTCACCACCCGATATACCGTTCTGGGAGTGCGTATAAACGTTCCCCCGGTGCGCGGCCGTGGAACTTCCGGACAAGGGCGAGCCGATGCGCTGCTCGGGGGCAGCTTTCGACGAATTCAGTTTCCCGCTTCGACGGCCCGCCAGAACGCATCGACGCGGAAGTTCCATTCATCCGGTATTTCCTGGAAGGGTTGATGGGCCTCTTTTTCCATGATTTCGAACCGCGCGTGGGGAATTTTCTCGGCCACGGCGCGGCACAGCTCCGGACGCGCGGTCGGGTCGAGACCACCGGCGAGGACGAGCGCGGGTACGGAGATCAGGGGGAGGCGCTCGGTCGTTTCGTGCTCGATGAAGCTGTCGAGGAATCGCTGCACGTCCTCGGGAGTTTGCTTGTGGGGGAAGGCGAGCACTTCCTCGATGAGTTGGTCGACGGTTCCGTCGTTGTGCGCTCGCGCCGTGTAGATGTCGAGGAAGAATCCCTCGAGGAACGCCCGTTCGCTCGGAGCGACCTCCACCAGCCAGCGGACGAACCTGGCCCACGAGCGGAGGTAGGGGTCCATCGCCGGCCACGTGCTCTGCAGCACCAGGCTGCGCACGAGCTCGGGGTGGCGCAGGGCCAGCTCCTGGGCGATGATGCTACCGCCCGAGAAGCCCGCCACGTGGGCGGAGGGAACCTCGACCGCACGGAGGAGGTGCGCCGCGTCGTCGGCCATCGTCTCCACGGAGACAGGGGTGGCGGGCATCGCTGTCCGCCCCGCCCCCCGGTTGTCGAAGGCGATCAGGTGATAGCGGTCCGAGAGCCCGTCGAGCTGGAACTGCCAGGACTCGACGGTATCGCCCAGTCCACCGATGAGCAGGACATCCGGTCCTTGTCCGGTCTGTTCGGCCCAGATGTCGAGCTCCCCTGCGCGGATGTGCGTGCCCATGCCTAGCGCTCCTGTCCGTGGCCGTGCCACTTACGTGGGTGATCGGGGTGTGTGCGGGTGAGCACCGGGTTCGAGGGAGTGGTTAGAAGTCCGGGGCGGATGGTGCGCCCGGAAGTAGTCGAGGACGAGCACCGTCGACACCGTTCCGGGGAACCTCCCAGGACGTCGGGAACGCATCGGCCTGCGGCCAGGCGCAGCCCGCACGCCAGGTGGTTCCCGGCTCTGCTGACGTCTCGGTGAGCGCGTACTGTCCCGTGGAGGTCAGCGGGGACCCCGTGGGTTCCGCGACCGCCTCGCTCGCGGTGGTGGTCGCCCGCTCGTCTCGCATCACGCCCTCCCTCGCCGGGACCTCACGCGGATGACTCCACCGTCCTCCCCCATCGGGGTTCGCGCTCCGCGGTGTGAGCGACAGCCGTGGTTCTCCTGCCGTGCGCTGGTGCAAGCTTGCGGTGGGGCCTCGTTCGTGGATCCTTCTCCGGAAAGGACTGCCGTGCAGACGTTCCTTCCCTGCTCGGAGTTCGCGTCGGTCGCGCGAGTGCTCGATTCCCGACGGCTGGGCAAGCAGCGAGTGGAGGCGTTGCAGGTGCTGCGGGCTCTGACCGTCGCCCACTACGGTTGGCGTCACCACCCCGCCGCGAGCATGTGGGCCGGGTACGAGGAGGCACTGACCCGCTACGGTCTCGAGATCTGCCGGGTCTGGTGCTCGACCGGGCGAGCCGACACCTGCGCCTCGTCGCTGCGAGCGGACCTGGTCAGCGGTCTCGGGCTGGACAGCGTGCGCACGCAGGAGTCGCTGGCCGGGGCGGGGGAGTTGCCACCGTGGCTCGGTGATCCGGTGTTTCACCGCGCCCACCAATCGGCGCTGGTGCGCAAGGATCCCGACTACTACGGCAAGTGGTTTCCCGAAGTGCCGCCCGATCTTCCCGCCGTGTGGCCGGTATCCGACAGGCCGCGCCGCACGCTGTGAGACCGCACTCCGAATGGCGGCGAGCTCTCCTGACACGGCGGCAGCGAGGAGCCGGTGCGGACAACCGGAGTGCCCTCGCGGCGTTGCCTCTCGACCCGGGCCACCGTGTGCACGGTGTGTTGCCCGGTGGACTCGACGGAGACCATTCCCTCGAAGTAGTCGGGCAATCGGTTCGTGTCGGCTAGGTATTCGAACAAGGACGCGGCGTCGGTGCGCACGGTGGCGCTGTGTTGGTAGTCACCCATGGTCGATTGCTATACCGGCCCCAATGCCTCTCTGCCCGTTGCGTAGCAGTAAAACCACGGATCATATTCACAAGGGAGAGTCGGGAACCGCGTCCTGTCGTGCGCCCCGTAGCACGCCGCCGCTCGTCGTCGGCCGCGGAGGTGCGGGAGGTGCGATTGTGGATGAATGGTCCTTCCCCACGAGATCCCGGCGTAGTTCCGGGGTGGCACCGGAGTGTTACGGCTGTTTCGCTGCGAACGCATCGCGGTCGAAATTCGCCGTCACCGGACTCGGTCCGCTTCCGTAGCGCTCGAGCCGCTCGGACAGGGGACGGCGAGAAAGATCGTAAGGCACTGACTCCTTGCTTGGCCGTTCGAACGGGGCGGCATCCCTGGGTCGGTGGAGTCTCGGCGGCCAATACCCACGACAGCCGCGCGTTGATCCCTGGCACCGGCGGATCCGCCTCAGAATCGAGATTGAGTTCCGAAGCGGGCTCTCAGCGATCAGGGAATCGGCTTTATTCGCGGAACGGTCCCAGACGATCGTCCGGTTGCCATTATTCAGAAACGCACCGGCCAAAGCGGTGCCCATCATGCCGATCCCCAGAACTGTCACGGGTAGCCGATTGTTCTCCGTCATCGACAGGTTTCTCCGGTGGGAAATACCACGGCAGGGCAGTAAAGTACCGGCGAGTGGTGGTTGTTCCCACCACTCGCCGGAGAACGATTTCGCGGCGGCGATCCCGGTTGACGGATGGTCGGAACTCATCCGTGCGGCCGTTGATTACGCGCCGCGGAGAACCTGGGAGAGTCGAGCGAAGCTCTCCGCACCGTACCCGGCCTCCGTGGCCCGTTTCGCCAGCGCCGTGGCCGCGTTGAGCACACCGGTCTCGATGTCGCGGTTGTGGGCCGCGTGGATGATGTGGTCCATGCCCGCTGCGGCGGACTGTATGTTGGAGATGTCTCCGGTGAAGCGGTCCTCGTCGATTCGTTCGGCGAAGTCGGACATGATGTCGGGCAGTAGGTTGACGATGCCCTTGGCGTAGGGTGCAAGGTCGACCGCTTCGATCCCTTCGGCCTTGGCCAGTGCGAAACCGTGCACCATGCCTGCCATGCCGGTCCAGAACATGTCCAGCAGGGAAACGTCGTGCGCCGCTGCCCTGCCCGGATCCGTGCCCAGGTGCGCGGCCGTTCCGCCCAGGTTGGACAGCGTCGGTTCGTGGGACTCGTAGAGAGCCTGCGAACCGGCGTAGAGAACGACGGCCGCTGCTCCCCCGATGGTCGGTGCCGGAGTCATGATCGCCCCGTCCAGGTATTCGATGCCGTGCTCGGCCGCCCAGTCGGCCATCTCGCGGGCCCGTGCGGGCGAGTCGGCGGTCAGGTTCACCAGCGTCTTGCCTTTCAGCGCGGTGGCAGCAGGCTCGACGATCGCCCGCACCGCGTCGTAGTCGATCACGCAGGCGATGACGAGATCACTCGCCGCGACCGCGTCGACGACCGTCTCCGACCGGTTGACTCCCTCCGTCACCAGGGCATCCGCTTTCGACGCCGTCCGGTTCCACACCGTGGTGGGGTGGCCGTTGTGCAGGAACGCTCCGGCTAGAGCCTGGCCCATCGGACCGAGCCCAAGGATCGTGACCGGCTCGCGGTTGGCCGCAGTCATTGCTGTGTTCCTCCTTCGCGGCGACCGTTCCAGGGTCGTTCCGCTTCTTCTGCTGTCTTGTTCGGCAGCCACCATCGCTTGGTCCGCACCATCCGAGGATGCTGTACCGCTCACGCTGGCGTAGCCCGCTCAGGAGTCACTCTCGATCCGCTCACGTCCACTGCCCGCGAGCCGGACCGTTCCGGACAGGACGACATGGGGAATCCCATGGGGCCGAACGGAGGTATACAGCCCCGGAAGAATGAGCCCGCAGGAACCGTCGCGAATCCTTCCGGAAGGATCCGGCCGCGCGGATAGTCTGGCGGTATGCGATTCGGAATCCTCGGACCTCTGGCCGTGTGGACGGCGGACGGCCTGCCGGTCACGGTCCCCGAGTCCAAAGTGCGAGTGCTACTGGCAACCTTGTTGGTCCATGATGGTCAGCTCGTCTCCGCCGAACGGTTGTGTCACATTCTCTGGAGTGAGGAGCTGCCGCGAAATCCCACGGCAGCCCTGCAGACGAAGGTGTGGCAGTTGCGACGGACCTTGGACGGTGCGGAATCCGGCGCGGCGACCCTCGTCGAGTACTCCGCGCCCGGATACCTGCTCCGCGTCGAGGATGCCGAAGTGGACGCGAGACGGTTTCAGCGCCTCATCACCGGCTCCCGGCACACCGAAGGCCCCCGGGCGCGCGCCGACGCGCTCGCCGACGCCCTCGGACTCTGGCGCGGCCCGGCACTCGCGGATTTCAGGGACGAGGAGTTCGCGAGTGCGGCGATCACTCGTTTCGAGGAGCAATGGATCGCGGCGGCGGAGGACCACGCCGAAGTGCTGCTGGAACTGGGCGAGGACCGAGTGCTCGTGGGTGACCTGGCGGACCTGACTGCCAGGTATCCGCTACGGGAGCGGTTGCGAGGGCTGCGCATGCGCGCACTTCACCGTGCCGGTAGGTCGAGCGAGGCGTTGCAGACCTTCGACGAGTTTCGGAGCTACCTCGGCGAGAATCTCGGGGTCGAACCGAACAACGAGCTGGTGGCGCTTCGTCAGGCGATCCTGCAGCGGTCCACCAGTCTCGATCCCGTGCCGCCGTCCTCGGACAAGGCGGCGGTCTCCACACCGGGCAACCTCCCCTCCTTGCTCACCCCGCTGATCGGTCGGGACGCCGTCGTAGCGGAGCTTCGTGAGCTGCTGGACGGAAACCGACTGGTCACCCTGACCGGCACCGGCGGAGTGGGGAAGACGAGACTAGCCCTGGAGCTGGCCACGACTCTGACCGAGACCTTCGTGGACGGGGTGTGGCTGGTGGAACTGGCACCGCTGGCCCCGCCGGGAGAGGTGGACGAGGCCGAACTCTACGACGCCGTCGTCAACCAGGTCGCGAGCACCCTGGAGATACGTGGCGAGGCCACTTCGAGCGGCGGACCCGGTGGTGGATTCCCGACTCCGCTGTCCGAGCGGTTGAGGGACGCTCTGCGTACCAAGCGGTTGCTTCTCATCCTGGACAACTGTGAACACCTGGTCGAACCGGTCGCCAAGCTGGTCGAGAAGCTGTTGAAGGCGGCACCCGGTCTGCGAGTGCTCGCGACGAGTCAGGAGGCGCTCGGTGTCGTCGGCGAACAGCTGCACAACGTCCCACCACTAGTGGTCCCGGATGGTCCGGAAAGGATGGAGGAGGCGAGTGCGGTCGAGCTGTTCGTGACGAAGGCGAGCGCGGCCTCTCCCGGCTTCCGGCTCGACCGGTCCAACATGCGAGAGGTGCTCGCCATCTGCGAGCAACTGGACGGGGTCCCGCTGTCTCTCGAGCTGGCCGCGACCAGAGTACGGGCACTGGGCACCCGCGAGGTGGCGGCGCGGTTGGCGAATCGGTTCGAACTGCTCACCGTCGGATATCGCGGCGCGCCCGCGCGGCAGCAGACCCTGCGGGCGACGATCGACTGGAGCTGGAGCCTCCTGAGCGCTTCCGAACGGTCCGTGCTGTGTCGACTCGTCCCCCACATCGGCGGTTTCACCCTCGGTGCGGCCGAACAAACGTGTGCGGACGAGGGAATCGACACTTCGCGAATTCTCGATCTGGTCGCTCGTTTGGTGGACCGGTCCCTGGTCGCGGCTTCGGACGGCACCAATGGACGGCGGTTCCACTTGCTCGAGTCCATTTCGGCCTATTGTGCCGAGCGCCTGCGCGAGTCCGGTGAGCACGCACGGGTTCAGACCCGTTACGTGTGTTACTACACCGATCTCGCCGAACGGGCCGTACCGCAGCTGCGCGGGCCGAACCAGCGAAGCTGGTTGGAGCGCTTGGACGCGGAGGCGGCCAACCTCCGCAACGCACTGGATGTCGCCGTCCGGTACGAGCTCGCCGAGCTGGGACTGCGACTCGTGAACGCGTTGGCGTGGTACTGGTTGCTGCGTGGCCAATCGGGTGAAGGAAGTCGATCCTGCTCCGCGGCCCTCACGATCGTGGGGGACAGCACGGCCGATAACCGTCTTGCCGCGCTCTGCTGGCGGGCCGGTTTCGCGTTCCGCGCCGATGAGGGCGAGTCCCCGCTGGTCGAGTGCGACCGAACGTGGGAGTTGAGCACACGGATCGAGGACCCGCTGCGCAGAGCCACCGCGCGATGGTTCCTGAGATTCGCCCAGCTCGGCTTCGGCGACCGGCAACGGAGTGAGGCCCGGATCGATCGGGCGTTGGAGGACCTTCGTGCCGCTGGAGATCGGTGGGGCGTCGCCGCGGCGCTCAGCGCGCGTGCCACCCAGGCACTCATCAGCGGCGATCTGAGTACTGCTCAACGCGATGGTGCCGAGAGCGCCGCCGCGTACCACGCACTAGGGGACGCCTGGGGACAGCTACAGGCAGGCAACGTGCTGGCTCAGCTCGCTGAGATCAGCGGCGATTACGAGCGGTCGGCCGGGCTGTACAGCGAGGGACTGCACATCGCCACGTCACTCGGTTTGTGGACGGACGTGGCGTTGAAACTGTCCGGGCTGGGACGGGTCGCGCTGTTGCAAGGCGACTACCCGCGGGCCCGGGAGCTGCACGAACGAGCGATGCGCTCGGCCGCCGAGCAGGGTTTCCCCTTCGGGGAGCAGTTCGCCGAGGTGGGGTTGGGTATGGGGGCACGCAGGGAGAACGACCTCGATACCGCGGAGAAGCACCTGTCGCGATGGCTCGACTGGTGCCGCCGCACGGACGGTGATCCGGGTGTCGCGCTGATCCTCGCCGAACTCGGCTTCGTGGCCGAGCAGCGCGGCGACGCCCCCACGGCGTTGCGCTATCACCTGGAGGGGCTCGGCGTCGCGGGCAGGGATCTCCGAGCGATCGCGCTGGTGGTGGAAGGCGTCGCGGGTGCGGTGGCCGCCGCCGAGGAGTGGAGAGGCGCCGCGTTGTTGCTCGGCTCCGCCGAGGCAGCGCGCGAGACGGCAGGCGCTCCGCTCCCACCTGGTGAGCGGGGGGACGTGGAGCGGATCACGCTGACGGCACGGCTGGGGACGGATGCCGGGAACTTCGCCGCCGGTTTTCGTCGGGGCCGGGACCTGGCCCCCGCACAGGCCCTGTCCGAGGCGTTGGGCGAGAGCGCGCTCGCGGGTCACGTGAATGGCCTCTTCGGCTCGGAGCTCTCGGGGATTCGCGGCCTGTAGCTGGACCGAGGGGTTGGATCTATTCGTTTCCGGTCTCGTGCGGGGTGTCTTATGGGATTGGCTGCTCGGGTTCGGCCCCGGTCTCGTTGCCTTCGTACGAGACGCGGATGTCCCTCTCGGAGTCACCGACGACCGTGATGTCTGACAATGCGCCGCTGTCGCCGTATTCGACATTGAATCCGGTCAGTTTCCCGCCCGGTGCGGCGGCCGTGATGTCGTTGGTGATCGCGTGGCGCTCGTACTGCCCGGTGCGGTTGCCGCAGGACCGGTAGAGCGTGCCGGAGTTCTCGACCCGGAAATCGTTGATCAGCATGGTTCCCGGGCCGTTGTGCTGGAAAACCTTGTCCTCGGTTGCCCGCGCCCCGCCACCGTCGATCACCATCGGGTTCGAGGGGCAGGATCCGAAACAGCGGGTGAGCTCACGGCCAGGGGGCGGTGGGGCTCGGCGTGTCCGACAGGAGCAACCACAGCCGTGCACAGCACTGCCAACGGCGTCCGCCGCACCTCCCGCTGAGTAGCCACGGGTGGGGCAGAGGAGTCAGCGAGCGCGGCCTTTGGCACCAGCGAACCAGGCGTGATCGGCTGCGTCCGAGCGGATCTCCGGTGACCGCTGGGAAACCTCACTCCGAGCATCGTTGCGACGTCGGGAGTTAAGCGTGCACCACATTCCGTCGTCAGCCGTAACAGCCGCGTTCGCCGGCGGGTGAGAAGCCGCGTATCGGACTCTCGGCGGAGCTCTGGGGCCACTCGGAGTGTTCGGGCGGGTCCGCTGTGACTGTCGTGGCCGGCCGCGACGCGTTGTAACAGGTCTCGCGGCGGGATGACCGTGGCGGTCGCGCGACCTCCTATAATTCGGCCGTACCGGTGTCGTTCTCCGAAGCGACGCGCGGGAACAGTGATTTCGGGAAAGGGGATCAGTGAGTACACAGGCGGAAACGTTCGAATTCCAGGCGGAATCCCGCAAATTGTTGCAGTTGATGGTCCACGCCATATATTCGAACAAGGACACGTTCCTGCGCGAGCTCGTTTCCAACGCCTCGGACGCGCTCGACAAGGTGCGGCTGGAGTCCTTCCGCGACAAGGACCTGGAGGTGGACACCTCCGACCCGCACATCCTGATCGAGGCCGACAAGGAGCACCGCACGCTGACGGTGCGCGACAACGGCATCGGCATGTCGCGGGACGAGGTCCAGGACCTCATCGGCACGATCGCCAAGTCGGGCACGGCGGAGCTGCTGCAGCAGCTGAAGGAGACGCAGGACGGCGCTGCCGCGCAGGAGCTGATCGGTCAGTTCGGACTCGGGTTCTACGCCAGCTTCATGGTCGCCGACCGGGTGACGCTGCTGACCCGTCGGGCGGGTGAGAGCACCGGCACCCGGTGGGACTCGACCGGTGAGGGCACCTACACCCTCGAGACGGTCGAGGAGGCCCCGCAGGGGACGGCGGTGACGCTGCACCTGAAGGCCGAGGACCAGGAAGACAGCCTGCTCGACTACACCGACAGCACGACGATCACCGGCATAATCAAACGCTACTCCGACTTCATCTCGTGGCCCATCCGTATGGAGGTCGAGCACACCGACTCCGAGGGCGAGACCACGCGGCAGGTCGAGACGATCAACTCGATGAAGGCGCTCTGGGCGCGCCCCAAGGAGGAGGTCGACGAGGAGGAGTACCGCGAGTTCTACAAACACATCAGCCACGACTGGAACGACCCGCTCGAGACGATCCACCTGCGGGCCGAGGGCACGATCGAGTACCAGGCGCTGCTGTTCGTCCCCTCGGTCGCTCCCTTCGACCTCTTCACCCGGGACCACAAGCGCGGCGTCCAGCTCTACGTCAAGCGCGTGTTCATCATGGACGACTGCGAGGAGCTCCTGCCGGAGTACCTGCGCTTCGTCAAGGGTGTGGTGGACGCGCAGGACCTCTCCCTCAACGTGTCGCGGGAGATCCTGCAGCAGGACCGCCAGATCCAGATGATGCGCAAGCGGCTGGTCAAGAAGGTCCTGTCCA